>JANNHY010000363.1:0-5095 GCA_031404635.1 Ilumatobacteraceae bacterium
TGTGTTCCGGTACTACTCAGTTGCGTCGTGACGAGATCGAAGCTGGTGATGATGTACCGCTGGAACGCGGAGAAGGCACTGGAGCTGATCGAGCGCGAACGGGTCACAACCTTCGTCGCCGTACCCACCCAGAGCTGGGACCTGGTCAACTCCCCACGCTTCGGCGAGTTCGATACGTCGAGCCTGAGGGGGGTAGGAGGTGGCGGCGCGCCGGCCCCGCCAGCGTTGGTCGAGCGGGTGGCCGGGAGTGTGAGGCGGGGCGGCCCGACACTTGGCTACGGCATGACCGAGACCAACGGCTTCGGGCCGGGGAACAGCGGCGTCGACTACCTGACCCACCCGACGTCCACCGGACGGTTGATGCCGATCATGCGAATCGAGATCCGCGACCCTGTCGGTCGCCAGGTAGCGATGGGCCAACGCGGCGAGATCTGGTTCAACGGGCCGATGCTGATCCGCGGTTACTGGAACAACCCACGGGCCACTGCGGAAACGATCGTCGACGGCTGGCTGCGCAGCGGCGACATCGGCCGGGTCGATGACGACGGCTATTACTACATCGAGGACCGGTTGAAGGACATGATCCTGCGCGGCGGCGAGAACGTCTACTGCGCCGAGGTCGAGGCGGCGATCTACGAGCATCCGGCGGTCCACGAGGCGGCGGTATTCGGAGTGCCCGACGAGCGTCTGGGCGAGCAGGTCGCCGTGGCGATCCATCTCCTCGACAATGCCACGCTGACTCCGGAGGAACTGCGTGCATTCCTCTCGACCAGGATCGCCGCGTTCATGATCCCGTCGCGGATCCTGATCGTGCCGGACCCGCTGCCGCGTAACCCGGCCGGCAAGTTCTTGAAGCGTGACCTCCGCACCAACCTGGCTTCGTCGTCGGGGTAGGAATGAATTGAATTTCCGACTTGATTGGTCGGGATTTAGCTCTGTAGCGTGACGCGCCATGAGCGACGCATGGGGTTTCGAGACACGCCAGATCCATGTCGGGGGAGATCCCGACCCGACGACGGGCGCGCGTGCCGTGCCGATCTACCAGACGACGAGCTACGAGTTCCGCGACTCGGCGCACGCCGCCAACCTGTTCGCCCTCGCCGAGGTCGGCAACATCTACACGCGCATCATGAACCCAACTCAGGCTGCGCTCGAGGCCCGGCTCAACTCGCTGGAGGGTGGGTGCATGACAGCCATCGGCATCCCCGGCACACTCGCTGTCGCCTCCGGCCAGGTCTCCGAGATGCTGGCGATCACCACCATCGCCGAAGTCGGTGACCACATCGTCTCCTCACCCTCGCTCTATGGCGGCACCTACAACCTGCTGCACTACACGATGCCCAAGCACGGCATCGAGGTCACTTTCGTCGACGACCCCGACGACCTCGACCAATGGCGGGCAGCGGTGAAGCCGAACACGAAGCTGTTCTTCGGTGAGGTGCTCGCCAACCCGAAGAACGACGTGTTCGACATCGAAGGTGTCAGCAAGGTCGCCCACGATGCCGGCGTGCCGCTGATCGTCGACAACACCGTGCCGACGCCGTACCTCATCCGCCCGATCGAGTGGGGCGCCGACATCGTCGTGCACTCGCTCACCAAGTTCATCGGAGGCCACGGCACCTCGATCGGCGGTTCGATCACCGACGGCGGCACCTTCGACTTCGGCAACGGCCGTTTCCCCAATTTCACCGACCCCGACCCGAGCTATCACGGCCTGGCCTACTGGCCTGCGCTAGGTCATGGCGCGTTCATCTTGAAGGCCCGCGTGCAGGGGCTGCGCGACACCGGCGGGGCGATCTCGCCGTTCAACTCCTTCCTCTTCTTGCAGGGCCTGGAGACGTTGAGCCTGCGGATGGAACGTCATTTCTCCAATGCCGCCAAGGTGGCCGACTTCCTGCAGGGTCGCGACGAGGTCGAGAGCGTCATCTGGGCCGGCCTGCCCTCGAGTCCATGGTACGAGCGAGCCAAGAAGTACGGCCGTGACAAGGGTTACGGCTCTGTCCTGGCGTTCGTCATCAAGGGTGGCAAACAAGCGGGCACGAGGTTCGTCGAAGCGCTCGAACTGCACAGCCATGTGGCCAACATCGGCGACGTGCGCAGCCTGGTGATCCAGCCGGCCAGCACCACGCACAGCCAGCTCAGCGAGGAGGAGCAGGCGTCGACCGGGGTGTACCCGGGCCTGGTTCGGCTAAGCGTCGGGTTGGAGTCGATCGAAGACATCATCGCCGACCTCGAAGCCGGGTTCCGCGCCGCCAAGGGCTAGTTCCCGACAGGTCGGTCAGTGCACCCGTCGCTACGAGTCGCCTTCGCGTTGGTCGCGCAGGAAACGCTCGAAATCCGCGGCTAGGTCGTCGGCCGACGGTATCTCCGCTTCGGAGCGGTGGTCGTACTCACGTTCCAGCATGGCCACATAGGCGCTGGCCTGCTCGTCGTCGTCGACCGCCTCGTCGTGCAGCACCCGGCGGCGTGCTGCCTCGGCGGCCAGGCGCGCGGTGTGAACCGGAACGCCGAGCACGTGGTGGAGGTGTTGCAGAAGGGCGATCGACGACTGCGGATGCTCGGCGTTGCCGAGGTAATGGGGTACGCCGACCCGAAGCGAGATCGCCGGCATTCTGGCGCGATCGAGACGCTCCTGCAATACGCCGACAAGACCGGTGATGCCCTGATAGCGAGGCGGGGAGAGGCCGAGAGCGCTCAGCAAGCTGCGATTGGTGGTGCTGCCGACGACGGGAGGTGGCCGGGTGTGGGGGATGGTGTCGGCCACGGCGCCAACAGTGACGACCACCTCGCATTTCGACAATGTGGCGACTTCGAGCACGCTGTCGGCGAACGTGGCGTAGCGCAGGTGGGGCTCGACACCCGACAACACGACGAGATCATGAGGAGTGCCGGGGAAGCGGGCGAAGCGGAACTCGTTGACCGGCCAGCGGATGTGGCGGACCTCGTCGTGGTCGAGTTCGACCTGTGGCCGTTCCTGGGTGAAGTCGAAGAACGGATCGGGATCGATCGACGCAACGATTGGGGCGACCCGGTCGGCGAACAGTTCGTTGATAGCGGTGGTGGCGACCTCGGCGATGTCGAACCAGCCACGTAGTGCGAGCACCATGATCGGCCTGTTCAGCGGAGCCACACCGTCGAGGTGTGTCGACAGGACCTCGGCGACGTTCACCCTGCGAGTGCCCCGACGACGTAGTCGATGCAGCCGGTGAGGAGGGCCACGTCGTCGGGTTCCACGGCAGGAAACATGCCGATGCGCAGCTGATTGCGGCCCAGTTTGCGGTAGCTGTCGGTATCGACGATGCCGTTGGCTCGAAGCGCGGCGCTGATGTCGTCGGCGCGGACTGTGTCGTCGAGATCGATGGTGCCGACGACCGCCGAACGTTGCGCCGGGTTGACGACGAACGGGGTCGCATACGCCGACGCCGCCGCCCACTCGTACAGGTGGTTCGACGACGTGCGGCAGCGATCGACGCACCATTCGAGGCCGCCGTTGCCGAGCATCCACTGGATCTGCTCGTTGAGCAATACAAGCGTGGCCACTGCCGGTGTGTTGTACGTCTGGTTGGACCGCGAGTTGTCGACGGCAATCTGCAGATCGAGCGATGCTGGCGCCCAACGCCCCGACACGTTGATGGTCCGGATCCGCTCGATGGCCGCGGCGGAACAGGCCGCCAGCCACAACCCCCCGTCGCTGGCGAAGCACTTCTGCGGTGCGAAGTAGTACACGTCGACCTCGCTCGGCGACCATGCCAGGCCGCCCGCCGCCGACGTGGCGTCGACGACGACCAGTGCATCGCCGCTGGGGCGGCGCAGATCCATCGCCACACCCGTCGACGTCTCGTTGTGGGTGAGAGCGACGACGTCGGCGTCGTGCACGGCGGCCTCGATCAGAGGATGTGTGCCCGGCTCGCTGCGGATCACGACGGGGTCATCAAGGTGGGGTGCGGCCGCCGCGGCGTCGGCGAACTTCGAGGAGAACTCGCCGAACACGTAGTGCCGGCTCCGTCGGGCGATGAGGCCGAACGTGGCGACGTCCCAGAACATGGTGGAACCGCCGTTACCCAACACGATCTCCCAACCGTCGGGAAGCGTGAAGAGCTCGGCAAGGCCGGCTCGCACCGAACCAACGAGATTCCTCACCGGCGCCTGACGGTGTGAACTGCCGAGCAGGTTGCCGTTCGCCTTGGCGAGGGCCAACGCTTGCTCGGCTCGGATCTTCGACGGCCCGCAGCCAAATCGTCCATCGCTCGGCAGCATGCTGCGGGGGACGTCGATCATCGCCGGGGTCATCGTCACCCGGTCAGTCTTGCCCGCCGGCGCGGCCGGGCCAACGGTGTTTGACGAAATGTCGGCCGAGTCCTGTGCAGGGCGGCAACTAGGATTCCCGGTCGCAAACTCCATCGAAGGGCTTCTCAGTGAATCGCACCTCCGCACGTCTCGCCGCCATCGCAGAATCGGCCACGCTTGCCGTCGATGCCAAGGCCAAGGCGTTGAAAGCCAAGGGCGACAACGTGATCGGCTTTGGCGCGGGCGAGCCCGACTTCCCAACCCCGGAGAACATCGTCGAGGCGGCGGCGCGTGCTTGTCGCGAGCCCAGGTTCCACAAGTACACACCGGCTGCCGGCCTGCCCGAGCTGCGCGACGCCATTGCCACCAAGACGCTTCGTGACTCCGGTTTCGCGTGCCAATCGAGCCAGGTGTTGGTCACCAACGGAGGCAAGCACGCGGTGTTCACCGCAGTCGCAGCGCTGTGTGACCCCGGCGACGAGGTCATCTGTCCGGCCCCGTACTGGACCACTTACCCCGAGGCCATCACGCTCGCCGGTGGTGAGCCGGTGGTCGTGCAGACCGACGAGACCACTGGGTTCAAGGCCACGATCGAGCAGCTCGATGCGGCGATGACGCCGCGAACCAAGGCGCTGCTGTTCGTCAGCCCCGACAACCCGAGTGGCGCCGTTTACTCGCCCGACGAGGTCGTGGCGAGAAGCAGCAGCGACATCAGCGGCGTGATGGTCGCATCGAAGTACGCACCGATAGGGCTGAAGTTGATGCCGACGGAGCGCAAAGCCATGGGCAGCAGCCACAGCAACCCGAT
>JANNHY010000364.1:0-22317 GCA_031404635.1 Ilumatobacteraceae bacterium
ATGCTCTCGAGCACAGGCTTCGTCGTGGTCAACGTGTCGCTCATGCCCGGGCCCTGCGGATCCACTGGTCGGCGGTCACGGCGACGATGATGAGGGCGCCGATTGCAAGCTGCTTGTAGTTCTGATCGAGTCCGGCGACGGAGAGTCCGTGGTCGACCGAGGTGACGATCAGGGCGCCGATCAGGGATCCGACCACCCGCCCTCTGCCTCCGAACAGGCTGGTGCCGCCGATGACGACAGCCGTGATCGAATCGAGGTTGGCATCCTTGCCCGAGTTCGGGCTGGCGGCGTTGACCCGGCCGATCAGCACCCAGCCGGCGATGGCGAAGATCAGACCGGCGACGATGTAGACGCTGACGATCACCCGGTTGTTCTGGATGCCTGCCAGCCGGGCCGCGTCGGGGTCGTCGCCCACGGCGTAGACATGGGTGCCCCAAGCGGTGTATCGCAGCACATAGGCAAGAACCGCGTACATGGCGAGCATCACCAGCACACCGGTCGTGAACCGGAAGTCGCCGATGCTGATCGAATGCCCGAGCCACTTCAACTCGGCCGCGAGTTCGGTGTTGCGCACGGTGCGGCCGGTGGCGTAGAGCAACGTCAACGAGGTGAAGATACCCAGCGAACCCAGCGTGACGATGAACGGTGGCAGCTTGATGCGGGTGATCAACAAACCGTTGAATGCGCCGGCGAGACCGCCGATGAGGATACCGATGAGCAAGGCCAGGAATCCCGGTACCCCTTGGTCGAAGGCGGTCTTGGCCATGATCATCGACGAGAACACCATGATCGCCCCGCACGAGAGGTCGATCCCGGCGGTCAGGATGATGATCGTCTGCCCGATGGCCAGGGTTCCGACCACAGCGGTCTGCTGGGCGATCACGCCGAGGTCGGTCGGGGTGGCGAACTTGTCGGACAGCAGCCTGAAGATGACCACCGTGATCGCCAGCACGAGTGCCGGGCTGAGCCACGGATACTTGTGCAGGACGGCTTGCACACGCTGGATCGGAGAGTGCCGGTCGAGGAACTCCTCCGCTGCGTCGTAGCCCACGGTTGCATCACTCACGACGCCCACCTTTCCAAGAATGTCGGCTGGTAATTGATCGCGCTCAAACTAGTACACATCGGTAGGGAATCTGCAACGTGATGCCCTACCGCCGAGCAACTCAATTCAATTCGCCACGAACTCGAGGAATCAGCCCCAGGCGTTGTCGAGCCCGTACTGCGGGTCCTTGCTGTCAACGCCCTCCACCGGGTCCTTGGCGATCAGCGTGACGCCGGTGTCGAAGAAGTCGAGGCCCGCCGTGACCTCGGGCTTGGTTCCGTTGTTGACGAAGTCGGCGATCGCCTGCACACCGAGGTCGGCCATCGTCAGCGGGTACTGCTGCGATGTGGCCGCGATGCGGCCGTCGGCAACATCCTGCACACCGGCCTTGCCGCCGTCGACGGAGACGAGGATGAAGTCTGCGGTCGTCTTCCCGGCAGCCTCCAGCGCGGCGTAGGCGCCGGCAGCGGTCGGCTCGTTGATCGTATAGATCACGTTG
Organism: Ilumatobacteraceae bacterium; assembly: GCA_031404635.1. Classification (GTDB taxonomy): domain Bacteria; phylum Actinomycetota; class Acidimicrobiia; order Acidimicrobiales; family Ilumatobacteraceae; genus JAENVT01. The sequence continues at coordinate 1,545 of JANNHY010000364.1, forward strand.
ATGTCGGGGTTCTTGGCCAGCAGGTTCTCCATACCCTTCTGCCCACCCTCTTCGTTGGCCCCGGTTGCCTCGTTGCCGACGATCTCGTAGTCGCCGCCCTTGCCCCCGGTGTACTTCCCGGTAGGGGCCTCGTCGCCGTTCTTGATCGGATCGGCGACATCGATGCCCATGCCCTCGAGGAAGCCCTGATCGCGGTCGTAGTCGACGGAGACGATCTTGTCGTCGAAGATGTCGAGCAGGGCGATGACGGCTTTCTTGCCGTCGAGCTTCGCTGCGGTGTACTGGCCGATCAGGAATCCGGCCTTGCGATTGTCGGTGGCGAATGTGATGTCGACCGTGTCGGGTGGATCGGGCGGCGTGTCGAGGGCGATGACGAACAGGCCCGCATCGCGCGCCTTCTTGATCGCATCGTTGACGCCGGTGGACATCGGCGTGATCAAGATGCCCTTCTGGTCGGACGCGATCGCGTTCTCGATGGCGTCGATCTGGCCCTGATCGTCACCCTCTTCCTTGCCCGAGGCGATGGTGATGTCGACCCCGGCCGCGGCTCCGGCCTTCTTGGCGCCGGCCTGCATGGCGACGAAGAACGCGTTCGTGGAGTCTTTGGTGATCAACGAGACGGCGATCTTCTCACCCGAGCCGCCGCTGGGCGCGGCGGTGGTATCGCCGGCACCCGCGGCAGGGGTGGTCGCGGCGGTGGTATCGCCGCTCGACGACTCGTCGTCACCGCAGGCGGCCAGGACGAACGATGCGGCGACACCCAACGCGACGACGGTACGGAGCGCACGCGGGCGCCTGGATTTGCTGATCATGTTTTCTCCTTTGGAGTTGTGACTCTTGATACAAACACGGCTTCGCCGACGCCGACGCCTCGATTTCTCAACAATTCGATGCGTTGACCTCGCTTCCCCAGCGTTGTGATTGACAACGTTGTCAGAGAGTACACCGCACAAGAGGTATCCTTGTCAAGCATTGATTTGGTTGAAGTTGCGATCAGTCGCGGTGAACGTTGTCAATCCGGTCGACGTGGCGGTCGGCCGGCAAGCAGGGCGGCATTCAATTCAGCGCCGCCGAGGGCAGTAATCGCATGGAGACTGAGCCACGACAGTAGCCCGATCACCGATGCAAAAGCGACGCCGTACACCGGCAACGCGCCGTTGATCGCGTGACGAACGATCACCGCCCCAAGAACTTGCAGCGCCGCGAACAGCACGCCACCGACGATTGCCCCCGGTGCGACGCTGCGCCAATCTGGCGTCTGCGTGCACAGCCAACGGTAGCTGAAGGCCAACACCGCAGCATTGATCGCCGCCGTGCCCACAAGCAGCAACACCTTGCTGATCGCCGGCACACCGGTGACTCCGACGATGCTCGCCAGGATTGCCGTGCCGATCTGGGCAGCGCCGATGTAAGCCATGCCGACGAGCGCTCGTACACGCGTGACCAGCAAGTTGGAGCGATCGTCCAAGGGCTGTTCAGAAATGTCGTCGAGGGCGCCCTGCACGGCGACGAAGGCTTTCATCCCGCCCCACAGGCTGGCGAGCAGCCCGAGGATCAGAACGAGCCCATTGCCTCGCAACTCGGACGGGTCGCTGGCTATCTGCTCGCCGATGAACGGCAGTTGGGCCATGGCCGAGTCAACGATGTCGTCGCGCAGATTCGGGTGGCTCTGCAACACGAAGCCCAACACGGTTGTGAACACCAGCATCAGCGGAAAGACCGACAGGAACCCGAAATGAGCGATCAGCGCGGCGTTGCGACCGCTGCGGTGCCGGCGGAAACCTTCGACGGTCTGCACCGCAATGTCAGCCGGACGTGAGCGGTCGCGCAGCGCCCGAACCCGGCGGAATTCGGTCCATCCCATCGTCAAGAATGTAGGGGCTGGGTGGGCAGGCGCCAGTCGATCGGGTCGAGGGCGGCAGCGACGAGTGCAGCATTGGCGCGGCTGAACGGCTTGCTGCCGAAAAATCCGTTGTGGGCGCTGAGTGGAGACGGATGGGCCGACTCGATCACGGTGTGCCGCGACACGTCGATCAAAGCCTTCTTCTGGCGGGCGTGCGCACCCCACAGTATGAACACCACCGGGTGGGGCTTGGCGTTGACTGTTCGCAGCACTGCATCGGTGAAGCTCTCCCACCCCTTGCCCTGATGTGACGCGGCGGCGCCTGACCGTACCGTGAGGCAGGTATTGAGCAGTAGAACGCCTTGGCGGGCCCACGATTCGAGGTTGCCATGCTGTGGGGTATCGATGCCTAGGTCGTCGCGCAGCTCGGTGTAGATATTGACGAGCGACGGGGGTGGTCGCACGCCGTCTTGCACCGAGAAGCACAAGCCGTGGGCTTGCTGTGGCGCATGGTACGGATCCTGGCCGAGGAGTACCACGCGGGTTGATTCGTACGACGTCAGATGTAGGGCGGCAAAGACTTGGTCCGGCGGGGGAAAAACGGTGTGGCGGGCCCGCTCGCCCGCCACAAACCGTTGCAAATCGTTCCAGTACGGCTTGTCGAATTCGGCACGCAGCACTGGGTTCCAGTCGGTCTTCACCGACCGTCTATTTGATCAGATCGACTCAGTCATCGTCGGCCTCATCGTCGTCGTCGTCATCGTCGTCGTCATCGTCATCGTCATCGTCATCGTCGTCATCGTCGATTGAGGTGCTCGTGTCGGCGTCATCGTCGTCGGCGTCGTCGTCGTCGATTGAGGTGCTCGTGTCGGCGTCATCATCGGCGTCATCATCGGCGTCATCATCGGCGTCATCATCGGCGTCATCATCGGCGTCAGCATCGGCGTCAGCATCGGCGTCATCGGCGTCATCGGCGTCGTCATCGACACCGTCATCGACACCGTCGTCTTCGGCTTCGTCGGCGTCATCATCCAGCGAGCTAGTCGTCGCTCCCGCAGCGGTTGTGGTGGTTTCAGCCTCGGTCGTCGTTGTCTCTCCAGCAGCGGTTGTGGTGGTTTCAGCCTCTGTCGTCGTCGTGTCGTCGTCGTCGAGAATCGTCACGTCGTCGGTCTCGGTGTCGCGCAGCGGATCGGCGCCGGAGGTAGCAGCGGCGAGACCGGCGGCACCGAGCGCCAGCGCACCTGAGAACGCGGCGGCGACAACTATGCGGTTTTGGCGATTGAGCTTCATGGGACCTCCTGTTTGGGTTCGTAACACAAATGACACGTTTGCGGGGCACGATCGGTTTTGCCGCGCGTCACTCGTTGTCGTCGCCACCGTGATCGTCGCTGGAGGCCTCGCCGGACGAATCGCCGGACGAATCGCCGGACACGGAAGTGTCGTGCGATTCGGATTTCTCGGAGACGTCGGCCTTGATGGCACCCTCTGACAGCCTCACAGTGATCTCCGACTTGTGATCGCCGGACGTGAAGGTCACCCGCACCCGGTCACCGGAATCGTTCTCGTCGGCCTCGAATCCCGCAGCGGGATTGATCGCGGTGACGGTGAGCCGATCGCCATCTCGACGAACGGTGACGGCGCCCCCGATCGAGGTCACGGTCTTGGTGGCCGTCTGTGGCGGCTCGGACGTCTGCGGTGCAGCGGTCGTCGTCGGGCCGACACCGGGACCGGGACCCTTCGACGTGGATCCCGTTGGCCGCGAGCCGGCAGCCCCGTTGTCGTCAGATTCCGGCATCGACGTATCGGCGGCGATCACTGTGCTCGGCGTGGTGTCGGGCGCCAGGGTGGTCGGTGCGATGGTTTCGGGAGCGGTCGACTCACTGGTCGACGACTCGTCGGCCTCGGTCGTGGCGATGCTCACGGTGACGACGGTGATGGTTTCCAACGACTTGCCGGGCACGACACTATTTCGGCCCGGATTCTGCAGTGCCGAGACCGTGATCGTGCCCATCACGAGCGACATCGCCGCGCCAGTGGTCCAGGCCACCGCCCGGCGCCGCCTGGCCTGGCCGACGCGGCGCTGCCACGCTGCGAATGCTGCATTGTCGTCTGGATACGGGCCGCTCATGCGACTCAATTGCCGGCGCAGATCGGGATCGTGAAACTCACTCATCCGAATGCACCTCCTCCCCGCTCGTTACCACGCTACGAAGCCGGGCGCGGCCCTGATGTAGATACGACTTGACGGCGCCTTCACTGACATTCAGAGCGCTGGCCACCTCGGCGATCGACAACTCATCGACGTAGAACAGGGCCATGGCGATGCGCTGCTGGCGTGGGAGCCGGGCGAGAATCGTCGGCAAATCGGAGTCGAAACCCCGCTGCTCGACGGGTTCGACCGGCGGCTCACCAGCCAGACGCTCGAGCGCTCGTCCTTTGCGGCTCTGCCGGCGATGATCGTCGCGCAGACGATTGATGGCGACACGACGGATCCAACCGACGGGATCGTCGTAATGCTGGATTCGGCGCCAGTGCAGGTGGGCTTTCACGAAGGCCTCTTGCACGGCATCGGCAGCGACCTCATGGTCGCCGCAGGCCAAGGTGAGCGCCCGGACCAGCCGCCCGTGATGGGCGCGAAACAGAGAGTCAACGGTCTCAACGACCTTGACCTCTTCGATCTCGCTCATCGCGGAAAGTGCGTACGCCACAGAATTGACACGCCGTAAGTGTTACCGAGGTTTCGATCCAAGCCAGAAATCGCAGCTCTACCTGGGGAAATGTGGCGAGCTACGCTTGGTTGATGGATTGCATTCTCGATGCCGACCTACTGGCGTTCGAGCGCGGCACGTCTGCGCAACGACGGGCGGTCGTCGACGGCGTCCGTCGCAGCCTGGTGACCGGATTCGTTTACACCCGCCATGACCTGTCGGCGGATCTGCTCGACAGCGCCTACAGCATGCTCGCCGAATTCTTCTCGAAGCCTCAGGAGATCAAACAGGGCTTTGTCGCTCCTGAGAGCCATGGTCAGACGGGGTATACGGGCTTGCTGGTCGAGACGGCGGCCAACAGTGACGTGCCCGACTGGAAAGAGATGCTCAACTGGGGCAGCGAGTTGCCAGAAGGTCATCCGCTGCGTCAGCGCTACCCGCATCGCTACGGCCGTCAGGTCCTTCCCGAGGAGGCGATACCAGGGTGCAGGCAGCTGCTGCTCACGTTTCACGACCGGATCGAGGACATCCAGCGTCGGTTCCTACGGGTCATCGCCGAAGCGATCGGATGTCACGAATCGCTTTTCGACGAGATGACCCACAACGGGGCCACCTTGACCAGAGCAATTCGCTACCCACCGATGGCCGAGTCGCCTGGAGGAACTCACGTGTGGGCCGGCGAGCACGGAGATATCAACCTGATCACCGCCCTTCCCCGAGCAACGGCCCCCGGTCTACAGGTAAAGGTCGGTGACCAGTGGGTCGACGCTGTCGCGCCGGAAGGCCAGGTGATCATCAACACCGGGATGATGCTGGAGCGTTTGACCAACGGGGTGCTGCCGACCGGTATCCATCGAGTCGTCGCCGCGCCTGGGTACGGCGGCGAGCGCTACAGCGTGGTGCAGTTCTGCCAACCGACGCCGTGGACGTAGCTCACTCCGCTGGCCAGTTGCATCACCCCTGAGCATCCACAGCGTCATTCGGCGATGGTCGGTGCCGATGCACTCGACATGGTGCTGTACGAGATCAATCTGATCGAGAATGCTCGGAGAGTGGGTTAGTCGGTGTTAGTCGCAACACCGGGCCGCCGGTACGGTACACGCCTTGATGAGTGAGTCACGCAACGTCGTTCTGGCGATCGACATCGGCGATGCCAGGTTGGCGGCAGGGCTGATGACGATGAAGGGCGAGCTGCTCGATCGTGATGACGTGGATATCGACCATGGGATGAAGGCCGACGCGCTGTTCGCCGTGCTCACCGAGATCGCCCAGGCACAGTTGGAGCGGGCCCGAACCCACCACGACGCCCGACCGGTGGCGGTCGGTGTCGGTTGCGCCGGGCCGGTCCGTCGCGACGTCGTTGCCATATCACCTACGAACATCGGTGCGTGGCGGTCGTTCCCGCTTCGCTCCAAGCTGGCCACTGTCACCAGCCTCAATGTTTACGGCGACCTGGGAGCCAAGGCCCTGGCCCTGGCCGAAGGATGGTTGGGGGCGGCGCAAGGTCGCCAGAACTTCTTGACGATGGTTGTCTCAACTGGTGTCGACGGTGGCATCGTGCTCAATGGGCAGCTTCTCGACGGCGCCACCGGCAACGCCGGTCATGTCGGCCATACGCTGGTCGAGCCCAACGGCCGCCGTTGCCTGTGCGGCTCGCGGGGTTGCCTCGAAGCCGAGGCCTCGGGCCCGGCAATCGAAGCGATAACCGGCCGCCCGCCCTCGGAGCCGACCTACGAGATCATGCAGCGCACCGGACGGCTCGTCGGCCGTGCGGTGGCAACGGTCTGCAACCTGCTCGACCTCGACCTGGCCGTCGTCGGTGGCTCGGTTGCCCTCGGATTCGGGGCGACGTTCTTCAACTCGGCCCAGGAAGCGCTCGATGAACACGCCCAGCTGTCGTTCAGCAAGAGCGCACGTATAACCCCCGCTCGCCTCGGCGAGCGTGGCCCGCTGATCGGCGCCGGGGCGCTCGGGCTCCGCGGTCTGCGTCGGGCAAGTCGGCCTCGCCAGTAGTCGGTTGCCAAGTATCATCGCTCCGCCTGGGCATTGTGGTTTCAAGGCTGCCAAGAATGGGCATGGAGTATCCATATGACGAAGGTTCGCAGCGGCGATGCATCCATGATCGACGATCGTCGTGGAGCAAGCGGTGCCGGTGGCGGTGGGCTCGCGTTTCCGATGAAGGCCGGTGGCGGCGTGCTCGGCATCATCGTGCTGCTTGCCTCGCTGCTCCTGCCGAAGCTGCTCGGTGGCGGCTCGGACCCGGCGGGTGTTCCGACGCCACAGGCCAAGACTGGTGCCACCGGGGAATCGTGCAGCAGCGATCTCGAACAGATCGTCTGCGGCGCCACCAAGGATGTTCAGGAGTATTGGCAGGCCAACCTGGCAACGTTCTTCGGGGTCGACTACGAGATCACCAAGACCGTGTTCTTCACCGATGCGACCGACACTGGTTGCGGGCAAGCGACATCGCAAACCGGGCCGTTCTACTGCCCGGCCGACCACCTCGTATACATCGACCTCGGCTTCCTGCAGGCGCTCGAGCAGCAGCTGATCGGCAAGCCCACCGACCTGGCCGAGCAGTACATCATCGCCCACGAGTACGGACACCACGTTCAGAACGTGGTCGGCATCAACGATCAGATGCAGCAGGCGCAGCAGAACGATCCGGGTCGGGCCAACCAGTACTCGGTGGCGATCGAGTTGCAGGCCGACTGCTTCGCCGGGCTATGGGTCGGCGACGCGGCTTCGCGTGGTTTGCTCGATGCGCCCGACGAAATCGCCGAGGCGCTTGCCGCTGCCGCAGGCGTCGGCGATGACCGCATCCAACAAAAGACACAGGGCCGGATCGACAGAGAGGCGTGGACTCACGGTTCCGCCGAGCAGCGCCAGGCCTGGTTCACCCGTGGCTATAACACCGGCGACGCCGGCCAGTGCGACACGTTCAGCGAGGTGCTGTGATCGACCCAGTGACTGGTTGAGCCAGGTTGCTGCCACCGAACTTGCGATAGATCCACTCGGCGGGTCCGATGCCGAAGCGCCGCTGCCACAACGCCGCCGCGACGATCGCGACGAGCCAGAAGCCACCGGCGAACGCCAGAGCCACGTCGAGGCCCGCCGGCCGGATCAGGTGCCAGCGGATGACGACCGCGTTGAACACCAGCGCATGCAGGATGTACAGCGTCAGGGTCGTCCGCCCGGCTGCTGCGAAAGCCGTGGTTACCAAATTCGAGCGCGTCGCGTTGGCAACCCAGCCGATGACGCAGAAGGCGGTGATCGACGAGCCGAGGGCGCACAGCGTGTAGTTGAGACTGTGGCTGGATGGGTCAGTGGCCAACAATCGAGAGCGCAACGCGGTGGTGGCGAAGAGATGATTGGCGAGGTAGGTCGCGCCGACGAGCAGCGCCCCGAGGGAGGCGAGCATTCGACGTCGCCTGGCGTGTAGAGGCAGGTAGCGGCCGATGACCATGCCGGCGCACAAAAAGGCCAGCCACGGGAGCAGGGGATGGGTTCCGTTGACGAACGTATCGAACAGCAAGCGGCGCGGCGAACGGTAGGGCCCGGGCGAGTACCAGTCGGCGAACAGCCAGCGAGTGGGGTGGTCAGCCTCGAACGCCCACCATTGGATCGCCGCGGCGACGATCGCCGCGAGGGCGCCGATGATGATCAGCCATCGCGTGCGCAACGTGAACAACAACGCGCCGACAACGAAAAAGGCACCGTAGAAGAACAGGATCGTACCGGTCCACAACCACTCGAAGACGAACCCGAACGTGTAGAGCAGGAACCCGCGACGGATCAACGTCCAACGATCCGCGCTGCGTCGTTGGCGGTCGCCACTCAGCCGACCACGGTCGGTCATCAGCGTCACTCCCATCCCGGCGACGAGAACGAAGGTCGCCGCAAATCGAGTGGCCAGCGGCCCGGTCCAGGGGTTGAAGAACCGGTTGAGTCGTGACTGGCCGATCGGGCCACCGAGATTGATCAAGAAGCCGTGATAGTTCATCATCGCCACACCGATCAGGGCGACGGCCCGAGTGACGTCGAGATCGATCACCCGCTCGCGGGCCGGAGCGCTCACACCCACTCGACCTCGTCGACAAGCGTGGAGATCAAAGGTCGCTGCACGTCGACGCGATCACCGACAGCGGGGCGTGGCGTGCCGGCCGGAGCGAGAACCATCGATGTGTGCATGTGCGGTAGCTCGATGAGCGCCAATCGAGTACGGGCGAAGTGGAACGGGCTGGCACCACCCGGTAGGGCGGCGATTCCGTGTGCGGAGCCGGCGCTGACCATGACGAGGTGACCGTCGTGGGATACCTCGGTCAGGTGGTAGCCGACCCGTTCCCCTGCCCGGATCGGGTTGACCGCCAGAACATCGGCATGGAGGTGCAGGAACGATTTGTCGCCATGCCACAGCATCGTGCCGGCACGCAGCCGGAACGACCGGTCGCTGTGACGGGCGCGCAACGCTGCAAACGACTGTGGCTCCAGGTGGCTGAGCCATAGGGAGTGCCGGCGATCGAGACGATCGAGCCAGGTCTCGACCTGGCCGACGCGATCGGCGTCGGATCCTGCAAGGGGAAGGTGCAGCGCGCAGCCGATGATGTCGAGACCGGCGGCCTCGGCGGCAGCGACGACACCTTCGACCTCTGCCGGAGTCGCTCCGTAACGACGCATCGACGACTGCAACTTGACGATGACGCGGCCTTGCCAGCCTGAAAGTGCGGCGACATCACTTCGCGCTCCCACCGTGAGGACCGGGTCCGTGGTGGCCGGAGGTACCAGCGTCGGGGTGAGCACAACTGCGGTCGCCCCAGGGGCGACGGCGTCGGTTTCGTGGATCGTGCCAACGCAGACGTAGTCGGACACGGTCGCGGCGAGCGGATGCAGTACTGCCCGCCCAAATCCGTAGCCATTGCCTTTGACGACGGGCACCACCCCGTCGATGCCGGCCGCCACTGAATGGACGTGGGCCTCCCATGCGGCGCGCTGAACGGTGAGTCGCAAGGTCATGCGGCGCAAACCGTAGTTGCTCGGCACGGGCCGCCTGTGTGCAGAGCCGTAGCCGTCGGTCTCTAATCCCGAGTTGTTTGATCGGATTTGTCGGACTACTCTTTTCGGGGTGCGCAAGCTGCTCGATTTCCCAAACCCGGTCAACGAAACATCGGCCCGTCTCGTGGCTGGCGGTGTCGTCGCGCAAGGTGTCGCCTTCCTCGCTGTCAGGCAGTGGTGGGTGCTTGTCCCGCTGGCCTACGGCTTCCTGGCCCGGGTTCTCACCGGTCCGCGGCTGAGTCCGCTCGGCCAACTGGTCACACGGGTGATCACACCCCGACTCGATGTCGATCACCGCTTCGTGCCGGGCCCACCGAAGCGCTTTGCCCAAGGCATGGGTCTGGCGTTCAGCGGCGGGGCACTGCTGGCGTGGGGCCTGGGTGCGCAGCCGTTGTCGTACGCGCTCATCGGCGGTCTGATCGTGGCTGCAACGCTCGAGGCAGTGTTCGCCTTGTGCCTAGGTTGTGTCGTCTTCAACCGCCTGATGCGGTGGGGCTTCGTGCCGGCCGACGTATGCGCAGAGTGCAACGACATCAGCTCACGGTTCGCCCCGGCCAATTCGTGAACTTCGGTGCCAGGGCGCCGCACCTGCGCTGCTCGACGACACCGATCCACACGCCAGTTCCGTAGGCGATGTCGTCGACTAGTCGCAGCGAGGCATACCGCAGGGGGTCGCGCCTGCCGAGGCAGTCGAGCAGCGGCGGAATTACGGTCGCCCACATCAGTGGCGCCCGGGCGCGTCGCCCAAACAGCGCCGCGACCAATGCCAGCGGCCACCACACGCGAGTGATCGCACTGGCGAGTTGACGACCGGCGTACAGGTGACCGAGGCCGGCGAGACGAACGGATTCTGCCGGTGGAACGTCGTCGAGTTTGCGTTGCAGGGCCACGATGGTGCCGCCGGCGACCATCGCCGCTGCCAACGGTCGGCGGGCGATCACCAGTACCCACACCACAGCGCTCCATCCACTCATTCGCAGCGGTGACACGGCGCCGGGGTGTTTGCGATCCAGCGCGGCCGCCGATCGACCATACGTCATCCGCTGGCGGAACCACGCCGAGAGCGTCGCTTTGGGTCGGTGGTGACCCGTCGTAGCAGGTTCGTATCGACAGCGATGACCGGCGTCGATCAGCCGCCAGACCAGGTCGACGTCCTCACCGGTGCGCAGTGCTTCGTCGAATCCACCGATGGCACGCAGCGCTTCGGTGCGGGCCAGCAGCGCTGCACCGGGCACGTAGCTGACCCGGGTACCGGCCTCGATGCGCGCCGGCTCGCCGCCGAGGTCCAGCGGCGAACGGGTGGTCTCGTACTCGGCGAGGGTTGACGATCCTGGCGCTGAAGCGACCCGCGGGGCGACGAGCGCCACCAGGGGATCGCTGAAATGAGGCAACAGCGCATCCAACCAATCGGCACCGAGATCGACATCGGTATCGACAAAGGCCACGAGAGGCGTGGAGACTTCGGCGAGACCTGCGTTGCGCGCTGCGGCTGGACCACGATTGGTCGACAGGCGAATCGTCTTCCACCCGGGCTTGGCCGCCAACGGAGGCTCGCTGGCGTCGTCGACGACGATCGCCGCCCCGCCGGCGTGGACCTCGCTCGGGGTAGCGTTGTACGCCGGAACGACAATGGTGACGTCCGCGACCGTGAACGGCGACTGGGTGGGGACCGGGTGGATGGCGCCGGCCTCGACGAGTCGCGTGGTCAGCTTGACGTGACCGGCAGGAAGCGGTTGATCGCGTTCGATTGCCTCGACGACGCGCCGGCCGTTTGCTGAAAGTCGGAAGAGGCGCAACGGCGAGCCGGCGATGATGACCCGGTCGAATCGACGGTACGAACCGTCGAGCCGGTAGGAAGTGGTCACGTTCGCCACTCATCGACGGCGGCGACGAGATCGATGATCAGCCGGGTCAGCAGCGCCTTGCCGTGGTTGGCCGTTGCCGGGCGTGGATTGCCGAGCACGCCGTTGGGGCTGACGGCTCGCACACCGTTGGCGCGCAGCTCGTCGATCAGGTCGACGAGCGGTTCCGGTCGTCCCGCTTCGGCCCGGGTCATGCGCACCAGTGCCGGTGCGAGTGCCAGCATCATCGAGGTTTCGGTCTCACCCGCATGGGCGTCGCCGTTGCGCACGTGTGGCCACCAGGCCAGAACCCGGCGGCCTTCGCCGCGCAGCACGCTCGCCGCGCGTTGCACGGGCCGGGCATTGCCGCCGTGGCCGTTGACCAACACGACGCCGGCGGACCAATCGGCGCTACGGACGAGCTCGACGATCAGTTGCTCGACGACGTCGGCGCCGATCGACAGCGTGCCCGGGAAACCGGCGTGCTCGCCGCTGGAGGTCGCTGAGAGCGTCGGACCGATCAACACATCACCCGGCTCGAACGACGACACCAAGCCCTCGGCCAAGGCGACTGCGATCCGCGTGTCGGTGTCGAGTGGCAGATGGGGCCCGTGTTGCTCGCACGAGCCGACGGGGATGGCGATGATCGGTCGCGGGGCAAGGTTCCACAGGTCGGTCCAGGTGACGTCGCCGAGCCGGGTTGTCACGCCAGGCCTTGTCGATCACGCTCGCGCATCACCATGAGCGCAGGTTACCCGTGGCGGGCTGGGACGATGTCGCCGCCGCCGGCCATCGCCCAGCTGTGAGCCCGATGTCGCGAGACAAGGCGAGATCGGGCTCACACCACAACGATCATCGCCCACCTGTGAGCCCGATGTCGCGAGAGAAGGCAAGATCGGGCTCACACCACCGTGTCGAGCGGGGAGGAGTCGATCGGCTAGTGGCGGCTAGTGGGCGACCTCGAGGTAGCCCCACTCGCGGAGGACCTCGATGATCCGCTGCGCCGCCTCGGCCGGGCCGGCCTCGATCGTCTCACCGGGCTGCGGGGCGCAGGACGCGTCGGTGAGAACCAGCAGCCGGTCGAGCGCCGTTGCGCCGACGGGAGCTGCAAGAACCCGGGCACGTGGTCGGTAAGGACGCACCACGACCGGGGAGCTGTTGCCGCTCGGCGCCACGGTGGTGCCGTATGCCCACACTTCTGCCGATTGCGAGGCGAGCGCGGCGCGCAGCGAGGCGCGGCGCATGCGGGCAATGGAACCTTCCACCGACAGGACCGCCGGACCCGTGACGAGCAACACCTCTCGCCGCCCGCCGTCGAGTCGGCGGATGACCCGCAACGGGTCACCGAACTCCACGCCAACCAAGCCAAGGGCCTGCTGGCGTTGGAGCCGCGCGGCGAGGAAAGCGGGAACGCTGCCGGTACCTCGGTCGGCGGAATAGTCACCACACCACACAGCGGCGCTATGGGCGACGACAGGAGCAAGCGCCGCGGCGACCGCTGCGCTGTCCATGTCGTCGGGCGCATCCACCCGGATCGCCGTCGTAGCACCGCATGCCAACGCCTGGCGCAGACCGTGATCCGCCGCCGCTGAGCCGACGGAGACGGCAATGACGGAAACGCCGGTCACCTCGGCATGGCGCAGGGCCATCTCGATCGCAGCCTCGTCGGCAGCAGACACGCCAGGCGTTGCCGGCGCGCCGATCCATTTGATGCACACCGCGATCATCACGTGCTCCGGAAAATGACGCCGTACCCGCCCTCCGGGTACGACCAACTGATCGCGCCCTCCTGATTGCAGACCAGATAGCACGTGCCGCATTCGAAGCACTGCTCGTAGTTGAAGACGATGCCGCCGTCGCTTGTCGGCACGAACAGGTCGGCGGGGCAGGCGACGATACATTCCCGCGTGCTGCAGTCGGCGCAGACCTTGCCGTCGACGACGATGTGGGCCTTGTCGTGCACCTTGAACTCCACCGCGCCCATCCGGTCGCTGAAGGAGACTTCCGGCCAGGTTGCGTCGCGCTCGATCACCCGAAGCTCCGGAAGGCATCGCGGCCGTCGCGCAACAGGCCGCCAAGGTGCACCCCGGCGCGCTTGCGCTCCTCGTGAACGATCCGCCGCAGCCCCGGTTTCGGCGATGGGTTGTCGACACGGAACATGCGCTCGGCAATCCCCGTGACCATCGACGGATACAGGTGTTGGACGCGATCACCGAGCACGAGTTCAGGGGCGCGGCGCAGCTTGCGATGGTCACGGAGCACGAAGCTGTCGCTGAGCCGACGCGCGTATCCGCCGAGGCCGCGCTGGCTGACATCGCCGGCCCCGATGGCTTCGACCGCGGCTTGCGCGGCGTACATGCCGCTGGCCATCGCGAAGTTGACCCCCTCCAGCCAGACGCCGGCAGCGAGGCACAACGCCGCGGCATCGCCGGCGATCAACAGTCCGTTACCGGTCATCTCCGGCATCATCGACAGCCCGGCTTCAGGGATCAGGTGTGCCGAGTACTCCTGCAACTCGCCGCCGTCGACCAATGGGGCGATCGCCGAGTGCCGCTTCATCGCCGCGATGATCTCTTCCGGCCGCGTCTTCTGGGAGGCGAGCTTGGTCAACTTCAAGACGACCCCGACGGCGATGGTGTCGAGGTTGGTGTAGATGAAGCCACCACCGTTGACCTCGCCGGTGCAACCGATGATCTCGATGTCGACTCCCTGGCGGTCGCGCACGCCGAAGCGTTCGTCGATGACGTCCTTGGGAAGGGCAACGGTTTCTTTGACACCGAGGGTGAAGTTCTTGGGGTTCGGTGTTCCGTACAGCCCGGCCTCCTTGGCGACGAAGCTGTTGACGCCGTCGCAGGCGATCACCACCGAAGCGGTGATATCGCCCTCCGGCCTGTCGGTGCGCACGCCGGTGACGAGACGGTTCCGCCTTCTGGACGGCTCGCCAAGCAAGCCGGTGACCGTCGTGTCGCACAGCAACGTCGCTCCGGCCTTGACGGCGTGATCGGCGAGCCAGCGGTCGAAATCGGGGCGATAGGCCGTGGCGCCGTTGTATGGCGGCGCATCCCATGCGTCGCTGCGGAAGTCGACCGTCAGCGCCTTTGTGTCGGTCAGGACCATCGTCGATCGACGGGTCACCCAGCGCTGGATCGGAGCTTCGTTCCACCACTGCGGTATCAGGTCGTCGAGGATGCGCGGATAGACCACGCCGCCGTACATGTTCTTGCTGCCGGCGAACGGGCCACGTTCGAGCAGCAGTGTGCGCAAGCCGCCACGTGCCGCCTCGATTGCCGCGCACGATCCGGCCGGGCCGGCGCCGACGATGACGACATCGAAGTCGGGCTCAGCCATCGGGGGCCCCTATCCGGTCGAGCAGCTCGACGAGCACGGCGTTGGCGTCGGCGACCACCGCCAGATCGGCGAGTTGCATCATCGGACAGTGAGGGTCGGTGTTGATGCTGATGATGTGCCGCGGCTGACCGAGCCCGCTGGTGTGCTGTACCGCGCCGCTGATGCCGAAGGCGAGGTACAGCTGTGGATCGACGATCATGCCGGTGGTGCCGATCTGACGCTGATGGCCGACCCAGCCGCGGTCGGTGACGACGCGGGTGGCGCCGACACTGGCCCGCAGCGCCGCGCCCAGCGCGGCGAGTTGATCGAGCCGTTGCGGGTCGTCGAGACCGCCGCCGCCGGCGACGATGCGGTCCGCCTCGGCGAGGTCGATCGTCGCCGCGTCGGGGGGCAGGAGCTGCTCGACCGTCGGGTCATTCCCTGCGACCGGCACCGTGGCGCTCCGCTGAACGGTTGTTGCAGCATCAAGGTGATCGACACCGCGTACGCCTGGTTGCAGAGTGGCCACGAACTCCGTCGGTGGCTGGAGCGAGTGCAGCTCGGCGCCGCCCCGACGAACCAGATCGATCCTTTCCGGCGACACGCTGATCGCCATGGCGTACAGAGGTCGCTGCAACTCAGCGGCGAGTCGGGGGGCGAGGTCGCGTCCGTCAGGCGAAGCCGGCAGGACGATGATCTGCTCATCAGTAAGCTGTGCTGCCAGCGTCGTCGCCCACGCTGCGGGGCGGAAGTCACCGATCTCGATCGTGGTCACCTGGCGGGCGACATGCTGCAGAGCGGCGGCGGCCGCCGTGGTGCCGGAGCCGACGAGCATGGCCATACCAGTGCATTCCGAGATGGTCTCGAAGGCGCCTGCCGGAAGCACTCCATCGCGCACCACGATCACCGCAAGCATCCATGTCAGGCTAAACGGCCAGGCCCTGCGGTGAGCGTCTTCTCGAGGCAGATCGATGTCGCCGAGCCGGCGTACTCGCCCCAACAGCGGCGACGTCGAAAGCCGAATTTCTCGTACATGCCCAGCGTGGGCAGTTGGCGGGGGCCGGATTCCAGCAACAGCCGCTGGAATCCGTTGGACCCTGCGGCTGCGTCGAGTTCGGCGACGATCGCCGCTCCCACCCTCACGCCTCGCGCCGATTGAGCGACGTGAATCCGGGTGATCTCGGCGGTGGTGTCGTCAAGCCGGCGATACGCGCCGCACGCCGCGGCCACGTCGTCGAGTTCGGCGACGACGACACATCCGCGATCGCCCGTCAACTGGTCGGGGTCGAGGTCGTTGTTCTGCTCGTGGAGCAATCGCTTGGCGCGCTCGTCGTCGAGACCGACGCGTTCGATCACCAGCGCCGCGTGGTTTTGACCCATCTCGAACGCGTAAGGAGACGTACCAAAGGCGTCGATGAACTCGAGCCGTCGCTTGGCGTCGTCGGTCGTCGGGAGCAGTCCGGCGTGTAACCACCACAGGGCGGTTCGGCTGGAGCCTCCGACGAACCATTCGGCGCGACGTCGGAAGAACTCACGGTGCACGCCGCGATAGGCGAAGGCCTTGAGCGCGTCGAGCGATTCCCACACCGTGAGGTTGACGATCACTAATGGGTCCTCGAAGACACGAATGTCGGTGGCATCACCGGAGTTCGATTGCAGACGCCACACGTAGCCGGGCGACTGTTCTCCAGCACCGTTCACGAGCGGAAGACCTTCGACGAAATCGGCGATGCGCGGGTCGTCGAGCGGATGGCGCAAGGTCGCGATGTTCAGCTGGGCGAGGTGGCGATTCACTCGACGGGATGTTAGTGCGCAACGCTTGCGTAGCGAAGTTGGTTTCGGTACGATCCCGTAGCGAAACCAGGGAGAACCAATGACGGCGACACTCGAGAACCTTGGCGGGATCGTTGCCATCGCCGCGGTCGTCGTCGCCATGCCTCTTCCCAACCAAGCTCCCGATGGCACCGCTCGACCCTGACCACGTCGATCCCCGTCGGATCCGTTCGCGGCAACGGGTGATCGCCGCGGCCGTGGAGCTACTGCGTCAAGGTGGTTCAGCGGGCTTGACCGTCGAGGCCGTGGCGGCATGCAGCGGGGTTGCCAAGACGACGATCTATCGTCAGTTCACCGGCCGCGACGAGATCCACATCGAGGCGCTCGAATGCTGTGCCGGCCCGCCGGCGATCGAATCGCACGGAGCCGTTCTGCACGACGTCGAGGTGTGGATGCAGCGCCTTGCTGTGGCGTTACGCGAGACCGATTTTGCCGAGCTGCTGCCGACGGCGATCGACGCCGCCGAGCGTCGGCCGGAGATGGCCACGTTGCTGGCGGTTCTCGGCGCGCAGCGGCGCATGGTGTTGATCGCCCGGTTGCGATCAGCGGTTCGACGGGGTGAGTTGATCGCCACGACCGACACGGACCTCGTGGTCAGTCAGCTGGTGAGCCCGCTGTTCTATCGCCGCTTCATCAGCCGTCAAACCACGAGCCGGGTCTTCGTCAGCAACCTCGCCCGCGCTGTCCTCAACCCGCTACTGGCTCAGCATTGCGCTTCTTGATCAAATGACGCACGACCTCGATGATCACGTTGGTGGCGATCGCCAGGCCGAACGCCAACATGAACGCCTTGGTGTGGTCGTCCTTGAACGCCTCGCCGCCGATGCGACCGAGCATCGCCGCGTAGGTCGCCCAGATCGTCACCGCCACCGCGACCCAACGAATGAACCACATTTGCTTCTGGCGGGTGATTCCGCATGTCAACGTCAGCGCTGTTCTTCCACCTGGGATGAACCGCGCCGTGATCAACAGCAGGCCGCCGCGCTCGTGGATCTGTTGTCGTGCCCAGTCCAGCTTCTTGGCGAACTTCGGCTTGCGCTCGGCGCGACGTCGGAACCATCCACTGGCTCGCATCCCGATGAGGTAGGCGCTGTTGTCGCCCAGAAACGCACCGATCGCGCCGGCGGCGATGACTGCATAGATGCTCTGATTACCCTGGCTGGCCGCCACGCCGCCGATGATCACGCAGGTCTCGCTGGGAACGAGCGGGACGACCGAGTCGAGGTAGGCGATGGCGAAGATGATCGCCAGGAACCACCAATGACTGGAGATTCGATCAAGCCAATCGGTGAGCTCGGTGACGATTCCGGCAATCATGGTGGGCGCAGACTAGCGAGCCGTCAGCCTGGCTCGGATTGCTTTCGCCAGCTGTTGGGCATCCTCGGGAGTCGCCGCCGTGACTGTCAGGTGGCCCATCTTGCGTCCGGATCTCGCTGCGTCCTTGCCGTACAGGTGCAACGACACGTCGGGATGGGCCAGGGCTGCTGACCAGTCCGGTTCGCCGTCCGCCCACAGATCGCCGAGCAGGTTGACCGTTGCCACGGCCGGTGCGCTCTGGGATGGATCACCGAGGCCGGCGCCGCAGACGGCGCGCACCTGCTGCTCGAACTGGCTGGTCCGTGCCGCGTCGAGCGTCCAGTGCCCGCTGTTGTGCGGACGAGGGGCAAGTTCGTTGACCAGTAGCCGCCCGCTGACGATGAACATCTCAACGGCCAGCACACCGACGTAGTCGAGTGCGGCCGCGATCGTGACGGCGAGATCCGTCGCCCCCGGAGCGGAGAAGGGAACGACGGTGCAGTCGAGGATGCCGTCGACATGAGTGTTGTGGACGACGGGGTAGGAAGCGGTCTGGCCGGACACCCCGCGTGCCAGCACCACCGAGACCTCACCATCGAGGCCCAGCCGCTGTTCGAGGACGCACGGCTGGCGGTTCAGCTGAGCCCATGCCGCGGCGAGCTCTTCTGGCGCGGCAATGTCGATCTGCCCCTTGCCGTCGTAACCCATGCGGGCCGTCTTCAAGATCGCCGGGTGCTGCAAGTCGGCGGCAGCGGTGACGTCGTCGTCGGTTTCGATCACCAAGTAGGGCGCCGTCCGGATCCCTGCTTCGCCGAGGAACGTCTTTTCCGCACGGCGATCCTGGGCGATGGCGACCGCGCCAGGGGAGGGGCGCACGACGGTGTGCTTGCTGAGCCACTCGATGGCTGCTGCCGGGGGATTTTCGAACTCGGTGGTGACCACTGCGCATTCTGAGGCGAGTTGCCGCAGCGCTGCCTCGTCGTCGAACGCGGCAACGACGTGCTCGTCGGCGATCCTGCCTGCCGGGGCGTGCGGGTCGGGTTCGAGGACGATGGTTCGATAGCCCATCGTGCGCGCCGCCATGACGAAGTAACGGCCGAGCTGCCCCCCACCGAGAACGCCCAGTGTGGCCGGAGGTGTGATCATTGCGGAGGGAGAGCGGCGGCCGCTGCGGCCGCGTGGCGCTGCTGGCGGTAAGCGTCGAGCGAGCTCGCCAGGTCGGCATCGCCATCGGCCAGCATCGCCACCGCGAACAATGCGGCGTTGGTTGCGCCGGCCTCGCCGATCGCGAATGTCGCCACCGGAACACCTGCCGGCATCTGCACGATCGAGTACAGCGAATCCTGTCCGGCGAGGTAACGAGACGGCACGGGAACGCCCAACACCGGCACGGTGGTCTTTGCCGCCAACATTCCCGGCAGGTGAGCGGCTCCGCCTGCGCCGGCGATGATCGATCTGAGTCCGCGCCGTTTGGCCGATTCGGCGAAGGTGAACATCTCATCGGGCATGCGATGTGCCGACAGCACCTGCACCTCGTGGGCAACCCCGAACTCTTGCAGCACATCAACGGCCTTGCTCATCGTTGACCAGTCGCTTGTTGATCCCATCACCACGGCCACCAGGGGAGTGCTCACGGTGTCAAGTCTGGCCGATCCGCCGTTCAGATGGCAGCGCCGGCGCGCTCGCCCTCGATAACGGCGGCGTGGGCACGACGCGGTGCCACACAATCGCCGACACGCTCGACGCTTACATCGGCAGCCTTGAGATCGTGATAGAGCCGTTCGACGGGACTCGCCGGTATGGCCAGCACGACCCAATCGGGCGTGCGGGTGACGTTGACCCCGGTGGGGTGATGCAGCAGGTCGAGGGTGCGGCCGTTGATGCCGATCGCCACGAGATCGGTCGATTGAACGATGCTCTTGGCGCTGGCCCGCATCCACCAGTTCTCCATGACGAGGGTGATTCCGAGGTCCTGCCCCACGACCATGCCATTGGTGATGATCTCGACACTGCAACCCCGGTCGGCGAGCAGTTCCGCGACGGAGGTGGCGTGGTGGAAGCCGAGTTCGTCGATGACGACCACGTCGCCTGCGGGGCTGGCACTGCCGTCGAGCACGGCGCGCACGTCGACGACCCGATCGGCCTCGGCGGGCGCCCACCACGGGCGCTGCGCCTCGGCCCCGGTGGCGACGATCACGTGGTCTGGCCGCTTTTCGGCCACCAGGCCCGGCGACACGCTGACGCCGTACTCGATCGTCACACCGAGTCGCCGGCACTCGGTGAGCTGGTTGCGGATCATGTCGCCGAACTCGGCGCGGTTCGGCACGCTGGCGGCGAGACGCACCTGCCCACCGGCGTGGCGTTCCCTCTCATAGACGGTGACCTGATGACCGACGCGTGCCGCGGCTATCGCCGCCTGCAGCCCCGCCGGCCCGGCGCCAACTATCATGACGGTGTTGTGCTGCGATGAGCGATGAGCCGTTTTGATGGTCGAGTTCGACCTCCGCTTCGCTTTGGTCTCGCTCTCCGTGCGGCTCGTCGCTGGCGCTTCCCTCGCCGCGCGCTCGTACTGATCCTCTCTGCCCGTCTTTGGATTCTCGATGCAGCCGAGCCAGCGGTTGAGACCCATCCGGCCAACACATTCCTGATTGCACGACAGGCACAGGCGAATGTCGTCAGTTGCACCGGCTTTGGCCTTTGCGGCGAAGTCGGCATCGGCGATCTGGCCGCGGACGACACCGACCAGGTCGCAATGACCTTCGGCGAGGGCCCGCTCGGCCTGCAGCGGGTCCTTGAAACGCCCGACCCCGACCACTGGCAGTTCGACGGCCTTGCGAATCGCCGAGGGAATGAACATCGCGTATCCGGGCGGG
>JANNHY010000365.1:0-5913 GCA_031404635.1 Ilumatobacteraceae bacterium
CGAGTTGCAGCGGTATCACCACCGCGTCGTCGAGTCGGAAGTGACGTTCAACTGCGGCACCATCACCGGTGGCACGGCGCTCAATGTCATCGCCGAACGATGCGCATTCACCTTCGAAATCCGCCACACGGTCGACCACGATCCCGACGTGGTGCTGCAACCTTTCCGCCAGGCTGTCGATCGACACCACGCCGCGCTGGTCGAATACGGCGGGGCAGTCGAACTCACCGAGGTAACCCGCTACCCGGCTCTCCGCACGCCGTTCGACGATCCGTGGCTGCGCGTTGTCGAGCGGATCGCCGATGCCGGACGGGCGACGTCGATCAGCTACGGCACCGAGGGTGGGTTGTTCGCCGAGGCACTCGACGTGCCGGTTGTGATCTGCGGTCCCGGCGACATCGCAGTCGCTCATCGACCGGACGAGTACGTGACCGTCGAACAGTTGCTGCGCTGCGAGCGATTCCTGTGCGGTCTCGTCCAGCGGATCTGTGTCGACCGTGCTACCTCGGGGGCTGGTTAGGGCTAGACCTACGAGCATGGAGAACCAGGTGACACCGCCCCACGACGAGACTGCCACCGATCGGCTGCTTGCTGCAGTGGAGGAGCTCGGCCCCCTGTGGCGCCAGCGGATGGCCGAGCACGACAAGACCTCGACGTTTCCGTACGAGAACCTTGCCGAAGCCAAGCAGGTCGGCCTTCATCGGCTGACGGTCCCGGTCGAGTATGGCGGCTTCGGCTACTGGCTGCCCGGCAACTTCAGCGGCTTCTACCGGATCCTGGAACGCATGGCCTATTGGGATACGAACACCGCCCAGCTGTTGCAGGTCCACAGCCACGCGGTCGGAATCATCGGGTTCCATTCCTCGGCCGGGCAGCGTGATCGCTTTCTACCGCAGTTCGTCGACGGTTCCTTCTGTGCTTCGCTCGGCTCCGAAGCCCACCTCTACGAGAACGGCGCCGAGGCCCTGGCCGCGGAACTGACCGCAGTCGACGGCGGCTACCGGCTCACCGCTCGCAAGGCCTTCGCCTCGGTGGCGGCAATCGCCAAGTATCTGATGGTGTGGTGTGCCATCGAGGGCGACAGCTCATACGTCTCGCGGATGGTGTTCGCCGTCGTGCCGACCGACGCACCGGGCGTGCGTCTGCTCGACGATTGGCAGATGCTCGGTATGCGATCGACGGTGTCGTGCAGCGTTGCCTTCGACGACGTGTTCGTCCCCCACGACCATGTGGTGGGCGAGCCCGGCGCCTGGGTCGACAACGACCCCCGCACGTTCTCGTGCGGCTACGCCTCCAATCACCTCGGCACCGCGCAGGGGGCGTTCGACTTCATCGCCGGATATGTGGCCGGCCGCGCCGATCTGAGCGGGTCGGAGGCGGTCAAGGTACGGCTCGGAAGGATGGACGCTCAGCTGTTCGCGGCGCGTGCCGCCCTGTGGTCGACCGCGGCTCGCCTCGATCGTGGCGACGACCCCGACGAGTGTGAGGCCGATGCCATCCGCACCATGCATCTGGCCAAGAACGCGGTGCTCGACATTCCCTATCAGGGCTTCGACATGGTCGGTGCCCGCGCCGCCCACGAGCGCTATCCACTGGGTCAGATGATGCGCGACGCCCGCACGTTCACGCTGCACTTCCGCGACGATCTCTACGTGCAGCGTCTGGCCGACATGGCGATGGGCAGAGGGTTCTCGGCTAAGAAGGCCCGCAGCGGGTCGACGCCGTTCGATCAGTCGCACGCCGGAGCGTGACGTGCACGACGACACGGCATTACTGGTCGACGTCTGCTCGATCGACTCGATCTGGGGAAAGGAGCGTCGGCTGGCCGAGTTCCTAGCCGTCCAACTCACGTCGTGGGGGTGCGATGAGGTCGAGTTGGTCGAATCACGGCCCGACCGCCCGTCGGTCGGGGCTCGCCTACGAGGCACCGGCGGCGGGCGGTCGCTGGTGCTCAACGGGCATCTCGACATCTACGAACTGAGCGAGGACTGGACCAGGGACCCGTTCGCCGCGGCGCTGGAGGACGGCAAGGTCTACGGCGCCGGGATCGCCGATATGAAAGCCGGCACCGCGGCGGCGGCCGCGGCCGTGCGGCGCATCGCCACGAGCGGTGATCGGTTGCGTGGCGATGTCGTCTTCCAGGGAGCGTCGTGTCACTTCGAGGGCGGGATCGGTACCCGTTCCCTGTGCGCGGCCGGATTCGTCGGCGACGCGGCCATCGATTGCGAGCCGTCGAGCAACACCATCGGCATTGCCCACCGCGGCGCGGCTTACCTGAAGATCACCACCAGGGGCCGTCAGGCACACACGACCTACAAGCACTTGGGCGTGAACGCCATCGAGACGATGGAACCGATCCTGGCCGGGTTGCGCGAGTTGGAATCAACCCTGCCCTACGAACCACACCCGCTGCTGCCCGGCGGCCCGATCCTCAACATCGGCACGATCAACGGCGGCACCAAGCACAACCAGGTGCCCGATCGCTGCACCGTCACCCTCGACATCCGTCTGCTGCCCAGCCAGGACCCACACGACGTCAAGCGGCACGTCGAGCAAATGATCGAGGGATTGCGGACGACGGTCGATTCGCGCATCGATGCACTCGTCGAGTTCAGCGAACACTGGCTCTCCGGGCCACGCCACCCGTACGAGATCGCCGCCGACGCGCCGATCGTACGATCGCTCGACCAAGCCGTGCGCGCCGTCACCCTCAGTGAACCGGTGTACGAGGGTGTGCCGTTCTGGTGCGACCTCGTCACGCTGAAGCAGCATGGTGTGAACGGTGTCAACTTCGGGCCGGGTGACCCGCCGTACAACTTCCCCGACGAATACGTCCACGAGGCCCATTATCTTCAGGCTGTCGACGTCTACGAACATTTGATCCGCGAGTTCTGCCAGTGAGCGACCTCAACGTCATCCATGCGACGTCGCTGGCTCGGGTTCACGACAACGGCGATCTGCGGCGCGGCGCGACGCAGGGTGACCTCGACATTGTTGCCGACGGCGCGGTGGCCATCCGCGACGGCGTGATCGTCGCCGTCGGGGCAACAGACGACGTGCTCGCCACCTACGCCGATCCCGACGTAGCGACGATCGACGCGCGGGGGCGCTGCGTGCTGCCCGGTTTGGTCGAGTGTCACAGCCACCCGCTGTTCGGCGGCGACCGCCACCACGAGTATGCCGAGCGCTTGGGCGGCGCATCGCTGGCCGACGTCGCCGGGCGTGGTGGAGGTATCTGGTCGAGCGTGGTGGCAACCCGCGGCGCCAGCGACGACGAGTTGTTGACCAGACTCACGACGACGCTGGGCAGGATCGTGGCCGGTGGTGCGACAACGTTGGAGGTCAAATCCGGCTATGGCCTCACCGTCGCCGAGGAACTGCGCCAACTCGAACTGTTGCGGCGAGCACGGTCGCTGACACCGATGCAGCTGGTGATCACGTTCCTCGGCGCCCACGTGGTGCCCCGAGACCTCGACGGTGAACCGGATGAACGGGCCGACCACTACACCGATCTGATCGGCGGCGACATGCTTCCGGCAGTGATGGCGCAAGGTATTGCCGAGTTTCAGGATGTAACCGTCGAGCATGGCCATTTCACTCCCGACCAGGCGCTGCGACTGATTCGCCGCAGCCACCAGATGGGCCTGCCGGTGCGCGTCCACGCCGACGCCTGGGCGCCTTCGCAGGGCTGGCGCACCGCTGTCGAGGGCGGTGCCGTTTCCGCCGAACACCTCACCTACACGCCCGCCGGCGAGATCCGTGAGCTCGGTCGCACCGACACCGTCGCCGTTCTCCTGCCGATGGCCGAGCTTGTCTACATGACGAGCCAACGGGCCAATGCCCGCGTGCTCATCGAGCACGAAGTACCCGTGGCAGTTGCCACCGACTTCTGCTCCTCCATCCACGCCACCTCGTTGCTGAACACGTTGTCGATCGCAGCCCCATGTTTCCGGATGACGCCGGGAGAGGTCATCGTCGGGGCGACGCTCAACGCCGCCTACAGTCTCGGAAGGCAGTCGCTGTGTGGGTCGCTCGACGTCGGCAAACGTGGAGACCTTGTCATCGTCGATTGCATGCACCCCGAGGAGGTGTGCCTGGCGGTCGGCGCGCCGCTGCTCGATCAGGTCGTCATCGGTGGCCAGGTTGTGACGGGTGCCCCGTCGTGAACGGCCCACGGTCGTGATTCGAGTCGTCTCCGGCGAATTCGGTGGACGCAAGTTGGTGGTCCCCGTGGGGATGGCGATCCGCCCGACAACCGACAAGGTCCGCCAGGCCGTGTTCAACTCCCTCGACAGCGCCGGGCTGATCGATGGCGCGGCCGTCGCCGATCTGTTCGCCGGCTCGGGCGCGCTCGGCATTGAGGCCCTGTCGCGCGGCGCCGACTCGTGTGTGTTCGTGGAGCGCGACCGGGCAGCCCTGCAGGCGCTGCGGGCCAACATTGCCGCGCTCGAACTCCACAACCGCGCGACAGTCGTTGTGTCCGACGTGGCGGCGTGGGTACCGGCCTTGCGTGGCGTCGATATCGCCCTGATCGATCCTCCGTACGAGTTCGATGGGTGGGATCGCCTGCTGGCGGTGCTGCAGGTGCCGTACGTCGTCGCCGAGGCCGGGCGCGAAATTGCCCCGCCACCGGGGTGGGAACTACTTAAATCGCGGCGTTATGGCCGGACATGGGTGACTCAGCTCGAACGAGTAGCGTGAGTCGACGCATGGCCCATCGAATGACCACGGTGCTGTATCCAGGCAGCTTCGACCCGTTTCATCTCGGCCACCTCGACGTCATCGAGCAGTCCGTCGCGCTCTTCGGAGCGGTGGTGGTCGGGGTGATGCACAACCCGACCAAGCCGAGCGGGATGTTCACACTCGACGAGCGCGTGGAGATGATCCGCAACAGCATCGCCTACATGCCCTCGGTAAAGGTCGTGGCGTTCGGCGGGCTGGCGGTCGATGCCGCCCGCGAAGTCGCCGCGGCGTTCATCGTCAAGGGGTTGCGTACCGGTGGCGATTTCGAGGTCGAGCAGCAGATGGCCCACACCAACCACGCCGTGAGCGGTGTGAGGACCGTGTATCTGCCCTGCAAGCCGGCCTTGGTGTCGATCAGTAGCCGCTTTATTCGCGAGATCGCCCACTACGGAGGCGATGTCTCGGCACTGGTCCCGCTCCCGGTCGCAGCCCAATTGTCGCGGGTGCATCCACGCGACGAGGACTTCTGAGGCCTATCTTGGCTGCGGAAATGAACTACGACGACCAGCACGACGAGTTCGCAGACGACGAGGAATTCGACGATTCCGACGCCTTTGTGCGCAGCACGAATGGTTATGTCGGCGACGCCGAGACCTTGCTGCGCCGAGCGATCGACATCATCGCCTCTGCTCCGACGATGCCACTCTCGTCGTCGCCGCGCATCGACCGCGACGAGATCATCGAACTGCTCGAGGAGTCGTTGCACCGTCTGCCCGAAGAGATGCGTCAGGCGCGGTGGATGATCAAGGAGCGCCAGGAGTTCGTCTCCAAAACACGCCGCGAGGCCGACGAACTGCTCGAGGCGGCACGTGTGCAGGCCGAGCGGATGGTGCAACGCACCGAGGTGGTGCGCGCCGCCGAGCAACGCGCCCGGCAGATCAGCGAAGCCGCCGACGCCGACTCGCGCCGCCTGCGCCACGAGACCGAAGACTTCCTCGATCAGCGACTGGGCAGCTTCGAGATCCTCCTCGACAAGCTGCAACGAACGGTGCACGCCGGCCGATCACGGTTGTCGATCGGCGCCCACCGCGCCGACGAGGGCATCGAGGAAGACGATCCGACCAAGGGCTTTTTCGACCAGGATCGCTAGCCGAACTCGCCGTTAACCTGGGTGCATGTCCAATCCGCTGCTGATCAACGTCGCCGAACTGCTGCGCCGACCGGGCTCGG
>JANNHY010000366.1:0-22594 GCA_031404635.1 Ilumatobacteraceae bacterium
GCCCAAGACCCATCCGAGCCGGCAGGCCAGCGCCACGCTGCTCGCATCCCGATCGACAACCTTCCACGGTTGTTCGAACCCCGTCCCATGTATGGCGTGTGCTTCGAAGTTGATCGGCAGTTGATAGTCGATCCCGTCGAAGCTGAACCGACCGTTGCGGATGCGTCCGGCCCACGGGACCATCGGATAGCTGCCCCAACCGGTCGCCGGCAGCAATGGACCCGGCCCGAGGATCAGCTCGACCCCGCCGGCGTTCAGTGTTGCCACCCTTCCCCCGTCGACCGCGCTGACGCTGCCGCTGGCCGCACCTGAACGGAGTTCGATCACCGACCCATTCTGTACGGCAGACTCGGGAACATGCGTGGCTTGGTGCAAAGGGTGTCGCGAGCGTCGGTGACGGTCGCCGGCGAGGTCGCCAGGGAGGTTGTGGGTGCGATTGGCCCTGGCCTGTGCGTGCTGGTCGGGGTGACCCACGACGACACCGAGGCCGCGGCTCGCAAATTGGCCGACAAGATCTGGGGCCTGCGGGTGTTCGACGACGCCGACGGAGTGATGAACCGCTCGGTCGCCGACAGCGGCGGCGAGGTGCTGGTCATCAGCCAGTTCACCTTGTATGGCGACACCAGCCGGGGCCGCCGCCCGAGTTGGGTCGACGCGGCGCGACCGGAGCACGCCGAGCCGCTGGTGCAGGTGGTGGTCGATCGGCTGCGAGCATCGGGAGCAACCGTGGCCACCGGTCGCTTCCGCGCCGAGATGCAGGTGTCGCTGGTCAACGACGGCCCGGTCACCCTAATGCTGGAGGTGTAGCCCGTCGTTGCGCCAGCCAGACCTTGCCGGGCACGATCCACGAGCCGAGCAACACGAGCACCACCAGCACCTCGAACGGGGTGTCGCCGAGACGTGAATACCATGTGCGGCCGGATGACAAATCGATCGTACGGGTGATGATCTTGCGCTCGCTGATCGCGCTGCGGTCGAAGACATCGCCATCGGGCGACACGAAAGCGCTGAACCCGGTGGGTGCGACCTGCAGGACCCAGCGCCCGTTCTCGATCGCCCGCAGCCGCGACGAGGCGATTTGCTGCGACTGCAGGATCGTGCCGGAATAGCTCGCTCCGTTGGTCGGGTTGACGATGAACGTGGCTCCACGGTCGATCCCGTCGGCGGCTCGGTCACCGAAGAACACCTCCCACGAGATGACCGTTGCGGCGCGGACCTCTCCACCGGAAACGGGAATGTCGACATAGGCAGGCCCGGTGCCGGCAACGGCATCGCGCGGCACGAGATCTGTGGGGGCGCCCAGGGCCTGCAGCAGGCCACGCAATGGCATGTACTCGCCGAACGGAACGCGCTGCGCCTTCTCGTAGCGCGACACCACCTGCCCATCCCCGGTCACGACGACCTGGGCGTTGACGAAATGATCGCCTGGGGCATCCTCGGTGACACCGACGGCGAATGGTGCGCCAATTCGAGCGGCCTCGGCGGCGACCTCGGTCAGCTCCCGGCTGCCGGCGAACGAGGCGACGTCGACAACGTTCTCCGGCCACACAACGAGCTCGGCGGAGCCTGGTTGGATTGTGCGGGTGGCCTCGAGATGGCGTTCGAGCACCTCTCGCGGGTCGGAGTTGATCGCCCTGGTGCCTTGCGGTCCACCGCCTTGCACGATTGCCACCCGCAGTGTTGCCGGGCGCGACGCGCTGGTTCCGCCGGGGGCGACGGTGGCGGCGATGAGCACGACCCCGATGGCCGCGACGAAGCCGATCGCACCGTGCCACTCGCCCCTGGTACGCCGGCCGCGGTTGCGGGCCATCTGTGGCACGAACGGCGAGGGACCGGAAAGTGCGAACCCGATCTGGAACACCGCCCAGGTCAACAGGATCACGCCGCCGACACGCACGACCCCGGCGAGAGGTCCACCGGCCTGGCCGATCGGCAGAGTTGCCAACGGTACGCCGCCGAACGGGAACACGAGGCGCAGCGCCTCGACGAGCGTGTGCGCGGCAGGTCTGCCGATCACCCGCCACGGGCCCTGGGGCGACGCCACTGCCGCGAGCGCGTGGAGCCCGGCGAATATCACCGCTGCGGCGAGATAGCCGGGGATTGTCAGCGCCCATATCCAGGCCATGCCCGGCAACATCCACGCTGCCGCGAACAGCCATCCCCGTGCGGCCCGGCCGCGGCTCGACACCGTCTCGCCCAATGCCGTTTCGAAGATGGCGATCCCGACGAAGGCGAGCGGCCACAAACCCCATGGCGGGAGCGACAGGGCGACGCACAGCCCTCCGCCGATGGCCATTGCAGCCGAGGTCGAAAAGCGTGGTAAACGCAGCGACATCAGCGTGCGACCATAGTTGCCCGGCCAAAACCTGTCAGGTCCGTCGGGGACTCGTTAGCCGTCGGGTGCGTAGGCGAGGTGAATAACAATGCGTTGCCTCGTCGAGCCGGGCGGAGTGCAGGCGAACAGCGTGGCCGTGTAATCGGCGGTCTGGTCGACGATCCACAAAGCATCGGGATAGACGACCTCGGTGCTGGTGACCTTGTAGACGAATCGGCCGTCGTCGGTGGTGAAGATGACGTCGTCACCGGGCTCGAGCTGGTCGATGTTGCGGAACGGTTTGTCGTGGCTGACGCGGTGTCCGGCGACCACTACGTTGCCCTGCTGGCCGGGCATCGCCGTACCGGGCCAATGACCTGGGCCGCGGTCGAGGGTGGTGAGCGTGATGCCCTCGTACATCGACTTGATCACGCCGATCCGGGGGATCTCGATGGAGCCCAATGCGACGAGCGGTTCGGGGGCGCGAGGATCTGCTGGCGGTGTCTCCGGGTTCGGCAGAATCGCGGCCACGGTGGTCGTGGTCGACGTCGTCGATGTCGACGTCGTGCTCGACGTGGTCGACGGGGTCGTCGTAGTCGTGGTCGGTGACGTGGTCGTCGAGGAGGAGGAGGTCGTCGTCGACTTGCCGACAGTGGACACCGACTCGGCGGCGACGATGAGCGCGCTCGAGTCGTCGTCACCGCACGCGGCGAGGGCAAGCAACGCCACACACGCCACGGCTATCGAACGTTGTCCCATCGGATCAGTCTGCCAGCAACTTGCGCCGCAACAGCATCGCCGCAGCACCTTGGCCCGATCGGATGCATGCGGCGATGCCGATGCCGTGATAGCTGGCGCCGGCCAGGGCGATCCCGGGCGGGAGCAGCTTCTGCGCAGCGGCGATGGTCGCATCGTGGTGCGGTCGGTACTGCGGGAAGGCATTCGGCCATCGGCTGACACGCACCGCTGCCGGCTGAGCGTCGATGCCGAGGTGTAGGTGCAGCTCGTCGAGCACATCGGCTAGCAGCTCGTCATCGGAGAGATGCAACGCCGGCAATCCGTCACGGCCGAGTGAGACCCTGAGGATGACACGCCCAGGGATCGCCCAGTGCGCCCACTTCTGCGACCCGAACGACGCCGCCGTGACCAACCGCTGCTGCGGTTTGGGCACGAGGTAGCCCGACAGGTCGCGCAACCGTTCTGGCCATCTGCTGGTCGGTATGGCCAGCGTCAACAGTGCAACGCCGGCGGTCGGGATAGCGGCCAATGTCGATGCGACCGATGGCTGGATGGTGGTCAGCAACACGGCTGCGGCACGTGCTGGGCACGCCACGACCACACCATCGAACACCTCGCCGTCGACTCGCCATCGCCCTCCGTCGACCGCCAACTCGCTGGTAGCGGCGTTGCATCGCACGTTGCCGCCACGGGCGACGACAGCGGTGGCGACAGCATCGACGAGGGCGCCGACACCCCCGGTCGGGGCGTAGAACACTGGCCCGGGTGCCGCCGGGGCTCGTCGTCTGGCGGCCAGCAATACGCTGCGCGACCGCATCGCCAGGTCGGCCAGTTGGGCAACGGCGGCGAGGCTGCAGTCGTCGGTGTCGGCGGCATAGATACTGCCGACGAGCGGATCGACCAGGCGCTCGTGGACCTCGTCGCCGAATCGCGAGCGTACGTACGCGCCGATCGAGTCGTCGGTGCCGGGGTCGTAGCGCCGGCGCACGGCCTCGGTGGCGGCGCGCAGCTTGCCGCGTCTCGACAGCAGCGAGGTACGTGCCAGGCCGACGAGGCTCGTCGGCAGACCCAGCAGCGAACCATCGGGGATGTCGTGCAGGCCGCGCCACCATACGGCTGCTTTGCCGACTGCCGGCGATGTCAGCGAATCGCCGAGTGACACCTTGCGAGCGAGATCGACGGCCCAGGGCACGCGGGCCAAGAAGGCGTCGGCCCCCTCGTCGATCGCCGGATGCCCGGCAAACGGAGTGGTCCTGATCGCCCCGCCAGGGCGGCTTTCGGCTTCGAACACTGTGACCTGTGCTCCGCCTTCGATGGCGGCGTGGGCGGCGGCGAGTCCAGTGATTCCACCGCCGATCACCGCGATCCGCCGGCCGATGCTCACAGTGCGCCGATGACACGGTTGGCAAGTGCGCCCATCACCGCGGCGTCGGCGTTGACGCACGCCGTGCGGGCAAAGCCGAGACCATGTTCATGGGCGCGTCGGCATGCCTCGATGTCGAGGTCGTAGAGCACCTCCAGGTGATCGGCGACGAACCCGACGGCGCTGACGAGCACGGCGCGGGTATGGCCGTCCATCGCCAACTCGTCGATGACCTGCAAGATGTCGGGCCCCAACCACGGCTCCGGGGTGCGCCCTGCGCTCTGCCACGCCAGCCCCCAGTTGTCGAGCGAAAGGGCGGCCGCGACGCACTCGGCGGTCGCCTGAAGCTGCGATGGATACGGATCGCCGGCCGCGAGGATCCGCTCGGGAAGCGAATGGGCAGTGAACAACACCCTGGTCTCGGCGGGCAAGGTGGCAAGCGTGGACCGCAGGTCGGTGGCGATGAACTCGATGAAGGCCGGCTCCACTGCCCAACTGTCGACCCCCTTCACGGCCATTTGATGCCGAGCCCCTGCTGCGGCCAGCCGAGCGAGGTACTGACCGATGGAGAACGCCGAATAGTGCGGCGCCAGCACCAACCCGACGATGCGACGGAATCCGTCGGCAGCCAACTCGTCGACCGATTGCTCGATGAACGGGGCGGCGTGCTTCAGGCCGAGCACCACGTGGTACCGGCCGTGATCGGCCTGATCGAGGGCGGCCTGCAGCACTTGCCGCTGCGTCTCGGTGCGTAGCGCCAGCGGGGAGATCCCGCCGATCGCCTCGTAGCGGGCGATCAGGTTGGCGAGCTGTTCGCTCGTCGGCGGGCGGCCGCCGCGGATGTCGGTGTAGTACGGCAAGATGTCGGCCGGCGTGCGTGGCGTGCCATAGGCCATCAGCACGACCGCGGTTCGGCTGTCGTTCATCGGGCGGTTCGTTCCTTGACGCGATCGACTACCGCTTGAAGCACCGCTGGGTCGGTGTCGGGCTGCACGCCGTGGCCGAGGTTGAAGATGTGGCCCGGGTGCCGTTCACCATTGGGATAGTTGTTGTCGGCGAGGACGGCGTCGGTGCCGGTAACCGCCACTTCGGCTCCGGCCAACACCAGCGCCGGATCGAGGTTGCCCTGCACCACCAGATCGGCACCCATCCGCCGGCGCGCATCTGTGATCGACGTGCGCCAGTCGAGACCCAGTACCCGTGGGCCGGCGACGCGCATCGACTCGAGGAGATGATCGCAGCCGATGCCGAAGTGGATACCGGGGATGCCGGGATGGCTGGCGGCGAGGGTGGCGAAGACCGCAGCGGAGTGCGGAAGCACGAACGTGTCGTAGTCGGCGCGGCTGAGCGTGCCGACCCACGAATCGAACAGCTGGAAGGCCCGCGCCCCGTGATCCAGCTGGCTACCGATCGAGGCGGCGGCGTGTTGGACCAATCGCTGCATCACCTGATGCCATAGCGCCGAGTCGGTGTGCATCATCTGTTTGGTGTGCTGGTAGGTGCGGCTCGGCCGACCCTCGATGAGGTAGCTGGCCACGGTGAACGGCGCACCGGCGAAGGCCAGCAGCGGTACCGACTCGGGAAGCTCAGCGGAGACGATCTTGACGGTTTGCAGGACATACGCGGTGTCGGCGGCCGGTTCGAAAGATCTCAGGCGATTCAAGTCGGCCGCGGTACGCAGGGGCGCCTCGCAGACCGGCCCGGTGCCGGGGGCCACATCGATGCCGAACCCGACCGCGTGGGCGGGCACGACGATGTCGCTGTACAGCACGGCGGCATCGACGCCGTAGCGACGCACAGGCTGGAGGGTGAGTTCGGCAGCGAGGTCTGGTTGCTTGATGGCGTCGAGGATGCTGCCGTCACCGCGTCTTGCCCGATACTCGGGAAGGCTGCGGCCCGCTTGGCGCATGAACCACACCGGTGTGTGCGTTCCACGTTGCCCCTTGGCGGCCAGGAGGAATGGGGAGGTCGACATGCCTGTCGCACCCTACCGGCCCTCGACGCCGGCGACTAGCCTGTGACCCATGCCGGCGTCCGGAGAGCACCACCCTGCTTTCGAGGAATACTGCGAGTGCATCTTCGAACTCGACGAGGACGACGTCGCTGTCATTCAGGCCCGGATTGCCGAGCGATTGCAGGTCAGCCGCCCGGCGGTCAGCGAGATGATCCGCCGCCTCGATGCCGAGGGTCTGATCACGACCGAAGGTGCCATCCGGCTGACGCACTCGGGCCAGGCGTTGGCGCAGTCTGTGGTGCGTCGACATCGACTTGCCGAACGGTTCCTCACCGACATGCTCGGGCTGTCGTGGGCCGACGCTCACCACGAGGCCGGCAAATGGGAACACGTGATGAGTGATGCCGTCGAACAGGCGATGGACCGCGTGCTCGGCAGCCCGACGACCTGTCCACATGGCAACCCGATTCCCGGGTCGTTGTATCTCGAGCCGGTCCTCGTACCGCTCTCGGATGTCGAGGTAGGCAAGTCGTTCACCATCAACCGCATACCCGAAGAGCTCGAGTTCACACCGGGCCTGCTCGATTTTCTGGAGACGTCCAGCATTCTCCCCGGCCGTAGTGGGCTGTTGACCGCGGCGTCGCCCGACGGCACGCTGACCATCGAGATCGAAGGCCATCACGTGGGGGTCGGCTCGTTCGCCAGCGCCCGCATCCTGGTGATTGCGTGAGGCCCGGCCAAATAGCGGCTCACCGTGTGCGCGTAATTTGGGTCCCGGCAATCTGGGTCCTGGCAATCTGGGTCCTGGCAATATCGACGGCGTCGTGCGCGGCCACCACGTATGACACCTCGATCAGCCCGCAAATCCGGGCTGCGACCACCACGGTGTTGCCGATAGGAACCGCTGCCGACCTGTTGCCTCGATTGGTCACCGAGGCCGCCGGCCTGTCGGTGTTGATCGCCGACCAGGGCGACAAGATCGCCGCCGTGGAACGGATCGAGGCGCTGTGGGCCGCGGTGCACGACGAGGTTGCCGGCACCGACCGTGACATCGCCACCGAGATCGAGGCGGAGATCGCCAAGGGCCGCAGGGCGGCCACGTTCAACCGGCCGGGCGCGGCCGACAAGGTGTACCGCAATCTCACCGCCTTGGTGCAGGCATATCTGACACTTGCATAGCCGCCGGCAGCGCGCTGGCGTGGACGATCGTCAGGCGCCGCGTGCTACGGGTCAGCGCCACATAGAGCGCACGCAGACCCTGCTGTTCCTCGGCGACGATGCTGGCCGGCTCGACCACGACGACACCATCGAGTTCGAGGCCTTTGACCACGCTGACCGGTACGACGGTGACGCCCACCTCGAGCCCGGTACGAGTGGCCCGACCATGATCGATCCCCGCAGTTTCGAGGGCCTGCGACACGCCCTCGACCATCGAATCGGGTGCGACGACAGCGATCGTGCCGTCGGCGATCTCGTCGGTCAGCGCTCTGGTCGCCGCCGCAACCGCGACAAGTAGGTCGCCGGCCGCGGCGTGCACGAACTCGGGGTGGTCTTCGCTCTGGCGAACGCTGGTCGGCGACCGCAACGTCGGCGTAGCGGCAAGCATGACCTGGTTGGCGAGGGCCATGATCTGGGCGGGGATGCGGTACCCGACGCTGAGCCCGATCACCCGCGACGGCTTCTGGTCGGGCAGGTGGCGCAGCACATCGGCCCAGTCGTTGGGGGCCAGTGCCCCGGTTGCCTGGGCGATGTCGCCGACTACCGTCATGCTGCCGTTCAGCGAGCGTCGGGCGACCATCCGCAATTGCATCGGGGTGAGGTCCTGCACCTCGTCGACGACGATGTGTCCATAGGTGCGGATCTCGTCGGCGTTTTGCTGGCCGGGCCCGTGGCCGTACTGAATGCTCTGACCCTGACCCCTTGTCGGCTTGGAACCGAGGTAGCTGCGGGCCTCGTCGAGCAGGGCGACGTCGTTGTCGGTCCACCGCACCTTGCTGACGTCGTCGAGTCGCGGGCGGTACAGCGAAAGGTACTCGGACTGCCGGAGATGTTCGGCTGCGGCCAGTTTCAGCAGCGCCTTGCTGCCGAACAGGTCGTGCAGCAACTGCGCCGGGGTGAGCACCGGCCACATCCGCTCCAGCGCCTCGCGGATCTCGGGCATCGCCCGCACAGCTTCTTTGACGTCGCCCGCCGACACCACCCCGTCTCGCCATGTGGCGGCCATCGCCGACCAGATCTCGCCTTCGACCCAGCGGCGAGCGGCGTTGTGACGGCGGAAGCGTCGCTGCGCGGAGCGCACGATGCGCCGGGTTTCCTGGGCTCGCAGGCGCAGATAGCCGGTACGGAACGGCACGACGACATCGGCGCGCAGGGGACGCTCGCGGTCGGTGACCGCTTGGTCGATCACGTCGGTCATGTGGATGTTGCCCTTCACTTTGGCAGCGAGCGGCGAATCGGCCGGGTCGACGCCGTAGCGGGCCCACTCGACATCGGGCACCAGGTCGCCGAGCACGACCTGCTCGATGCCGGCCTCACCGAGGGAAGGCAGCACCTGTTCGATGTAGCGCAGGAACACCCGGTTGGGTCCGACGACGAGAACCCCCTGGTCTTCCAGCGGGAAGCGATATGTGTAGAGCAGGTACGCGGCGCGGTGTAGAGCGACGACCGTCTTGCCCGTACCCGGTCCGCCTTGCACCACCAGCACGCCGGCCTGGGGGCTGCGGATGATCTCGTCCTGCTCGGCCTGGATGGTGGCGACGATGTCGCCGAGTTGGCCGGTGCGACCACGTTCCAGGACCGCCAGAAGTGTGCTGTAGCCGCGCAGGCCCGAGTCGGGGCCGAGGCGATGCTGGTCTAGCCCGTCGTCGTGGCCGACACCGAGATGGCCATCGCCGAACAGTTCGTCCTCCAGCCCGAGCAGCGTTCGCCCATGCACGGCGAAATGCCGGCGGCGGGCGAGACCCATCGGTTCGCGGCCAGTGGCCCGATAGAACGGTTCGGCGACGGGCGCCCGCCAGTCGACGACCACCGGCTCGCTTTCCTCGTCGGCTATCGCCAGTCGGCCGATGTGGAAGGTCTCCAGGCCGTCGGGGGTCTCGGCCATGCGGTCGATGCGACCGAACACCAGCGCGGCATTGCCGAGATCGAGTTGGGTCAACCTGTTGACGACGGCCTCGTCGAACACGTCGCGCTCGTAGCGGGCCTGAAACGTTCCGCCGAGCGTGCCCTCGTGGAGGTTGCGCATCCGCCACGCCGCGTCGCGGCTGACTTCGAGGCACCGATAGGCGTACTCGATGAAGTCCTGTTCGGCGGCAAGATCCGGGTGCTGCTGCGTCATGGGTCGTACAACTCTATCGGCCGGCCGTCAGCACCCCACGCGTTGGAGATCTGGGCGATGAGCGATGAGCCGTCCGGCGACGCATATCTCTCATCGCGCCCGGGCGACACGCGGGGCGATGAGCGATGAGCCGTCCGGCGACGCATATCTCTCATCGCGCCGTCCGGGCGGGAGGGGGTTACACCCCTGGCGTAACCTGACGTCGTGGCCGATCATCGGGTGCTGGAGGCGTTCTCGCCGGCGGTGCGGGCCTGGTTCGCGGCGTCGTTCCCGGCGCCGACCAAGGCTCAAGTCGATGGCTGGCCGGCGATCCTCGGCGGCGGGCACACCCTGGTCTGCGCACCGACCGGCAGCGGCAAGACGCTGACCGCCTTCCTCGCCTCGATCGACCGGTTGTGCACGACGGAACCTGCCGACCCGAAGCGGCGCACCCGGGTGCTGTACATCTCCCCGCTGCGAGCCTTGGCCTTCGATGTCGAGAAGAACCTGCGCGCCCCGCTGATGGGTATCGGTCTGGCCGCCGAGCGACTCGGAGTCACCTTCCACGAGCCGACGGTGGCAATGCGTACCGGCGACACCACCCCGCGCGACCGGCAAGCGTTGATCCGCCATCCGGTCGACCTGTTGATCACCACACCCGAGAGCCTGTATCTCATGCTCACTTCTTCGGCCGCCGACACGCTGGTCAATGTCGACACGGTGATCATCGACGAGATTCACGCCATGGCTGCAACCAAACGCGGTGCCCACCTGATGCTGTCGTTGGAACGGTTGGAGGCCATCACTGCCCGACCGCCACAACGCATCGGCCTGTCGGCCACACAGCGTCCGCTCGAAGAGGTCGCTCATTTCCTCGGTGGCCAGGGCGCCGATGGCAGCCGGCGACGGGTCAACATCGTCGACGCCGGTATCCGCAAGCAGATGGAGGTCGACGTCGTCGTCCCGGTCGAAGAGATGGGCAACATCTGGGAGAGCGTGTATCCCGCCGTGCTTGCGCAGGTGCTGGCCCACCGCAGCACGATCATCTTCTGCAACGCCCGCCGCCAGGCCGAGCGCTTGGCCGCCAACCTCAACGAACTCGCCGGCGAGGAACTGGTGAAGGCACACCACGGCTCGCTGGCCCGCGAGCAGCGCATCGTCATCGAGGACGAACTGAAGCGTGGTGTGCTGCGCGGCATCGTCGCCACCAGTTCGCTCGAGCTCGGCATCGACATGGGCGCCGTCGATCTCGTCATCCAGGTCGAGTCGCCGGGCGCTGTCTCGCGGGGTATGCAACGGGTCGGGCGCGCCGGGCACTCGGTGGGCGAACCAAGTCGCGGCACGCTGTACCCCAAGCATCGCGGCGACCTGCTCGAGGCTGCGGTGGTCGCCCAGCGAATGGTCACCGGCCAGATCGAGACCACCCGGTTCCTGCGCAACCCGCTCGATGTGCTCGCCCAGCAGATAGTCGCTCACGTCGCCATCCACCCCGAATGTCCGGTCGAGTCGGTTGCCGCGCTGGTGAGGCGCTGTGCCAACTTTGCCGAGCTGAGCGACGATCTGTTGCACAACGTGCTCGACCTGTTGTCGGGCCGCTACCCCAGCGACGAGTTCAACGAGCTCCGGCCGCGACTGGTATGGGATCGCACTGCCGCCACGCTGCGCGCCCGCGAGGGGTCGAAGCGGTTGGCGGTCACCAGCGGCGGCACCATTCCCGACCGTGGTCTGTACGGTGTGTTCCTGCCCGACGGCACGCGCGTCGGCGAACTCGACGAGGAGATGGTTTACGAGAGCCGCCCCGGTGAAACGTTCCTGCTCGGGGCCAGCACGTGGCGCATCGAAGACATCACGTTCGAGCGGGTCGTGGTCACGCCGGCGCCCGGTGAGCAGGGCAAGATGCCGTTCTGGCACGGCGATCGCCCGGGTCGGCCGCTGGAACTCGGCCGAGCACTTGGCACCTTCCAACGCGAGATGCGGGCGTTGGATGCCGAGGCCGCGACCGAGCGGCTGATGGGCGACTACTGCCTCGATCGATTCGCCGCCGGCAACGTGGTGGCCTACCTCGACGAGCAAGCTCAAGCCACCGGTGTCGTGCCAGACGATCGCACCGTGGTGGTCGAGCGGTTCCGCGACGAGATCGGCGACTGGCGGGTGTGCATCCTCACCCCGTTCGGCACACCCGTGCACGCGCCGTGGGCGATGGCCATCGAGCGACGGCTGATCGAGCGCTACGACATGCCGATCGAGACGATGTGGAGCGACGACGGCATCGTGTTGCGCCTGCCCGAAACGTCGTCGGGGGGAGTAGGTGACAGCCTGCCCCTCCAGGATCTGATCATCGACCCCGACGACATCGACGAACTCGTCGTCGGTGCGTTGCCACAGACGTCGTTGTTCTCGGCGCGCTTTCGCGAGTGCGCCGCTCGCGCCCTGCTGTTGCCGCGCCGCCGCCCGGATCAGCGTACTCCGTTGTGGCAGCAGCGCCAGCGGGCCGCCGATCTCTTGGCAGTGGCAGCGAAATACCCGAGCTTCCCGATCCTGCTGGAAACGTCGCGCGAGTGCCTCCAGGATGTTTTCGATCTGCCGGCACTTCGTGAAGTGCTCGGCCAACTGCGCAGCCGCGCCGTGCGCGTCGTCAGTGTCGACACGGCCAAGGCCTCGCCTTTCGCCCAGAGCCTGCTGTTCAACTGGATCGCCGCGTACATGTACGAAGGCGACGCCCCGCTGGCCGAACGACGCGCCGCGGCGTTGTCTCTCGACCGCGACCTGCTGCGCGATCTGCTCGGGGCCGAGGAGCTGCGCGACCTGCTCGACCCGGGCGTGCTGGCCGACGTC
Source organism: Ilumatobacteraceae bacterium (assembly GCA_031404635.1). Lineage (GTDB taxonomy): Bacteria > Actinomycetota > Acidimicrobiia > Acidimicrobiales > Ilumatobacteraceae > JAENVT01. The sequence continues at coordinate 12,521 of JANNHY010000366.1, forward strand.
GAGCTGGAGTTGCAATGCCTGGCCGATGGCCGCAGGGCCCGCAGCGCCGACGAGTTGCACGACGTGCTCCGCAAGGTCGGCGACCTCACCGCCGCCGACGTCGATCTGCGCTGCGATGGTCCGGCCGGCGAGTGGATCGATGATCTCACCCGCACCCGACGGGCGATCGAGATCCAGCTGGGTGGCGAGCGGCGTTTCGTCGCCGCCGAAGACGCCGCCCGGTACCGCGACGCCTTCGGGTGCAACGTTCCGCTCGGCCTGCCGCTGGCCTTCACCGAGCCGGTCGCCCACCCGCTGGAATCGTTGGTCGCGCGCTACGCACGTACCCACTGCCTGTTCGCCGCATCCGAGGTGGCCCATCATTTTGCGTCGCCGCCCGAGCGCATTGTCGGCGCCCTCGCTGCGCTGCAAGCCGCGGATCGCCTCGTCCACGGCGAGTTCCTTCCCGGCGGGGCCGGTCGCGAGTACTGCGATGTCGACGTGCTGCGCCAGCTCCGGCGTCGGTCGCTGGCCATGCTGCGCCGCGAGGTCGAGCCGGTCGAGCCCGAGGCCTACGCCCGTTTCATCCAGGTGTGGCACGGCATCCCGGGCGAACGTCGCGGCCTCGACTCCCTGGTCGAGGTGCTGGCGCAATTGCAGGGCGCGGCATTGATGGCCTCGGCGTTGGAGACCGAGCTGCTGCCCTCGCGGTTGCGCAGCTACCGCGCTGCAGATCTCGACGAACTGTGCACCACGGGTGATGTCATCTGGGTGGGTGCCGGCGCGATCGGCCCCAGCGACGGGCGGATCCGCCTGTACTTCGCCGACCAGTTCGCCACCATCGACGCATCACTGGAAGTCGCCGAACCGCCGAACGGTGCGCTGCACGACGCGATCCGCTCGCACCTGGTCTCCCATGGCGCCAGCTTCTGGAACCAGTTGCGGGGGGCGTCGACCGACGCCACCGACATCGAGCTGCTGGCTGCCTTGTGGGATCTGGTGTGGGCAGGCGAGGTCAGCAACGACACGCTGGCGCCGCTGCGGGCGGTGCTGTCGGGCGGAAAGTCGTCGCGTTCGTCGGCAGCGCCCCGTGGCCGCCCGCGGCCAGGCCGGCTGACCCGCATCGGGCCGCCGGCCGGCGCCGGTCGGTGGTCGCTTGTGGCGCCGCAGCGCCTTCCCCTCCCGTCGTCCACCCAGGCGGCTCATGCGGCGGCGCTGCAGCTGCTCGAGAGGTATGGCGTCGTCACCCGCGAGGCCGTGCTCGCCGAAGGTGTGAAGGGCGGGTACGCCGCTACGTATGGCGTGCTCAAGGTGCTCGAAGAACGTGGCCAGGTCCGTCGCGGCTACTTCGTCGCCGGTCTCGGCGCTGCCCAGTTCGCCATGCCCGGAGCCGTTGACCGGTTGCGATCGGCTCGCGACGTGCCCGACCCGGTGCTGCACCCCGAGCTCTCACCTGCGGCGGTGGTGCTGGCGGCCACCGATCCCGCCCAGCCGTATGGTGCGGCGCTCGATTGGCCCGAGTCGGCGGGGCGCCCGAGCCGCACCGCCGGTGCGGTGGTGGTGCTGTGCAGCGGCGTACCCCAGGTGTGGTTCGATCGGCGTTCGTCGCATCTCGTCACCTTCCCGGCCGCGGCCGACGGCAGTTGGGCAGAGGCCTTGGCGACGCTGGTCAAAGACGGACGGCAGCGATCCATCGAGGTCCGCAAGGTCAATGGTGTGCCGATCGAACGGTCGGGCAGCGAGGCGGTGGCGTTGCTCGCAGCCGGGTTCGTGGAGGGCTATCGGGGTTTCGTGCTGCGCGGCGTGTGAACTGCGCCTAGCGGTCGGAACCGAGGAGGTAGGTGACGAGCGTGTTGACCTCGGCTTCGGTGAGGGCGAGCGACGGCATCGCGACCGGGCCGTTCTGATGGAACTCGGGGGATATGAATGCTGGTGGGTTGACGATCGACTCTCTCACATAGTCCCGAGCGCTGACGCCTGGCTTCCGTTGGCCCGCCCACTCTGCGACGTCTGCCAGGCTCGGTGCCACGGGGACTCTTGCCGTCGTCTGCGGTCCGTTGTGACACGACGCGCAGCCCTTGCGCATGAACAGATCCACGCCCCCGCGAGCCGACGTCGAGACTGGAGGATCCGTTCTCCAGGCGGCGAACGACCCGGCGGTCGCCACCAACCCGACCACACCGGCTGCGAGCCTCGAATGGTTCACCGTAGGGCTGGCCGGCGACGCTCGCGCCCGCTGTGACCGACGATGACGACGAGGCAGAGTGCGGCGATGATGGGCAACCCATAGCGCAGCACGGCTGGGTGTTGCACGGCGTCGCCCGCTGCTTGCGGCGGTGCGGCGTTGGTGATGGTGATTTCACCGAGTTCCTGCGGACCGAACATTCCCTGCTCGACGATCCACGAGAATGTGCCCGCCGTCGGGAACACCACATCGGCGGTGTAATGCCCGACACGTCCTTGACCGTCGGGAACGGCCGGGAAATACTGCCCCGGCCTGCCATGCTCGGATAGCCGGATCCCGACATCGGCGATCTCGACCGGTGTCACGCCGTGCTGGAGAATGGTGAACCCGATCGCGGTGGCCTGGCCGACAACCGGTTGGTCGAATGGATCGAGCGAAGTGATCGCCCAACCGCCGGCGGCCACACGTGTAGGGCCGATGATGAACAGCAGCAATGCCACTGCGGATGTTGTCAACCAGACGCTTCGCTTCATGACGGTCCGACACCGCCGGACTTCGTCAGGTTCCCGCGCCGGGTGTGAACCGCGAAAGGTGCCGGCCATGACGGCCGATCTTCAGGGGGTGATCGTCACGGCCACGGTGGCCTGAACGCACGACCCCGACAACGCACAGATCGAGTACGACAACGAATCTGTTCCCGTGTAGCCGGGTTCGGGCTCGTACCAAAGATTCCGTCCGGTGACCGTGACTGATCCGTGGGAGGGACCGACGAGTACCGCGAGTGTTGACGCGTCGGGCTCCGATCCACCGAAGTCGTCGTTCAGCAGGACGTGAATGCTGATGGACTTGTCGACGCCTGTTTCAGCTTGGTCGTCGATAGCCGTCGCCGGAAGGGCAGCGATCGTCGTGGGTGTGACGGTGGTCGTGGGTGTGACGGTCGTCGTGGGGGGCGTCGTCGCCGGTGTGGTGATCGTTGACGGGGTCGGCAATGCTGGTGTCGCCGGCGTCGTGGGACTCGGCGTTGCGATCGTCGGGCTGATCGGGGCTGGTGCGGGGGTCGTGCTGATACTGGTCGTCGTCGTCGTCGTGGCGGTGGTGGTCGTGGAAGTCGCTTGCCTGTCTGGGAGGTCGGGAACGACCTTGGTTGGGGAACGTTGTGGATGGCGATCATTGGGTTCGTCGACGGGATTGATCGTTCGCCCGGTGCTGGTGTTGTTCGGGTTCTCGATCTGCCCGACGTGCACTGCGGTGCCGAGCGATCGAGGTGGGGGTTCTGCGGGTGGTGCGATGGTGCCCGCTGCCGCAGCCAAGCCGATCGCCCCTGCGGCGAGTGCAGCAGCCGTCGACGTGCCGGCGACGCTGAGCGGTGTCCGAATCATGTCCGGCACCTGGGCGAGCCAGCCGAGCCCGCCCAGAATTCGGCGCGATCGTCCGAGCGAGATCTCCAGGAAGCTGCGAACGAGCTGCGGGTCGAACTGGGTGCCGCTGTTGCGCGTCAGTTCGGCGCGGGCCTGCGCGGCTGGAAGCGGCTTCTTATAGGAACGGGCAGCGGTCATGACGTCGTAGGCGTCGGCGATCGAGACGATCCGCCCGGCGAGTGAGATGTTCTTTCCGGAGAGTCCCTGCGGATAGCCGTTTCCGTCGTACCGCTCGTGGTGCTGGGTTACGGCGTCGACCCAGCTACCGAGCCATCCGCGAAGCGGCTCGACGTATTGGCTGCCGGCCCCTGGATGGGTCCGCAATATCGTCCATTCCTCATCGGTCGGGCGGCCGTTCTTGTTCAACAACGACTCCGGAACTTCAAGTTTGCCGATGTCATGCACGAGTGCCGCCCAGTTGAGTCGCTCCAACTCGGCCCTGGACAGCCCGATCTGCTCACCGAGCATGACGGAGTACGCACGAACTCGCTCTGCGTGGCCGCGCGTGGTTCGATCGTGGCGGCTGAGCCGAGCCATCAAGGCAACGAGTTCTTCGGCGGCCACCTGCTCGGGGCTCGACATCGAATCGGGACGCTGGAGGCGACGAACCAATGAGCGCGGCGATCCGGCACGGATCGCGGCGCGGAATCGTGACGGAGCCTCGTCGGGAAAGATCAACGACATCTTCAGCAGCACCGCCAGTGGAGCAACGCGGCGCATTATGCGTTGCGTGCCGATCGAGGCGACGAACGACACGACGACGAGGGCAGCCATCCATATCCACAACGCCAACCGGCCGTCTGGACGTGACACGAACACGATCATGGTCTTGACCGCCGCCACGCAAACAACAAGGGGAACCAGCAGCACGAGGACCCGGATGGACAGGCTGGCGATCGGGCGCGGCTGCCAGGCGCTCTTGTCTATCGAGTCCGCCTGCGACGATGCGGAGCCACCTGTCGCTGACGTCGCGATGCTGCCGCTCACGGCCATTGCATCGGCATGGCAACCCACAGTCTTGAATGGGGTGGCGGACTGAGCCGACTGGCAGACCGCGAATCCGACGCGGACTACAGGCGCTCAGTCGTGAACGGCGCGCAGACCGGCCCAGGCCAGATCGGCGACCTGTTTACCGAGCACCAGCGGGTCGAACGATTCGCCGAGTTCGACGAGGCGGCGACTGACGCCCTCGGCCAGGCCGACCAGGCCGTGGGCGAGGGTGCGGCGATGGTCGGCGCCGATGTTGGCGGCGATCAGCGGGGCGATTGCATCGGCTGCGCCGGCCGTGATTCGGCGGATGGCGTGAGTCGATTCCTCGTCTCGGCTGGCTCGCGAGCCGAACAGCAGCAAGAAGGCGTCGTGATCGTTGGCCACCCATTGGAAGTACGCCAAGAAGCCCTGCTCGGTCTGCTGGCGGCCGCCGGCCGCACCGGCCGTCGCCTTGGTGATCGCGGTCAACAGGCGGTTGCCGACCTCGTCGAGCAGCGCCATGTACAGGTCTTGCTTCGAGTCGAAGTGCTGGTAGAGCACCGGTTTAGTGACGCCGGCGGCCTCGGCGACGTCGTTCATCGACGTGCCGTGAAAGCCATTGCGGGCGAACACTTCGACGGCGACGTCGAGGATCTGTTAGCGGCGAGCGGGAGCGGGAAGGCGAATGCTCATACGTGTTACCTCAGAGTAACAAGTGCAGGGCCCTAGCGGAAAATGAGTCGCTACAGGCCCCGTTCGCGGTCGTCACGCTCGGCCGCCTTCACCGCATACCCGAGCACGATCGCCGGGGCTAGCAACACCGAGCCGACGATCATCGAACCGATGACCGTTGCCGACACCACGCCGTTGAAGTTGACGAGGAATCCGATCACGAACGTGACGATGGCGATCCCGAAACACATGTACCCGAGGCGATTGGCGAGGCGGGTCCAGCGGGCGACCTGCCGACGCCGGGCGCGGACCGGATCCGTGCTAGGTCTTGCCATCACAGGTTCGGCGGCAGCAGGCGGTTGACGTTTTCGTAGAAGAAGTACAGCACGACGATGAATGGGGCGAAACCGGCAAGGACGCCTACCCAATAGCGGCGGGCCTTGCGGCTGACCCAGTAGATCCCGAATGCAACAGCCACCAGGGCGAGGCCCCACATGATCGTCTGCGGGATGGCGGTCGTGTCGCTGAACCAACCATCGCTGAAGGCGTCGGGTGACGCTGCAGGGCCAGCCGGCTCGACCGGAACGCTGGCAGCCGGAACGCTGCCGGCGGATGCGCTGCCTGCCGGTTCCGTCGACGCCGTCGAACCGGCGGTGATCGCGCTGTCATCGGGCACCGTGACCGGACCCTCGTCGGGAAGGGTGGCCGCAGGCTCGGCCGGGTCGACCACCGGCGCCGCCGGTGCGGCCGCGGTCAGGGCGTCCGATTGGTCCGGCACCAGTTCGGAACGCACGATGATGCGACTCTTCGCCGTATAGCGCGGCGTACACGACACCAGAGTGAGCGTGGCTTTGGTGGCATCGGTGGTCGGGATAACCAGGGCGTAGTCCTGCGGGGCGACGATCTCGGTGCCGGTGACCTGATACAGGTAGCGGCCGTTCAACGTGGTGACGATGATCTCGTCGCCGGGTTGCAACTTGTCGATGTCGAAGAACGGGGCCAGATGGGTGGTGCGGTGACCGGCTATGGCCGCATTGCCGAGCTGACCGGGCAGCGGTGTCTCCGCGAAATGACCGGGTCCCTTGGTCAGATCATCCGCTGTCGCGCCCTCGACGACGATGCGGTTGAGGTCCATCCGCGGGATTTCCAGCCGGGCAACCCCCTTGCCGGGCTCCGGAATCGGCTTGGCCGGGGCAAGGCTGGGCGCAGTCGTGGTGGTCGGTGCGACCGGGTCGGCCGGCACAGTCCTGTCGGCCGGCACAGTGCTGCCGGCCGTCGTCGGGTCAGTGCCTGGCGGCGCGATCGTGGTCGTGGTCGTGATCGTGGTCGTGGCATCGACGCTGGCCAGCGTCTCGTCGAATTCCGCCGACAGCGTGCGTTGGGCCTGTGCCGTCTGGATGCCGGTGCCCCATAGCTGATAGGCGACGAAGGCGAACATCAACAAGCCGACGGTGATCAGGGTGCGACCGATCCCACCGACCACCCACCTCCAGTCGCGGGGCGGCTTGGGACGATCCCAATGGCTGATTTTTTCGTGGCTTGCGGGTGGTTTCTCTGACATGGTTCGGGTTCGTTCGACTCGATGAGCGCCTGGGTTCACCGCAGCATGGCGCTCGCCGAACCAACGAATGACGCTATCGGCACGACGGAGCCGTAGCTTGACTAGCGTTGCCGCGTCTTATGGAGACGGATCCGGTCGTTCAACTCGTCGACGTCGTGACCGTCCTTGATCGCTTCCCTGCGTTGGCCGGGGCCACGCTCACGGTGCTGCGCGGGGAGATCGTGTTACTCAGGGGCCCGAACGGTGCAGGTAAGACCACGCTGCTACGGCTCTGTGCCGGGCTGCTACCACCGACCCGCGGCACCGCCATCGTGCTCGGTCTCGATCTCGCCGAGCAGCGTCAAGCCGTTCGTTCGCGGGTCGGGTTGTTGGGGCACTCCAACGGCCTGTACACCGATCTCCCCGTGAACGAGAACGTCGCCTTCTGGGGGGCGACGGTCGGGGCAACGACTACCGAGATCGTTGCTGCGCTCGATCGTATGAGGCTCGCCGCCCGCTTTGGCGATGTGCCGGTGCGCAAGCTGTCGGCGGGGCAGCAGCGTCGCACCGCACTGGCGTGCCTGATCGCTCGCCGCGCCGAACTGTGGTTGCTCGACGAACCCCATGCCGGTCTCGACGCCGCCGGCCGCGACGAACTCGACACCGTGCTGCTGGCGGCGACGGCCGCAGGAGCGACGATGATCGTCGCCAGTCACGAGTTGGATCGCGCCGGCGTGTTGGCCAGCCGCGTCGTCGATGTGGTCGGCGGCCAGATCCGCAGCGCACCGTGAATACCCTCGGCGTCACCCGGTTGGTTGCCGCCAAGGATCTGCGAGTCGAACTGCGCAGCCGCATCCTGGTCAATCAGGTCCTGCCGTTCGCGGCGATCGTCATGGTGCTGTTCGCCTTTGCCCTCGACAGGGACGACGTGCTGACCCGCGTCGCCCCCGGTCTCGTTTGGCTGGCCACGTTGTTCAGCATGCTGGTCGTCGTGCAGCGCTCGTTCGCCGTCGAAGCCGGTGACGGCGCACTCGACGCCCTGCGTACCGCCGGCGTCGCGGCCCAGGGCATCTATTTCGGCAAGGCCATCGCCCTCACGGTGCAGTTGGTAGTGCTCGAAGTCCTGCTGTTCCTGGCCGCCTTCGTGCTCTACGACAGTCGCGTCGGTGCAGGTGGCGTGGTGTTGTTGATCACGAACGCACTAGCCGCTTCCTGCGGACTGGGACTGGTCGGTACTCTTTATGGTGGTCTCACCACCGGGACCAAGGGGCGCGAATCATTGCTGCCGTTGCTGTTGCTCCCGGTCGTGGCGCCAGTTCTGATCGGTGCAACCCGAGCGACGGAAGCCGCACTCGGCGTAGGAGGAATCTCGATGCGTGAAGGTTGGGCGTGGGTGGCGTTGCTGGTCACCTATGCGTTGCTGTTCGGCATCGGTGGTTCGCTCGCTTTTGGACCACTGGTGGACGACGGCGTATGAGCGTGCCTCGGCCCACCGGCACCCGCGTCACACGGGTGCTCGGCATCGCCACACTCGTCGGTCTGGCCTGGTTCGTGGCCTTCGGCTTGTTCCTGTCGCCCGACGACGCCGTGCAGAAAAAGGGTGTGCGCATCCTCTATATCCATGTCCCCAGCGCCTGGCTGGCCTATCTGGCCTTCATCGCCACTGCCGTCAGCAGCGCCGCCTATCTTTGGAAACGTACCCGCTCGTTGACGTGGGATCGTCTGGCCGGGGCCAGCGCCGAGGTCGGTGTGCTGTTCATGGGGATCACGTTGCTGACCGGCAGCTTGTGGGGCAGAGTCTCGTGGGGTGTCTACTGGGTGTGGGATTCACGGGTCACCACCACGGCGTTCCTGTTCGTCACCTACCTCGGCTATCTCGCCGTACGCGGCCTTGGTGGCAGCCATCACCAACGTGCCCGACGCAGCGCGGTCGTCGCCCTGTTGTCGGTGTTGGAGATCCCGCTGGTGCACTTCAGTGTCGAATGGTGGCGGCCGCTGCATCAGCAAGAGACCATCGCCAACGGCAAGTTGGAGAACCTGATGTTGTTCAGCTTGTTCATCGGGGTGATCGTGTTCACCCTGCTGTACGTGTGGTTGGTGCTCCACCGTCAGCGGGTGCTGGCAATGCAAGATGCGCTCGACGACCACGGTCTCGAGTCGGCCATTGCCGAGCGGCGTGAAGAGGCGACCATCTAGTGGAGACAACCTTCGTGATCATCAGCTACGTCGCCACGTTCGGCGGCATCGGAGTGTTGGTCATGGCAATGTTCCGGCGGGCCCGCGCCCTCGCCCAACGCCTGCCACCAGAGGACCGCCCGTGGACCTGAGCCCTCGCCAGACCACGACCATTGCGACGGCTCCGCCGCAGCGCCGCCGCAACTGGCGGGCCTTCGCCCTGCTGGCACTGGTGTCGGTGGCAGGGGGCGTTGTCGTCACCAAGTTCCTCACCTCGGCCATCGACTTCTACTGCAACGTCGACGAGGTCGGTCGCAAGAGCGGCTGCGAGACCGGTCGCCGGCTTCGCATCCAAGGCACCGTCGAGGAGGGCACGGTCGAAAAGACCGGTGCCGTCACCAACTTCGTCATCGCCTTCAACGGCACGAAGATGCCGGTGCACTACGAGGGCGATCCTGGCGGGTTGTTCCAGGAGTGCATCCCGGTCGTGGTCCATGGCAGCGTCGACGAACAGGGCGTGTTCGATGGCGACAAGCTCGAGGTGAAGCACACCAACGAGTACGCGGCGAACAATGCCGATCGTCTCGACCAGGCGAGATCAGCGGCATGTTCGCAACCACAAGCTTGAACGGGCTCATCGGGCACGCTGCCCTGATCGTCGGCCTCGCGGCCAGTGTGTTCGGGGCACTGGGTCTGGTCATCGCCACCCGCACCGGCGATGCCCGTCTGCTGCGTTCGATCGCCACTTACGCATGGATGGCGCTCGGGGGGGCGGTGGTAGCCGTCGTGGTGATGGAGCGGGCACTGATCACCCGTGACTTTTCTCTCGCCTACATCCAGCAGGTCGGCTCACGCGACACGCCGGCGCTGTTCAACGTCACCGCCCTGTGGAGCGCGCTGGAAGGCAGCATCTTGCTATGGCTGCTGATCCTGGCGGTCTACACGGCGGTGATCATGCGCCGCAATCGTCGCCGCCTCGACGATCCGCTGGTGGCCTGGGCGCTGGTGGTGATGTTCGCCGTCACGGCGTTCTTCTTCCTGCTGTCGTTCGGGCCGATCGATGCGTTCAAGAGTGGGCCGGTCCCCAACTTCAACCGCTGCTGTCTCGGCCCCAACCCGCTGCTGCAGAACCATGT
>JANNHY010000367.1:0-9431 GCA_031404635.1 Ilumatobacteraceae bacterium
CTCGGCTACGGGGTGCGTGACCCCGAGGAGAGCGCCCCGTAATGCAGTTGTTCGTCTTCGTCGGCGCGGCGCTGATGATCCTGGCCGGGGCGGTCGGGGTGATCACCCGATCCCACCCCGTGCATGCCGCGCTCAGCTTGATCCTCACCCTCTTCGGGGTGGCCGTGATGTACGTCTCACAAGAGGCTCAGTTTCTCGCCGCGGTGCAGGTGATCGTCTACGCCGGCGCGATCGTGGTGCTGTTTCTGTTCGTGATCATGCTGCTCGGCGTCGACAACGCCGAGGATTTGCAGATCGAGCCGTTCAAGCTGCAACGCCCCGTCGCCGTGCTGGTCGGTTCCGGCGTGATCGGGTTGCTCGCGTTCGCGGCGATCTCGTCGCGCGACAACATCGGCACCACAGGCACGGCCGCCGTCGACCCCGCCGCCGACCACGACAGCAACATCCGCACGCTTGCCCGCGACCTGTTCAGCGATCATGTCCTGGCCTTCGAGCTCACCTCGGTGCTGCTGGTCATCGCCGTCGTCGGCACGGTGCTGCTTGCGCGTCGAGCGCCGAAGAACGACACGGAGACACCGACATGATCGCCGTCGTCCCGACGACAACCTGGTATCTCGTGCTCGCCGCTGTTCTGTTCGGCATCGGCACAGTCGGTGTACTGGTGCGTCGCAACCCGTTGATCATGCTGATGTGCATCGAGTTGATGCTCAACGCCGTCAACTTGAGCTTCGTCGCCCTCGCCAAGAAACTCGGCGACATCGGCGGGCAGACCACCGTGTTCTTCGTTATGGTCGTCGCCGCCGCCGAGGTCGTCGTGGGCCTCGGCATCATCGTCGCCATCCTGCGCCGCAAGCCCCTGGCCACCGCCGACGATCTCGCGGAATTGAAGGGCTGAGCAAATGCTCGACGTGGTCTGGCTGATCCCTGCGCTGCCGCTCGCCGGGTTCGTGTTGATCCTGTTGTTCGGTCGCCGGCTCGGCGACCCCAAGGCCGGTTACCTGGCGACGCTGATGTGTGGTGCAGCATTCGCCGTCACCGTCGGTGTGTTCTTCGATCTGCTCTCCAAGCCTGCCGAGGAGCGCGAGCACATCGACAAGGTGTTCTCGTGGGTGCCGCTCGGCTCGCTGCAGGTCGACCTGGCCTTCCTGGCCGATCCGCTGAGCATCACAATGTGCCTCTTCGTCACCGGCGTCGGCACGCTGATCCATCTCTACGCCGTCGGCTACATGCACGGCGACCCGCTGTTCTCCAAGTTCTTTCTGTATCTCAACCTGTTCGCCCTCAGCATGTTGCTGCTGGTGCTCGGTGAGAACATGCTCGTCACGTTCCTCGGTTGGGAGGGCGTCGGCACGTGCAGCTACCTCCTGATCTCGTTCTGGCACGAGCGAGACAGCGCCGCCACGGCAGGGAAGAAGGCGTTTGTCACCAACCGAGTCGGTGACTGGGGGTTCATGATGGCGATGTTCTTCGCCTTCCAGGCCACGGGCACGCTGAGCTACATCGGTGTCAACGAGGCTGCATCAAGCATGACCCGAACGACGGCGACGGCCATCGCCCTGTTTGCCTTCGTCGGCGCTTGCGGAAAGAGTGCCCAGCTGCCCCTGTACCTGTGGTTGCCCGACGCGATGGAGGGCCCGACACCCGTGTCGGCCTTGATCCACGCGGCGACGATGGTCACCGCCGGGGTGTTCTTGATGTGCCGCATCAGCCCTGTGCTCGACGTGGCGTCGTCGTACGCGCCCACGTTGATCGCCATCGTCGGCGTGGCCACCGCCTTGTTCGCCGCCACCATCGCCGTCGCCCAGAACGACATCAAGCGGGTGCTGGCCTACTCGACCGTCAGCCAACTCGGGTACATGTTCCTGGCCGTCGGCTCCGGTGCCTATACAGCGGCGATCTTCCACATGGTCACCCACGCCTTTTTCAAAGCGCTGCTGTTCCTCGGGTCCGGAGCGGTTATCCACGGGATGCATCACGAGCAAGACATGCGCCGCATGGGCGCCCTCGGCAAAGTGATGCCGATCACCGCGGCGACATTCATCGTCGGTTGGTTGGCGATCGCCGGTGTGCCTCCTTTCGCCGGCTTTTGGAGCAAGGACGACATTCTGCTCGCCGCCTACGACAAGAGCCCGGTGTTGTGGGCGCTCGGCCTGCTGACCGCGTTGCTCACCGCCTACTACATGACCCGCCAGGTGATCATGGTGTTCTACGGCAAGGCTCGCTGGCACGATCATCACGACGAACACGGCGCCCACGGTGATATGCAGCCACACGAGAGCCCGGCGATCATGCTGCTGCCCCTCGTCGTGCTGGCCGGCTTGTCGATCATCGGCGGAGCGATCAACCTGCCCTTCAACGCGGACACCGAGAAGCTGACCCTCTGGCTGGAGCCGGTCATCGGCGTACACGAGAGTGAGACGGCGAAAGTCCCGCTCGCTGTCATTGCCACCGCTGTCGCCCTCATCGGGATCGCCGCCTCGATCATGGTCTACGCCAAACACAAGGCCAAGCCGATCGAGCCGACCGTGCTGGCAGAGGGTTGGTACTACGACGCGACCGTCAGCAATTTCATGGGTGGCCCCGGACGTAAGGTATTCGACGCCGTCGCCTGGTACGACGCGACGATCGTTGACGGTGGGGTCAACGGCGTCGGCAGGTTGGTACGTGGCACGGCGCAACGCATCCGCACTGTGCAGAGCGGCAACGTTCGCAACTACGCAGCCGCGATCGGCGTCGGGGTCGTCTTGCTGCTCGCCTGGTTCGTCGTCGTGCGGGGAAACCTGTGACTTCGTTTCCCATCCTCACCATGCTCGTGCTGGTGCCGGCGATCGGGTCGGTCCTGGTCGCCGCGTTCTCCAACCGCCGCCCGGAATGGGTGAAGCTCACGGCGATGCTGGCGAGCGTGCTGGCGGCAGGCCTGACCATCTGGGTGCTCGCCGCGTTCGACAAGGCCGACGCCGACTTCCAGTTCGTCAGCATGCACACCTGGATCAAGCCGTGGGGCATCTCCTGGCATCTCGGTGTCGACGGCATCTCGCTGTTCCTGGTCGTGCTTACCGGCGTGCTGTTCCCGCTGGTGATCGCCGGCACCGACCCGCACCACGACCACAAGCGCTACCTGTCGTGGATGCTGTTGCTGGAGGCCGGGTTGATGGGCAGCTTCATCAGCCTCGATCTGTTCCTGTTCTTCGTCTTCTTCGAGATCGTGCTCGTGCCGATGTACTTCCTCATCGCCGGGTGGGGCTACGAGGGCCGCGTCTACGCGGCAATGAAGTTCTTCCTGTTCACAATGGTCGGCTCCGCTTTCCTGCTCGTCGGCATCATCGCCACGGCGTTCCTGGCCAAGGGCGACGGGCCGCTGACGTTCGACCTCGTCGAGTTGGCCAAGGCCGATTTCGCCGCCTCCACCGGCCGCTGGTTGTTCTTCGCCTTTGCTATCGCTTTCGCCATCAAGGTGCCGATCTTCCCGCTGCACACCTGGCTGCCCGACGCCCATACCCAGGCACCGACCGGCGGCTCGGTGATCCTGGCTGGGGTGATGCTGAAACTCGGCACCTATGGCCTGTTGCGCTTCGGGGTGTTCCTTTTCCCAGAAGCGGCGCGGTGGAGCCGTAGCTTGTGGCTGACCCTCGCGGTGATCGGCATCGTCTACGGCGCCATCGTCGCGGCGATGCAGACCGACCTCAAGCGACTCGTGGCGTACTCGTCGGTCGCCCACCTCGGTTTCATCATCCTCGGTACGTTCGCGATGACCAGCCAGTCGATCAGCGGTGGGGTGTTGCAAAACATCAACCATGGTGTGTCGACCGGCGCGTTGTTCTTCCTCGTCGGAATGATCTACGACCGTCGTCATACCCGCGAGATCGCCGAATTGAAGGGTTTGCAGACGGCCGCCCCGATCTTCGCCGGGGTGTTCATGGTGGTGATGCTGTCGTCGATCGGCGTGCCGGGCCTCAACGGCTTCGTCGGCGAGTATCTGGTGCTGATCGGCTCGTTCCTAACCGCCAGGTGGTGGACAGTCGTTGCTGCCACCGGCGTGATTCTCGCCGCCGTGTACCTGCTGTGGGCCTACCAACGGGTGTTCCACGGCGAGCTGGATGAGGCCAACAAGGGCTTTGCCGAATTGAAGGCTCGTGAGGCCGCTGTGCTGCTGCCCCTCGTCGGCGTGATCGTGTTTACGGGCTTGTACCCGAAGCCGATGCTCGATCGCATCGAGCCGAGCGTGAAGCGCTTGATCGAGCATGTCAGCGAGAAGACCTCCTATGTCGACCCACAGCCGGCCGAGGTCGCGCCATGATCGCTGCTGACCCGACCTTGGTCGGGCCTTCAGTCGATTGGTTCGCGCTCAGCCCGATATTGGTGCTGTTGGGTGCGGCCATGGCTCTGCTGGTGGTGGGTGCCTTGGCGCCGCGTTGGCCGCGCCATCTCTACGCGCTGTTCACCGCCGCCTCCGGTCTGGCGGCGACGATCCTCTGCTTCTTCCTGTGGGACGACATCACCGATGGCGGCGCCTCCACGCTGGTCGGCGGGGCATTGCGATTCGACGTGTTCTCGATGTTCGTCACCATCACCATCGCTACCGCCGTCGTGCTCGTCGCCTTCGTCACCGACGACTATCTACGGCGTGAAGATCTCGACGGCCCCGAGGTCTACGCCCTGTATCTGCTGGCCGCGATCGGTGGCGTGGTGATGGGTTCGGCCAACGATCTGATCGTGCTGTTCCTCGGGCTCGAGATCCTTTCGATCGCTTTTTACGTTATGGCCGCGAGCCACCGCAAGCGGATCGAGAGCCAGGAGAGCGGCATCAAGTACTTCGTGCTCGGCGGCTTCTCCTCCGCCTTCTTCCTCTATGGCATCGCCATGGTCTACGGCACGGCAGGTAGCACCAACTTCACCACGATCGTCGACTCGTTCAACGCCAGCGTCCCGGCGGAGCGACACGACGCCTTCATCCTCGCCGGTGTGGCCCTCCTGCTGGTCGGTCTCGGGTTCAAGGTTGCCGCCGTGCCGTTCCACTTCTGGACGCCCGACGTCTACCAGGGCGCGCCGACCCCGGTCACCGCCTTCATGGCATCGGTCGGCAAGGTGGCTGCGTTCGCGGCGATGCTGCGCGTGTTGATCTTCGCCCTCCCACATTGGCGCGACGACTACCGCCCGATCGTGTGGATACTCGCCGTGTTGACGGTGGTGGTCGGTTCGGTGATGGCGGTCGTGCAGACCAACGTGAAGCGAATGCTGGCGTTCTCGTCAGTCAGCCACGCCGGGTTCATCCTCATCGGTGTCGAGGCTGCTGCCCATCGTGCCGGCCAGGCCGATTCCGGTAACGGCGTGTCTTCTGCACTGCTGTACATGTTGCTGTATTCGGTGCTGGTGATCGGCACCTTCGCCGTCGTCACCATCGTCAGCCGTACCGGCGACGGCGCCACCGATCTGGCCTCGTTCCGTGGGCTCGGCAAGTCACACCCGGTGATCTCGTTGGCGATGACGGTGTTGCTCCTGGCTCAGGCGGGGGTGCCGCTGACGTCTGGTTTCGTTGCCAAGTTCGGCGTGATTCAAGCAGCGGTCGAGGAGCGCAGCTATGCCATCGCCATCGTCGCCATGGTCGCCTCGGTGATCGCCGCGTTCTTGTATCTGCGGATCATGATCTCGATGTGGGTTACCGAGCCTGAGTCGGGCGACGAGGGCCGCGAGTCCATCCGCGTCCCGCTGTGGACCGGCGTTGCGCTGACTGTCTCGGTCGGGTTCACGCTCGTCGCCGGGTTCTTCCCTGCCTGGTTGATCGACGCCGCCAAAGCCGCCGTCATCTCCCAGTAACACGTCCCGCCCCCCTCGCGTGGGCGCGCTGCCGGCAGGCGGGGGCGTCAGTGGGCTTGGCGGATCAACTCGTCGAACAGGCCTTGCTGTTGCGGGTCGGCGGCGGCGGAGTCCTCCGGGTGCCATTGCATACCGACGATCCAACGCGCACTTTCCAGCTCGACCGCGTGGACGATTCCGTCGGCGTGCCGGCCCACAATCCGCAGGCCCTCGCCCAACCGATCGAGTGCCTGATGGTGGACGCAATGACAGCGCTCGGGTGTCTCGCTGCCCATCGCCTTGGCGATGCGCGATCCGGCGTCGAGCTCGGTAGAGGTGAAGCGCAACCAGTGGTCGTCGCTGCCGATGTCTTGCACCAGGGTTCCTCCGAGAGCAACGTTGAGCACCTGCAGGCCGCGACAGATCGCCAACACCGGCATATCAGCCTCGATTGCGGCCGTGACCATCGCCAGTTCCATCTCGTCGTGCTCGGCGACGATGCCGTACAACGACTCTTCGGTGGCCTCGTGCCCATAGTGGCGTGGATCGATATCGCCACCGCCGTGAAACACCACGGCATCGCAGCGGCTCAGCAACGAAGGGATGTCGTCGAGCAACCCCGGGATCGGAGGCACCATCAACGGGATGCCGCCGGCTCGTTCGACGGCTCGAAAGTATGTCTGCGCGACGGCGAACGGCTTGCCGCGCACACCCTGAGCCTCATCCGACTGCCGGCCGACGATGACGACGAGAGGATTCACACCGTCAGTGTAAGCCCGCCTGCCGGACCAGTTCGTCGTAGATCGCCTGCTGCTGCGGCTGGCGGGTGGCGGTGTCTTCTGGGTGCCACTGCAGGCCGACCACCCACACTTTCGCGGGCATTTCCACGGCCTCCAACTGTCCATCCTCGGAGTACCCGATCGGCACGAGCCCGGCACCCAACCGGTCGATGCCCTGGTGATGCACCGAGTGGCAGTGATCGAGATGAGTGTCTCCGACGAGATCGGCGACGATCGACCCCTCCACGAGCTTCACCGAATGCTCACGCATCCAGTGTTCGTCGTTGCCGATGTCTTGCACCAGGGTGCCGCCGAGCACGATGTTCAACACTTGCATACCGCGACACAGGGCCAGGATCGGAAGATCGAGTTCGAGTGCCGCCCTCGTCACCGCCATGTCGAGCTCGTCGTTGGCGGCGACGATGCCGTACAGCGATTCCTCGTTTGCCTCTTGCCCGTAGCACCGTGGATCAATGTCGCCACCGCCCGGGAGGAGGACGCCGTCGAAATGACCGAGCACGCTGGTGGCGTTTTCGGCCAACTCGTGGATCGGTGGCACCAGCACCGGCACACCGCCGGCCCGGGCGACGGCGCGACTGTACGGCTGGCTGCTGGAGAAGGCGTCGCGCTTTCCTTCATCACTGAAGGTCAGCACCCGTGCGCACACGGCGATCAGCGGCGGCGGTTGACTCATGGCAGCAGCAATTGTAGGTGGCAGGATGCTTGACAACATCGCACTCGGGTCCTGGGGGTCGGGCGTTCGTGGACTTCATCTTCATGCTCACACGTTCCGACGAGACCATCGTCGACTGCCTTGACACCTGGAATGCGATCGAGCAAGTCGGCTTGCGACACGCCGGTTTCAAGGACGTCGGGGTCAACATCGCCACGCTGGTCGAGCTGAACAAGCGGATGCAGTCGAGCGGAGTGACAACGTATCTCGAAGTGGTTAGCAGCTCTGCCGCGGGCTGCTTGAGAAGCTCGCGTGCCGCGGTCGAGATCGGCGTCGACCGGCTGATGGGTGGTACCCAGGTCGACGACACCATGCAGATCATCGACGGCTCGGGCATCGAGTACCTGCCATTCCCCGGACTTCCGGTCGGCCATCCGACGAAGTTGGGCGGCGACGCCGAACTGGTCGAGCGGCAGTGCAAGGAGTTCGAGCACCGCGGGTGCTTCGGAGTCGATCTGCTCGCCTATCGCGCCACCGAAGCCGACCCGCTCGACCTGGTGCGCGCCGCCCGCCGTGGCACGGCGGGTTACCTGGTTGTGGCCGGCAGCATTTCGACCGTCGAGCAGATCGAGAATCTGCGCGCTGCCGGCGCCGACGCGTTCACCATCGGCTCCGCAGTGTTCGACGGGTCGTTCTCGCCGCACAAAGGGCACATTGTGTCGCGGCTGGGTGACGTATTGGAGGCGACGAGTCCGTGAGCCGGCTGCTGATGGGGATCGACCTCGGTGCTGGTGGAGTGAAGGGGTCGATCATCGATGCGGACGGCGACACAGTGGGGGGCGGTTCGGCGCCGATCGTCACCCACACACCGCAGTTCGGTTGGGCCGAGCAGGATCCCGCAGACTGGTGGGCGGCGGCGCGTACCGCGATTCATGAGGCGATGGCGGCAGTCGGTGTCGGAGCCGATGCCGTCGCCGCGATCGGCGTGTCGGGTGGAGCACACGTCGGCGTGCTCGCCGATGAAGTGGGCGCACCGCTTCGGCGAGCGATCATGTGGAGCGATACGCGCAGCGTCGCCGAAGCCGCCGAACTGCGCGACAACTTCGATGCCAGAATTCTCGAACTCTCGCTGAACCGAGTCAACCCGACGTGGCTCTTGCCGCAGCTGCTGTGGCTGTCACGCCACGATGTCGCCGCCGTCGCCGCGACTCGCCGGCTGTTCATGTCCAAGGATTGGCTGCGATTCAAGCTGACCGGCACCTGGCACACCGATTACAGCGACGCCGTCGGGGCATTGCTGGCCGACTCGTCGAGCCGTGGGTGGTCGGATGAGTTGTGCAAGATGGTGGGTTGGTCGCCGGCCACGCTGCCGCCGATCGTCGACCCGACGGCGATCGTCGGCGAGGTGACGCGGGCTGCCGCCACCGAGTGCGGACTGCGTGCCGGCACCCCCGTCGTGTGCGGCAGCAACGACACCACAGTCGAGTTGTTCGGCGCCGGGGCAACCAAGCCTGGCGAGGGTGCGGTCAAGCTGGCTACGGCTGGTGTGATCTATCAGGTCACCGACGGTCCGCTGGTACGCCCGCCGGTGTCGTGCTACCCGCACATCATCGACGGTCTCTACTACACCGCGACCGGCATCAACTCTTGTGCGTCGGCACACCGCTGGATGCGAGACCGATTCTTCGCCGCCGACGGCTTCGAAGGGATGGATGCCCTCGCCGCGTCGGCCCCGGCAGGCAGTGAGGGATTGCTGTTCCACCCGTACCTACAAGGCGAGCGGGCGCCGCATTGGGACGCCAAACTGCGCGCCGACTTCGTCGGTGTCACCATGCAGCACGAGCGAGCCCATTTCGCCCGGGCGTTGTACGAAGGGATCGCATTCGCCATTCGAGACGCGATGTCTGTCGCCGAGGATCTGGGTATGTGCTACGACACGATCCTGCTCATCGGTGGCGGGGCGCGCAGCGCAACGTGGCGACAGATCATGGCTGACGTGCTCGGGAGACAGATTCTGCTCCCGGTCAACGGTGACGCCTCGTTCGGCGCCGCCGCGGTCGCGGGGATCGGCGTCGGCGTGTTCATCGACCCGGCCGAAGCAGTCGCGCGGTGCTGTCGAACTGTGTCGACCCACGAGCCCTCACCCGAAAACCACGATCGTTACACGGAGTTCTTCGACGTGTATG
>JANNHY010000368.1:0-7032 GCA_031404635.1 Ilumatobacteraceae bacterium
GCGCGATGAGAGATGAGCCTCCCGGCGCGGCACATCTCTCATCGCGCCCGTCGGCATCTGCGGATGATGAGAGATGTGCGTCCTCCGGCGGCTCATCTCTCATCGCGTGGCGCTACTCCAGGTCGGGGTCAGTGGCCTGCGGGCCGACGGCGCCAATGGCCTCGAAGTAGGCGTGGTGAGCGTCGACGACGTTGACGACGTCGACATCGTCGAGGATTTCGATGCCGTTGCGCTCGGCTTCACCCAGCAGGTAGCCCGTGAGGGTGTCCTCGCTGACGACGACCGGCGTGGTGATGTCTTGGCGCCGATCGACCACATTCGACGGTTGCAGGCCCTTGGTGTGCAGCCAGCGCATGTGGAAGGTCAGCAATTGCTCCAACTCGTCTGGGGTGAGGCGCGATTGCGTGTCTGGCGACAGGTATTCGGCCACGAACTCGACGGCCTCGTCGACGATGTAGACCGAACGCGGCGCAACCGAATCGAGCCGGCGGGCCTCGCGACCGACCACGACCGCGGCGATGACGAACGTGCACAACGCGGCGACCACGATGAGCAACAACGTGACGGCAGGCATCGCCGTCACCCTAGCGATGGGTGCCGCAGCACAGATTTGTCAGAACAGGTAACCGATGATGTCGATCACGAAGTGGGTCGCGTTGGCCCCTGCGGTGACCTTCACCTGGCCCGAGGCGTCGACCGCCAACTGGGTGCTGACCGCCATGTTCTGGTCGGCACCCGCCCAGTTGATGCTGCTCGTCGCCGGCTCGGGGCTCGCCGCGCTGTACAGCTTCAGGAAGCCGCCGCTTCCCCCGAGTTCGACGCTGGTCTCGGTGACGGTCAGCGTGACGATGGCCGCGGTGGCCCCTGGTGGTACTCCCATCAAGCTCGTGCCGGCCAGGTCGGTGGCGGTGGCCAGGCTGATCGTGCGGGTTTCCCCGGCGAGGATCTTGGGTCCGGCGGCGTCGCGCGAGTCATATGCCCGCAGCGGCGCCGGCAGCAGATGTGCCTCGCCGCCCGGTGGCGGCCCAACCGCCACCTGGCCGCGCATCGCCCCTGACGGGATCTCGGTGGTGTGAACGTTGACGTAGAACTCGGACGGGTTGGCTACGACTGCCATTGCGACTGCTATCTCGTCCGTCTTCGGAGTGACAACAAGATCCCGGCAGCCGGTCGCCGAATTGGCGCCCAGAGATACGAACGGGATCAGGATTGGCCCGGCCACCCCAGCAGCACCGCGGTGGATGTGCGCAAATGTCGGGGGGGAGACGATGCCGCTGTAAGTCAGGTCCCAGCACACGGTCGGAGGCGTGGAAGTGAGGTCGAACGTCACCGCGGCGGCACCGACGCCGTCGCGGTCGCCCGCCGGCGTCGTGGCAGTCAACTCGGCAGGGCCGGCGAGCGTGGCGACATACACCGTCGCACGCACATGCGCAGACCGCAAACTACCGGCGTTATGCCGAGCGTTGCCGAAGGCGATCGTCGGAATTGCGATCGCTGCAGCGAGTGCGACCGCCGCACAGGCAGCCCGAACTCCCCTCTCCATGCCGTCCCTCTCGTTGGAGCGGTTCGCAAGGCGGAAATGCCAGCGAACACTCTGCCCGGCCTCCGACCCGGCGCTCTCAACGCGATCGTATCGCGGCACGAGCGCTGGCGTCGAAGCCTCCAGAAGGAAACTTCGACGCCAAACTCGAACGCGTCAGTACAGGTAACCGATCACGTCAATGACGAAATGTGTCGCATTGGCACCGGCCGTGACCTTCACCATGCCGGCCGCGTCGACCCCCACCTGGGTGCTGACCGCAACGTTCTGGTCGGCACCAGCCCAGTTGATGCTGCTCGTCGCCGGCAGAGCGCTGGCGTTGCTGTACAGCTTCAGGAAGCCTCCGCTGCCCCCGACCCCGACGGTCGTCTCGGTGACGGTCAGCGTCACAATGGCGGCAGTTGCCCCCGGTGGCACTCCCATGAAGCTCGCCCCGGCGAGGTCCTTGGCGGTGGCCAGGCTGATCGTGCGGGTTTCATTTGGCACAATCTTGGGCCCGGCGGCGTCACGCGAGTCGTATGCCCGCAGCGGCACCGGAAGGAGGTGCGCCTCGCCGGCAGGTGCCGGCCCAGCTGCCAACTGGCCTCGCATCGCCCCTCCAGTGAAGAGGGCGGTGTGGACGTTGACGTAGAAGCCGGCCGGGTTGCCCGTGATCTCAGTGGCGAGCGCCGGAGTAGTGGGGACACAGCCGGTCGCCGAGTTGGCTCCAACTCCGGCTCCAGGCGCGGTGAACAACGGAACAACGACATTGTTGGGAGGCGCCGCCCCTGCGGCGCCCCGGTGGATGTGCGCCGCGGTTGGGGTGAGAATGTTGCTGTAGGACAAGTCGAAGCACGCCTGGGCGCCGGCGGCGAGGTCTGCGGGGTCGAGGATTTCGAACGTCACCGCAGCGGCACCGACACCGACGAGGGCGGGAGCGGCTGGCGTGGCGGGCGGCACCTCGTTGGCGCCGGAGAGTTGGGCGATGTACGGCGTCGACGCCGCCTGCTCGGCACTTTGACTTCCTACGTTGCGCCGAGCGTTACCGAAGGCAATGGTCGGTATTGAAATCGCTGCGGCTAGTCCGACCGCCGTAATGGCAGCCAAAGTTTTCTTTTGCATGTTGTTCCCTCTCTTTGGACGGTGCTCCCGATCGTCGAACTTGTAATGACGACCGAGACCACACTACGACGCTTTCCAGTCGCACTGCGATCGGGGCAAGCACCCGATCTGCTCGGCGCCCGCCGCTGGCAATTGGCGGGCGATGCGCCTAGTGTGACAAGTCGAAGTTGTACAGAGGACGGACGGTCATGTCTTCGAAGAGTGGTCGCGCCGCTACGAAGCGAGCGACAGGCGAATGACAGCCGTAGTGCGCTCGCGTCTTCGGGCCCCTCGGGTGAAAGCCATCGCCCGTTCGCGACTCGACGACATCGTCGCTCAAGCCTGGAACCATCGGGTGACGATGCTGCTCGCCCCGGCTGGTTCGGGCAAGACCACGGCGATGGCCGAGTTCGCCAACGGATCCGCTCGGCCGGTTGCCTGGATCACCTGCGGCGGAGTCGACGACTCGGCCGAGGGCTTTATCGCCAATCTCAACGCCGCGCTACACGAAGTCGCCCCCGAGGTCTCGCTCGGCTGGCAAACCATCGACGAGGCGATCGATGCCCTGGTCGACGTGTCGCAGGCGATCGCTGTCGCCGTCGACGACGTACACACCCTCGCCGGAACCGCCGCCGAATTGGCCCTCGGGCAGCTCATCGACGATGCCCCCGAATCGCTGCGCATCGTGCTTGCAGGCCGCCGCGAGCCGGGGTTCGACCTCAGCGCGATCCGCATGATGGGCCAGCTTCTGGTGATCGACAGCGACGAACTCCGGTTCCGCTCGTGGGAGGCCGAACAGCTGTTCCGCGATCTGTACGAAACCTGGCTCCGGCCCGACGACATCGCTCGCTTGGCTCGCCGCGTCGAGGGATGGGCGGCGGGCTTGCAGATGTTCCATCTCGCTGCCCGCAACCTCAGTCCACCTGAGCAGCGTCGATTGATCGACCGCCTCAACGGCAGGGCGCGGATCGTGCGCGACTACCTGGCCGCAAATGTGTTGGAGCCGATCGGCGCGGACTTGCGGGCATTCCTGATCGACACCTGCGTACTCGGCGTCGTCACACCTGCGCTCGCCGACGAATTGCGTGGCCGGCCGGGCTCCGAACACCACCTGCGCGAGCTGGCCAGCAGCCAACTGTTCACCGCGGCGATCGACGACGACACGTACCGGTATCACGAGGTGCTGCGCACCCAGCTCGAGGTGATGCTCCTCGAGCGCGACGGTGAGGACCAGGCAGCGATCAGATACCGGACAGCGGGAGAGTTGCTCGAACAGGGTGGGTTCGAATACGACGCGCTGCGCTGCTTCGCCAGGGCGGGAGATTGGGCCGCCGTGCGCAGCCTTGCCAACCCGGCCGGCGAACAACTGCGGGCGCCGACCGTGGCGTGGATCGGAGACCTCCCGCACTCGATCGTGGCCGACGATCCGTGGCTGCTGCTCGCCCGGGCGCGTGCCGAACGTCTCGCCGGGACCTGGACCAAGGCAATCGAGTCGTTCCATGCGGCCGAGGCAAAAGGAGTCGGTACCGACTTCGTCGATCAGTGCCGCACCGAGCGGTCCGAACTTGCCGCGTGGCTCGATCCGCTGGCCCAAGCACCACCGAACTGGGTCGGCCCGGCCAGGGCCGGGTGCCGGCGCGATCCCATCGCTGCAGCCAACGAACTGGAAGCAGGGCGCGGCGCGGCCGGGCTCTTGGCCGGAGCGGCTCTTCGGCTCCTCGGTGGGGACCTTCGCGGTGCGGGCGAGGCAGCCGAACGATCCATCAACGACGAGTCGTTCGGGCCATACGGAATTGGTGCCGGGCTCACAGTGCTGGCCGTCGCCCGCCTGCTCAGCGGGGCGGCCGGCAGCGACCGAGCGCTCGACGAGGCCGAGACGCACGCCGAGCGGGCCGGATTCGGCTGGGTGGCGCGCATCGCCAGGGCAGGCCTGGCGCTGACCGATCGGCCCGGAGGTATCGATGAAGCGGCCCGGGTGCGTGACCAATGCGTTGCCGACGGTGACCCGTGGGGTGCGGCGATCAGCACGCTGTTTGGCGGCTTGGGCGCAGCGAGGCGCGACCTGCCGGCTACCGAACTGCTCGCCGCCGCCGCCGGCCACTTCCACAGCCTCGACGCCGGCGCGTTTGAGGGACTGTGCATAGTGGCACGTGCTGCCTACCAAGGGGTCGATCAGCCGCATGCCGCCACGGTTGCGAGGGCGACCGGCGTCGCCGGCCTGGTACCGATCATCCACTCCTTCGTCGGCCAAACCCGCCCGACGCCACACGAAGCGTTGGCGCAACAGTTCGCACCTTCGGGTGACGAGCCGTCGGCCCAACCGCTACACGTCCACTGCCTCGGACGCTTCGAGGTGACGGTTTCCGGCCACGAGTTGGACCTCGAAGGCTTGCGGCCGCGAGCCCGAGCGCTGTTCAAGATGCTGGCCATCCACACCGGAAGTGCCGTCCACCGCGAGACCATCGTCGACGCCCTGTGGCCCGACGGCGCCGCAGACAGCGGTATCCACAACCTGCAGGTTGCAGTGTCGGCGATCCGCAAGACTCTGGCGAGAGCCGGTGTTCCCGACGAGTTCGGCGTCCAGCGTCACGGCGAGGCCTACCGGCTCGCTCTCCCCGGCACGGCATCCGATCTCGCCGAGTTCCTCGATGCCGCTGCCTCCGCCAAGGCCGCCGCTGCTCGTGACGATCACGAGCTGGCCGCCGAGCACGCTTCGAGGGCGCTCGCCATCTACCGCGGCGAACTGCTCTCCGAGGACGGCCCGCTCGACTGGATCGTCACCCAACGGGCGTGGGTGTCGGGTGTGCGCGAGGCCGTGGCCGTGATGCTCGCTGCCGGGCACCTACGGCGCGGACGGTGCAAGGATGCCATCGAAGTCTGCGAGGCAACCATCGTCGAACGCCCCTACGCTGACGAGCTATGGCGGACTCTGGTGGCGGCGCATCGTGAACATGGCGACCTCGCCGCAGCGGGGCAGGCCCAGGCGAGGTATGACCAGGTCCTGGCTGATCTCGTTGGATAGTCACCGAGCCGACAATACTGCCCGAAGAGGCACCGAGGTTCCCTTGAGCATCGCCACGAAACCACGCACACTGGCACTCGAGGGCCGAAGCGACCCCCGTTCGCGCCCGCCAACACCTTCGCCGCGCTCAAAGGAGTGCAGATGATCACGACAAGGCGATCGACTCGCCGACCCCATCGGCTCACCGCTGCGGTGGCCGCCATCGCCCTGCTCGCCGGCGTAGTGGTCGTTGCCGATAGCAGCCGCACTGGCGCCGCCACACCCCCAGCCGAACTGATTTCGGTCATTCCCGCTCCCGACTTCGGCGATTCGAACGGCCCGAGCATCTCTGCCGACGGCGCTTTCGTGGCGTTCGACTTCCACGACTTCATTTTCGAAGGCAACATTCCCCTCGGCAAGGTGCGCAACCGAGCCGCACAGCAGACCCTCGCCGTGCCATTCGCGATACCCGAGAACGACCAGTTCGGCCTGGTTCTGAGCCGTGACGCCTGTCAGCTCGCTTATATCTCGTCGACAGTGCCCATCACCGACGCGCTCGGCCAGTATTCCGGACAGAGCATCATCGTCGCCGATCGGTGCGCCGGCACACCGGCGCGTCAGATCCACGCTCAATCACGGGTTCAGACTGACGGGGGGTCGTTCAGCGGTACGGCGATCTCGGCTCATGGCCGCTATGTCGCCTTCAACGAGACCTTGAGCCGAACCGTCGTGCGACTCGACCGCGACGTCGATGGCAACGGTGTCTTGGACGACTCGGCTGTCGGCGTGGCGATTTCGCTCTCGCCCGCCAACAGCCCTTCACTCGGCGACGAAGCAGTCACGAACAGGGTTGCGATTGCCGCGACCACCGCCGGGAACCAGCTCCAACAGGTCTACCTGTGGGATCCATCGCGGACAGCGGGTGATCCACTGGCGATGACGCTGGTTAGCGCCAACGACGGCACCACGACTCCGATTGCCAATGCCGCGTCGGGAATGCCGTCGATGACACCTGATGGGCGGTATGTCGCCTTCGTTACCTCCACTCTCGCTGTGTTGAGCACCGTCTTGGTGCCGCCGCCGCCGAGGGCCCAGGTCGCGGTTCGCTCCGTGACCACCAATCAGACAGTCCTCGTCAGCCGAGCGGCTTCCGGCTCGGGAGGAAGCGGCTTGTCGGTCACACCCTCGATCAGCGCCGACGGCACGCAGATCGCCTTTGGCACGACAGCCCCGGATCTGCTCGCGCCGGCATTCGGCGGGCTGTTCAACGCCGATGTCGCCAGCCTCGATCTGCTGGTCGCTCGTTCAACGTCTGGATT
This sequence comes from Ilumatobacteraceae bacterium, assembly GCA_031404635.1. GTDB lineage: Bacteria > Actinomycetota > Acidimicrobiia > Acidimicrobiales > Ilumatobacteraceae > JAENVT01. The sequence goes on from JANNHY010000368.1 coordinate 6,941, forward strand.
CTACGGATCCATTGCCTTCGACCGCGTTTCCCTCAAACCGAACGGCGACGCCATCGATCCGCGGAACTCACCGCTCGACATGCGGCAGCCGC
>JANNHY010000369.1:0-15781 GCA_031404635.1 Ilumatobacteraceae bacterium
CGTCGCCACCGTGATCTCATTGGCGTCATTACATGCACCGGAAACCGGGGCGTTGTTGGCGTCGCCGCTGTACGACGCGACCCATCGATAATCCCCGGCAACCGTCGGCGTGAACGCCGCCGATGTCACTGCCCCACCAGCCAGCGGATACGGCACACCCAACGACACGAACACCGGCGTGCCACTACACGCCGCGTCATTGGGACCGTAGAGGCGGAAGTCGACCGTCGCCCCAGTCTGCGGGTTGACCCGCCCCGAGACGATGACATTGTCGATCAGGGTTCCCGCACCGAGCGCCACGTTGGCCGACGCGGTCGTTGCAATCGTCGGCGTCGCCCGCTCCACCGTCGTCCCATTGCTCGTGCCACGTCCGGAGGCGGTGATCGAACCGCCATCGTGCTGGGTGTTGTCGACGACCTGCACCGTCTGCACACCGGGCGTTGCCGGGTTCTGGTCGACGCTCGGCGCCTTGAGCACATCGAAGGTGAAGTTGATCTTGCAGACCGAGCCGGAGGCAGGCAAGACCACATGGGCTCCCGGCGGCTGGGGCGTGAAACGCAGGCGTCCGAACGCCGCGTCTATCAACGTGACGGCGAAGGTCATGCCGGCGCACGCGCTGCCGACCTCGCCGATCGCCGTGGCTGAAACTTGGAACACGCCTGGGTCGGCGCCGCCCGGTGCGCACTCGGAGAAGCCAACCAGTTGCCCGCACGACGGGATCAGCGTGATGCCGGTGTCGAAGCCACTCGGGCACGGAAACGCGTCGCCGAAATTGCACACGGTGCTGGTGGTGTTCGGGTCCGTGTTGTTGTTCTCCAACTGGATTGCTGCCGTCAGACCCGTGGCCCCGACGGTGACGACACTGGGAAAGCTCGGAGTGGCCCCGGCACCGAGGCCGGCGTCAGCGATTCCGGGTCCGACCAACACGGCTGATAGCGAGACAGCAACGAGAGCGACGACGCAACGAAGCGTCCTGGCGACTCCGGTAGACCGCGGTGAAGGTCGGGTGATCGATTCGCAGGTGAGCACGTTGAATCTCCTCAGGGGGCGAGAGCGTAACGGGGTCCAAAGAAACGCAAGCGGGGAGCAAAACCTCGCTCACGGCGCACGGTACACCACTGTCGCGCGCTCCGCAATCACCATTCCCACTGTACGTCGATGTGAAATCCGCAGGCCGGCGGCGAACGACGAGATTACCCGCCTGGCGACGCGCGCAACGGTGGGAAGCTGGTCGGTAGCCCCTTCGCCGCCACCTGGTACAGCAGCATGGCATCAGCCATGCCGCGCAGTTTGTGAGAACCGAGAGCCTTGAAGCGCACGCCGTCGGGTGCGGACGCCTTCACGCCCTCCCTCGTGTTGGCCGACACCACGACCTGTCCGCCGTGTCCCACCGCGCAGATGCGCGACGCCGTGTGCACGTCCATGCCGATGTAGTTGGTCTCGGTCGACGTTGGGTAGCCGCTGTGGATCCCGATCCGCACTCGCACGTCAAGTTCGTCGGCCCACGAGCGGCCGAGCAGTTCGCGCTGCACCGTGACGGCGGCGTCGACGGCCGATCGAGGGGCCTCGAACACGGCGAAGAACTCGTCGGCACGGGCCTCGACCTCATGGCCGCCCGCCTCGACCACGGAGCGGCGCAGGATCCTCCACACCTCGTCGATCAGTTCCCGGTAGCGCTCGCCGAGGTGGCGCACAAGTGCCGTGGAGCCCTCGATGTCGGTCATCAGCATCGTCACGAAGCCAGAGGGCAACTGCTTCGGGCGGTCGCGCCGCTCGCCGAGGGCGCGCTCCGATTGCAACTGGCCGGCGATGAACCCTACGGGCACGATCTTGAACTTCTTGGCGGCGTTGAGGAGCCGCATGCGGGCTCGCTCGCGGGCGCCCTCATCCTCGAACCCGACCTGGCCGAAGCGGGCGAGCGCGTTGCGCACGTGGGCGGGGTCATGGATCGGCAACCGTCGCCGCCCACGCGAGTCGACGTAGGCGAACGCGCGGTCGGGGAGGCCGGCTCGTACCTTCGGGTCGAGGCGGGGCATCCTTCGACGTTACCAACCGGATGTGTCACCGACTGGAGCAGACGCTGGACAGCGGCCGTGGAATCGGGCACGCTTAGGCGTGTGACCGCGTGTGTTGTCCTGACGCCGGCCGACCGAGCCATAGATGAGCTGATCGGCGTGTTCGAGAGGCGGGGCTACGTTGTCATCGGCCCGAGGGTGCGCGACGGCGCGATCGTGCTCGACGAGCTTCACGGCGTAGTCGACCTCCCCGTCGGGTGGACCGACGAGCAGGAGGCGGCCACCTACCGGGTCCACCGTGGCGGTGACCGGTCTTTGTTCGCATATGCCGTTGGGCCGCAGTCGCCGCGTCGCTACCTGTCGCCACCCAAGAAGACGTTGTGGTCGGCGCTGCGAATCGAGGGTGGTTTCGAGTTCGACGACGGCGTGGCCGAGCCGCCACCCTACGCCTTCGTTGGCGTGCGTGCCTGCGAACTGGCCGGAATCGCCGTCCAGGACCGGGTGTTGCGCGATGGACCGCACCCCGACCCCTCGTATGTTCGGGCACGGGAGCGGGCCTTCTTCGTCGGAGTGAATTGCGGCAGCCCAGCCGCGACCTGTTTCTGCACGTCGATGGGTACGGGCCCGGCGGTCGAGGCCGGGCATGATCTCGCCGCGACCGAGTTGCTCGACGAAGATCGCCACGAGTTGATGGTCGAGGTCGGCAGCGAGCGCGGCGCCGAGGTACTGGCCGACGTGCAGTCAAAGGTCTCGTGGCGCTCGGCGACCGACGATGATCTCGACGCCGCACGCAACATCATCACCGAGACCACCGTGAAGATGACACGCCGGCTCGACCCGGTCGCGGCCCGCGACGTGCTGATCTCCAATCTCGAGCATCCGCGCTGGGACGACGTCGCCGGGCGATGCCTCTCGTGCACGAACTGCACGCTGGTGTGCCCGACGTGCTTCTGCTCCGCGGTGGAAGACGTGACCTCCCTCGATGGCGATCGGGCCGAGCGCGTCCAGCGGTGGGACTCGTGCTTCACACTTGGCCACTCGACGCTCCATGGCGCGGGCAGCGTGCGGGGTGACACCCGTTCGCGCTACCGGCAGTGGCTGACCCACAAGCTCTCGACATGGTGGGATCAGTTCGGCGAGTCGGGTTGCGTCGGTTGTGGTCGTTGCATCTCGTGGTGCCCGGCCGGCATCGATCTCACCGAGGAAGTCGCCGCGATCGCCAGGGAGAACGAAACATGAAGACCACCTCGATCCGCGACCTTCTCGCCGAGCAGCCGGTGTTGCGTGATCTCGAACCGGCCGACATCGACTTGATGGCGGGATGCAGCCACAACGAGGTGTTCGCAGCCGGCACCTCGCTCGCTCGGGAGCGCGAAGTGGCAAACCGGTTCTTCGTCGTGCGCGAAGGCCATGTGGCCCTCGAGTTGCACGCGCCGACCGAGCCGCTGCTGATCGAGACCATCGGTGCCGGCGACCTGGTTGGATGGTCGTGGCTGTTCCCTCCGTATCGATGGGCATACGACGTCGAAGCCATCGAGCGCACGAGGGTGATCGTGATCGAGGCGGCCTGTCTACGCGACAAGTGCGATGCCGATCCGGCATTCGGGTACCGGGTGATGAAGCGATTTGCCCACGTGGTCATCGACCGCCTCCACACCACGCAGTATCGCCTGCTCGATCTCTATGGTGCCGGTGATGTCCGCTGACGTCGACTCGACCACAACCACAGCCAGCCGCCGCGCCCCGGTCGGGCCGATGGTGCCGGCACGCTATCGAGTGGCGGGTCGTCAGCCAGAGGCGGCCGACGCGTTCACGATCGACCTGTTGCCGATCGACGAGCCGATCGACGAGCCCGAGCCCGGCCAGTTCACGATGCTCTACGCCTTCGGAGTCGGTGAGGTGCCGATCTCGGTGAGCGGCTGTCCGCACCGAGAGGGCGGCGTCCTGAGGCACACGATTCGAGCCGTCGGCGCGACCACACGGGCGTTGTGCGGCCTCGAAGCGGGTTCGGTGGTGGGCGTGCGTGGCCCCTTCGGCACCGGCTGGGGGGTATCGGCCGCCAGGGGATCTGACGTGCTGATCGTCGGCGGTGGCATCGGTCTCGCACCGCTTCGACCCGTGGTTCGCGATGTGCTGGCCGACCGCGAGCAGTTCGGCAACGTCGCCGTGCTGATCGGTGCTCGTACCCCGGCGGACCTGCTCTTCGTTGCCGAGACCGAGCAATGGCGTTCGCGCCCCGATGCCCACGTGGCCGTCACCGTCGACGCCGCGCCTCGGGGTTGGGAGGGCAACGTCGGCTTGGTGACCATGTTGCTCGACCGTCTCCCGATCACGACCGACCGCTCGACAGTGTTCCTCTGTGGGCCGGAGGTGATGATCCGCGTCGTCGCCCGTGAGCTCGTCGACGCTGGAACCGATGCCGAACGGATCCTGGTCTCGTTGGAGCGCAACATGCACTGTGCGATTCGTCAGTGCGGCCACTGCCAGCTCGGGCCACTGTTCATCTGCGCCGACGGCCCGGTCGTCACCTGGGCCGCCGCAGAGCCGCTTCTGGAGGTGCGACGATGGTGAGCAATGCCACACCTCCGACCGTCGCGGTGTGGAAGTTCTCGTCGTGCGACGGATGCCAGCTCTCACTGCTCGACTGCGAGGATGAGTTGCTGGCGGTCGCCGACCGAGTGCAGATCGCTTACTTCCTCGAGGCGACCCGAGCCACGGTCGACGGGCCATACGACCTGTCCCTCGTCGAAGGCTCGATCACCACAGAACACGACGTCGAGCGGATCAAGACCATCCGTGAGGCGTCGCGCCACCTCGTCACGATCGGCGCCTGCGCCACGGCCGGCGGAGTACAGGCGCTGCGCAACTACGCGAACATCGACAACTTCATCGAGACCGTCTACGCCACGCCGAGCTACATCTCGACGCTCGCGACATCGACGCCGATCAGCGCCCATGTCGCAGTCGACTTCGAACTGCGGGGCTGCCCGATCGACAGGCACCAGCTTCTCGATGTGCTCTCCGCGTTCCTCGGCGGGCGGCGGCCCAACGTGGCGGGCCACAGCGTCTGCGTTGAGTGCAAGATGCGCGGCAACGTCTGCGTCATGGTGGCTGGCGGCACGCCGTGCATGGGGCCGATCACCCACGCCGGCTGTGGCGCCCTCTGCCCAACGTACGGGCGCGGCTGCTACGGCTGCTTCGGCCCAGCAGAGGACGCCAACCCGGCCTCGCTGTCCGCCGAGTTCGACCGGCTCGGCGTCGATCGCATCGACATCATCCGAATGCTGCGGACCTTCAACACCAGTGCTGAACCGTTCCGAGCCGAGAGCGAGCGACTCTCCAGCGCGGGGACGCCGACGTGACCGGACGCGCCGACACCGACCGGACATTCACTGTCCACGCACTCGCTCGGGTGGAAGGCGAAGGGGCGATGCATGTGGTGATCCGTGACCAGCAGGTGCGCGAGGTGCAGCTGCGGATCTACGAGCCGCCGCGTTTCTTCGAGGCGTTTCTTCGTGGTCGGGCGTACACCGAACCGCCCGACATCACCGCCCGCATCTGCGGTATCTGCCCGGTCGCCTATCAGATGAGTGCCTGCAATGCGATCGAAGCACTGTGTGGTGTCACCGTCGACGGACCACTGGCCGACCTGCGCCGACTGCTCTACTTCGGAGAGTGGATCGAGAGCCACACTCTGCACATCTACCTCCTGCATGCGCCCGACTTCCTCGGGTACGAAGGTGCCATCGAGATGGCCAGTACCCATCGCGACCTGGTTCAACGCGGCCTCGATCTCAAGAAGATCGGCAACCAACTCGTCGAGCTGATCGGCGGCCGGGCGATCCACCCCATCAACGTTCGCATCGGAGGCTTCTACAAGGTGCCGACCGAGGCCCAGATGCGGGAATTCGCACCTCGGTTGGAACTGGCCCGCGACATCGCGCTCGACACGGTCCGCCTGGTCGCCGGGTTCGACTTCCCTGACCACGAATGGCCTGGAGAACTCGCTGCTCTGCGACATCCCGGTGAGTACGCGATCGGTCGGGGTCGGCTTGTATCGACACTCGGTCTCGATATCGGACCTGAGGAGTTCGAGCAACACGTCGTCGAAGAGCACGTCGCCCACTCCAATGCGCTCCACGCTCACTTGATGGAGCGGGGTGATTACGTGGTCGGGCCGCTGGCCAGGTTCGCGCTCAACTACGACGAACTGTCTCCGGTCGCACGTGAGGCTGCTGTTGCCGCAGATCTCACGCCGGCCGAGCGCAACCCGTTCCGAACGATAGTGATCCGGGCCATCGAGGTCCTGCAGGCCTGCGACGAGGGTCTCTCGATCATCGACCGCTACCGAGAGCCCGACCGACCAGCGGTCGAGGTGCAGCCGCGAGCCGGGGTTGGGTACGGCTGGACCGAGGCGCCGCGGGGCATGCTGTGGCACCGGTACGAGCTCGATGACGACGGCTCGATCCTCAGCGCCCGGATCGTGCCCCCGACCTCACAGAACCAGGCGAGCATCGAGCATGACCTGTTCCATTTCGTCGAGCAGAACCTCGACCTTGCCGACGACGAACTCGGTCGCCGCGCCGAACAGGTCATCCGCAACTACGACCCGTGCATCTCCTGCGCGACGCATTTCCTCGACCTGACCATCGACCGAGCGTGAGATCCGGCGTCGTCGTCATCGGCGTCGGCAATCCGTCGCGGCGCGACGACGGCGTTGGCTGGGCGGTCGTCGAGGCCGTTGGCCGGCGGCTCGGGAAGGCCGTCGACATCGTCGAATCCGACGCCGAGCCGAGCCGTCTGCTCGACGCTTGGGCCGACTTCGACCTCGCCGTGGTTGTCGATGCCGTCCGCAGCGGCGCCGCCCCCGGGAAGGTCCATGTGTGGGCGGACGAGCCCGAACAGATCCGTGCGACGCCCTCGACCGGCAGTCATTCACTCGGCCTCGCCGACGCCATCGCCCTCGGCCACGCCCTCGACCGGCTCCCGGCACGGCTGATCGTCGTCGGGATCGAGGCGCAAGAAACCGCTCCCGGCCATGGGCTCTCATCGGCAGTGGCCGGCGCGGTGGATAACGCTGTCGATGTGATCGCGACAATCGTCGTCGAGCATGGAGCCCCACGCCGGTGCGATGGGATCGCCATCCGCCGTGCCGGCCCCGACGACGGCGTTGCTCGTGCGCTCGCCGATGTGCTCATCGACTGCGTCGAAGGCGGCGCTTCGGTCGGCTTCATGCTCCCCCTCGAGCACGAGCGGGCGGAGGCGTACTGGGCGAACATGCTCGACAGCGCCTCACGCGGCGAGCGGATCGTGTTGGTGGCCGAGGAGCAGGACAGCGCAACGGTGGTGGGCACGGTGCAGGTGATCCTGACAGCACCGCAGAACCAACCGCATCGTGGTGAGATCGCCAAGATGCTGGTTCACAGTCGCGCTCGGCGCCGTGGGCTTGCCGAAGCGCTGATGCGCGCCGCCGAAGCGGCCGCGTTCGAAGCCGGCAAGACGTTGTTGGTGCTCGACGCCAGCAGCGCCGACGCCCAACGCCTTTACCAACGCCTCGGCTGGCAGCGCGTCGGCGCGATCCCCGGCTATGCGCTGTGGCCGCACGGAGGCTTCGTCGACACGACAGTCTTCTACAAGAACCTGACGGCCCGATCACGGTGACGACAAGCAGCGCCCGGCCGACCAGCCGAACCCGAGACTCACCTCCGACCAGCCCCATGCCGACCATGGGCACGCCAAGCAGTCGCCGACAAGCAGGAGTCGATTGGTCGACCCGACCCCTCCAGACGCAGGGCGGGTTTCTCGATCTCGAGGTTGCCGATCCCGAGTTAATCGATTATCGTCGATTGTAGATGGATATTTCCCGTGAAGCCGCCGCAACGTGGGCTACCTGGTTCCGCGCCCTCGGTGACCCGACCCGCATCCTGATCCTCAACCTCCTCGCCAATGAGGCGCGACCGATGTCGGTCGCCGAGATCGTCGAGGCGGTCGACGTCGGGCAATCGACCGTGTCGCACCACCTCAAGATCCTCGGCGACGTTCGTTTCCTGCTCGTCGACCGCGAAGGCACCAGTAGCTGGTGGCGGATCAACGACCGTTGCCTCGACTGCTTCCCCACCGCCGCCGAACTCGTAATGGGCCGACTCCCTACTCACGCCCCATGGGACCAACCACTCGCCTGCACACCATCACCTACACCGGCACCCTCCAGGAGCACACCATGACCACCGCCCGCAACCCCATCCTCGACCAAGTGCAGCAGCACTACGCCGCAGCGGCCAACGTCGCCGCCACCGGCACCGCCTCGTGCTGCGGTCCCGAGAACACCAGATGGGGTACCGTCCATTACGACGACCTTTCCGAGCTCCCCGATGCGGCTGCGCTCGCCAGCCTGGGTTGCGGCAACCCGGCCGCTGTCGCCGATCTCAAAGCCGGCGAAACCGTGCTCGACCTCGGCTCCGGTGGAGGCATCGACGTGCTGCTGTCCGCCAAGCGAGTCGGGCCGAACGGCTACGTTTACGGCCTCGACATGACCCCGGAGATGCTCGCCCTCGCCCGCCGCAACGCCACCGAGGCAGGCGCCGACAACGTCGAGTTCCTCGAAGGCGAGATCGAAGCGATCCCCCTGCCCGACGCAACCGTCGACGTCATCATCTCCAACTGCGTCATCAACCTTTCCCCCGACAAGCCCACCGTGTTCGCCGAGATGCACCGCGTGCTCCGACCCGGCGGACGGATCGGCGTCAGCGATGTCGTCACCGACGACCACCTCACTGAGGCAGAGCGGCTGGAACGTGGCTCCTACGTCGGCTGCATCGCCGGCGCTCTGCCGATAAGCGAGTACCAGATCGGTCTTGGCGACGCCGGCTTCGTCGACGTCACGATCACGCTCACCAACAACGTGGGTGATGGCGTCCACAGCGCCATCGTGAAAGCCACCAAGCCCGCCGCTCGATGAGCCCGATGAGGCCGATGAGCCCGATGAGGGTCCGCCGATCCGAGCCTCAACCCTTCGGCACAGTCACGGTGGCCGTGGCCGTCGCCGTGGAACCACAGCTGTTGGTCGCCCGCCAAGTGAGGGTGTAGGTCCGTCCGTCACCGGTTCCCGAGCGCTCGGCGCGGAGCCGCACCGTGAGGTCATCGACGATCACGATGTCGGCGGCGGTGTCGCCGTCGCCGAGACCGTTGTCGGGCTCGTCGGAGGTAACCGTCACCAGCTCCACGTCGACCACGTCGCTCGAGGCCGTCGCAGTGGCTGTGACCGTGCGGTACTTGTGATTCGGTGCGAGCAGCACCTCGGGCGTGACGCTCATCGACAGCGTCGGCGTTGGGCAAACGCCGACGATGACCGGGTCGTGGTCGGACGAGCGGAACGGCGATGGGGTGTACAGATCCTGCGGCTTGAACTCGGTGTTGTAATCGATGACCGACGGCTCGTCGGCGTTGATGTGCCAATCGGTTACACCAGTCACCTGGCCGGCGAATGACCCGGTGGCAAGGGCGTGGTCGAGCGAGCCCGACATGCCATCGAAGATGTACGAGTACCCACTCGGCCCGATCCTCTGCTCGACGAGGTTCACGAACCCGGCTGCCTCGAGCGTCAGGATCGGGTCCTCCTTCGCGTACGAGTTGAGATCGCCGATGAGCAGGAAGTCGGGGTCACCACTGCTGGTCGGGTCGGCTGCGATCCAGTTGGCGAGCGCCGTCGCGGCGCGCACGCGGGTCTGGTTGCAGTTGCCCTGGCCGTCGCCGGTGTCCGGATCGCCTGCGCAGACGGAACCCTTCGATTTCAGGTGGTTGACCACCACCGTGAAGATGTGACCAGCTGTCGACTGAAAGGTCTGTGCCAGGGCCGGGCGGTTCAGAGACGAGTCGAACAGCGGGTCGACGGCGGACGTGAGCGTCGCGTAGGCACCAACGGGTGTGACCTCGGCCGGCCGGTAGACGAGACCTACCCGGATCTCGTCGCCACCCACCACCCCGGTGTCGATGAACGAGTACGTGCCCGGCGCACTGGCAGCGTTGAGGCCGGCGACGAGGTCTTCGATGGCGCTGTTGCCGCTGGGGTCGTTCTCGATCTCCATGACCCCCACTATCGAGGCGTCCATGGCGGTGATCGCGGCGATGATCTTGTCGCGCTGGCGGACGAACTCCGCCGCGTTGGTCGCGCCTCGTGCTGTGGGGAACCCGCCTCCGAGTCCGTTGCCATTGAAATAGTTGAGGACGTTGAAGCTGGCAACCTTCACCAGGCCGCCCACCGGGGCAGGCACGGCGGAACGCTCATTCGCCCGTGTGAACGTTGGTGCGGCGGTGGGTTGGATCCGGTAGTCACGGATGAGGCTGCTTGAGTTGACCGCACCGAAGTCGAGGTTGCCGACCACACCCGACACGGTGTCGCCGGCGCGGAGGGTGTTGTCAGCGCCTATGAAGGGGATCGGGTTGGGGTTCTGAGAGCTCTTGGCGTCGTCGAGCACGATCATCCGCCGAAAGTTCGAGTCGGCCTCGGCTATTGCCTCGGCGCTGCCGGCCGGATAGATGTCGGTCGGGGTGGCCAGTCGACCGCCAGACGCCAGCGTCACCTGGCCGAAGCGACCGAGGAAGAAGTTCTGCTGCACCGTGAGCGTCTGGGCGATGGACACGTACATGCCCTCGAGGCGTTCGAGGTCACCGTTGGTTGTCTCGGGAAGGGTGAGCGGCGTTGCCGGCAGGGGTGATCCGCTGCGGCACACTGCGAGCCCGGTGACGCTGTCGAGTTCGGTCTGCTCCTGGAACTCGACGACCCGTCCGGTCACGCGCACCGTGTCGCCCACCGCGACTGGCACGCCCGACAGCGCGTTGGCGGCGGGCACGAAGACGAACAGCCCCTCCGAGGTGGCCGGATTGCCGTCGCCGGCGGGATCCTGGAGGAAGAAGCCGTTGAGACCTGTAGCGCCCTGGTGATCGCCGGTGACCACCGCTTCGGTGGTGATGCCGGTCGACCCGGCCAGCGGGGACACCATGTCGTCGCTTTGGATCTCGGCGATCGGCGTGCTGGGCTCTCCACACGATGTCGTCGTGAACGAGGCCATGACGTCGGCGGTCATGGTGTCGGGCGGATCGTTGCCGTCCTGGTCGTTGACCTGCCCGGCGAGGACCGCAAGGGTGCACACCTCGGAGCCGGCGAAGTCGGAGGTCGGGTCGAGTGTGAACACCGTCGGGCCACCTGAGACCGTCGCTGCGTGAGCGCCACTGGTGGCGCACGACAGGGTGAACCACGAGCCCGTCACGTCGACCGGCTCGGTGAATGTGACGGTGAGGTTGGCCGACACCGACACCCCGCTCGCGCCGGCAGCCGGGCTGGTGGACTGCACTCCAGGCGCCGTATCGCTGCCGCCGCAGTTCGACGTATGGGAGCCGAGCCCGTCGACGGTGTCGATGGCGAAACCATCCCATTCCACCGAGGGGTCAAACGTGTTGGTCCCACCGGCGTCGCCACTGCAGACCGTGCTCTTCCGCCGCAGTGTGTTGTCGGCCGTGCCGGCGACGCCCGAGCCCCACTCGGTGCCAGGATCGAAGCCGATCTGGCCGATCACGTCGACGACCGTGGTGCCGTTGCGCAGCACCACCGCGTCGTCGCCGTTGAACCAGCCCGAGCCGTTGGTCTGGTCGGCCTGGGCAAGGATGGCGGCGTTGGCCGACGACTGGGCGAGCACGAACACGTCACCGTCGGCGACGCTGCCGGTGAGGTTGATCGTCAATGCGGCCACCGGGTTGCCGTTGAAGAACATTTGGACGTTGTATCCGCCGCCGACGGTGAGGTCGATTGCAGCACCCGTGGCATTGTGGATCTCGAGCGCTTTGTTGTTGCTCGACCCCTCGATGTACTCGGAGAAGAACAGCTCGGCAGCGGCCGCGTGCACACGCGGCACTGCGACCGGCGCTAGCGCCGTGAGCGGCAGCGCCAGTGGAGCGAGGAGCCCAGCCGTGAGGAGGGATGCCCAACCACGCCGTCCCCCAATGGCCCGACGAGCGCTCCTACTACCTGGTTCCGACGTGTGCATGCTGCACCCCCCGACTTGCACCGGACGCTGCCGGCATCGAACGAACTGATCTTGGTCTAGCAGGTGAGTGTTCCTCTGTATCGCCTCCTGCACTCGGCCCATCCGATCCCACAACATTGCTGCCGCGAGGTAGACGCCAGCCAGCAGCAGAAGTGCTCCTCTCAGGATCAGTTCCTTCACCCGCAGCCACTTTCGTATGCACTCCACGAACAGCAAGAAACGTCAGGCGATAGCGATGTCGATCGAGTCGAAGACGATCCCTTTCACCCGATCGGAGGCGTACCAAACCTCGTAGCTTCCGGCGGTGTCGGGCGCCGTCAGCGTGACCGGACTTCCCGTGGACGTGTACGCATAAGACGCGTACGTGCCCGGCGGTGAACCCGCCGGCACGATGGTGATGTAGTCCGACGGCCCATTCGGGCCCGTCCAGGCCACCTCGAACTGGGCTCCGCGCCGTACCTCGTTGGGAGCGTCCAAGGTGACCGTGTAGGGCGTGACCGTGATGGGCCGATTGGCCATGGTCGCCCCATCTGCACCGGTGACGTACCACAGCACGTGATCTCCGGTGTCGAGCGGCGCGACCAGCGTGCCCGGATTTCCGTTGCTCGTGTCGAAGTAGCTCTCGTTGGTCCACTTGGCCGTGCCGGCGGCCACGATCGTGACGTAGTCCCCCGGTCCGTTGGGACCATTCCAGGTCACTTCGAAGCTGGATCCGGCTTCCACCTCGACCGGGCCACCCAACGCGCCGGAGAATGGCGTGACCGTGATGGCGCGTCGCGCCAGGATCGTGTCGGTGTCTCCGGAGACGTACCACAACGCATAAGCGCCTTCCTTGATCGGGGCGACGAGCGACCCTGGGCTGGCGCCAGACGTTGCGTAGAAATAGGGCTCATTCGTCCACTTGGCCGCCTCGGCCGCCACGATCGTGACGAAGTCACCCGTCCCGCCCGGCCCCGTCCAGTCCACCGCGAACCTCTCGCCGGCGCCCACGTCGGCGGGACCCTTCAGACTTGCGTCTCCGGTCGCAGCCGCAACATTGGTCGTCCCCGTTGCCGCGACCGTGCTTGTCGCTGGCAATGTGGTTGTTGCAGGGACGGGGGTGGTCGTTGCCAACGTGCTCGCCGCGGCCGTCGACTCCGTGGTGCTCGTGCTACTCGAGCCACATGCCGGCATCAGGCTCAGCCCTGCGATTGCGCCAACGACTCCGAGTTTGCGCCGACGCCGCATGGATACGCTCTTGACCGCCGGCTTCCAGCACCAAGAACCAAGGGCGGCGACCATCTCCATCTTCCACCGTGCGGTGCGAGCGCTGCGCATGTCAAGAACTCCCCTCGTTGCGGCCATGGTTGAGCCGACCGTTCCTACCAGTACAGAGTGACCGCGTCGCCCGTCGGATACAAGTGCGCATTTTCTTTCACACCCGGGCCGAGGCCCGCCACGCCTGGGCAATCGCCGCGACATGGCGGTGATCGGTGCCGCAGCAGCCACCGATCACCTGGAGGCCGGGCAGAGCTGAGCGAAGCCGCACATACCTGACGGCCAAGTCGTCAGGATCACCCTCGTCGAGATGCACCATCTCGTCGAGTTCAGCGTGGCTCAATTCCGACGCGTTGGCTCGCAGGCCACCAATGCGGCACGCCCGACGGGAGCCTGCCATCGGTTTCCAACGTGAACGACACCACAACGGGTAACCCGGCCGCTTGAGCGGCGCGGGCGATGCCCACCGCCTCCGACGTGTAGCCCATGGTAAGCGCCGTCACGACGTCGATGCCGGATGCCGCCATGCACGCGATCTGGAAGGAGTGGTAGTCGGCGGCGACGTCGGCGTCCATCGTCGAGTCGATGCGGTATCCGTCACCACGCGGACCGACCGCGCCGCCGATCAGGAACGGCTGATCCCCAGTCCAGCCGCTGCGGACCTCTTTCACCACGTTCACCGAAGCGGCGATGAACTCCTCCAAAGCGGCGAGGTCGTGGCCGAGTGTCGCAGCCCATTCGGGGTTGGCGCGCCACGTTGGAGCCTCGAGCGCCACCGCCGCGTCGATGGAACGAGCGATGTCGGCGTAGCCCTGACCGACGTCAGAACCCGGTTGGCGCGTGCGGGGTGTATGGCGCTTCGAGGGCGCTGATCTCGTCGTCGGTGAGTTCGACGTCGAGGGCAGCGACGGCGTCGGCAAGGTGGTGAGGCTTGGTGGGTCCGACGAGTGGCGCGGCAACGACCGGTTTGCTCAGCACCCACGCGAGAGCGACTCGAGCCATTGGGAGTTGGCGAGCTTCGGCGATGTGTTGCACGGCCTCGACGATGGGACGGTCACTGTCATTCTCGAACCTCTGTCCGAGGGGGTCGTTGTCTGAGCGACGGGTGTGCTCGCCCCAGGGCCGGGCGAGGCGGCCTTTGGCGAGTGGGCTCCACGGGATGGAGCCGACGCCTTGGTCGGCGAGAAGGCCGAACATCTCGCGTTCCTCCTCGCGTTGCATCAGGTTGTACTGGTCTTGCATAGAGACGAAGCGGGTCCATCCGTTGAGGTCGGCGGCGTGTTGCATCTTGGCGAACTGCCACGCCCACATCGACGACGCGCCCAGATAGCGCGCCTTGCCCGCCCGGACGACGTCGTGGAGCGCTTCCATTGTTTCGTCGACGGGTGTGTCGGGGTCGAAGCGGTGGATCTGGTACAGGTCGATGTGGTCGGTGCCGAGCCGGGCCAGTGAGGCATCGACTTGCTCCATGATGGCCTTGCGGGAGAGCCCCGAGCCTCCGGGACCGTCGTGCATCTTGAAGTACAGCTTGGTGGCGAGCACGATGTCGTCGCGGCGGGCGTACTTCTTGACTGCCCGGCCGACGATCTCCTCTGACGTTCCGAAGCCGTAGACGTTGGCAGTATCCCAGAAGTTGATGCCGAGCTCGACCGCCTGTTGGAAGAGCGGCTGTGCAGCGTCGTCGTCGAGTGCCCATTCGTTGTATCCGCGGGATGTGTCGCCGAAGCTCATGCAACCGAGCGCGATCCGGCTGACCTGTAGGCCCGAGCTGCCCAGGCGGGTGTACTTCATGTGAGTCTCCTCTATTCGGTCGATTCGAACAGGTGCTTGGCGGTGACGATCGCACTCATCGCTGTCGGCCAGCCGGCGTAGAAGGCGAGGTGGGTGATCGCCTCGATCAGTTCGTCTTCGGTGAGGCCGTTGTCGATCGCGCGACGCAGATGACCGGGGAGCTGCTCGGTGCGGTAGAGCGCGACGAGCGCGGCGACGGTGATCAGGCTGCGGTCGCGCTTGGAGAGGCCCGGCCGTTCCCAGACGTCGCCGAACAACACGTCGTCGGTCAGCTCCACGAGCTTGGGCGCGAAGTCGCCGATCAACTGCCGTGCCGGGGTGGGCTGGTCAGGCATGCGGCTGCTCCTTGTGTTCGTCGAGCAAAGGTTGCTTGGTGAGGAGTTTCAAGGCTATTCCTTGATGATAAATCGTGCCGTCGCCGAGCCGGAAGGAGGGCTCAGCGCTGTGTTCGGATTCGACATGGACCGTCGCGGCTGGCGTCGAGACACAAGGAATTCGCGGATGTCGTCATTGCCGGGCATTGCACCAACACTACGACCGCGCCCTGGCTCCTGGGAGTCCCTGCCAGTACCCCGATCAACGCGGACTACCGGCGTGCAGCGCGCCGTGGTTGGATGACGTCCACACACAGAAGTGCCTTTGGCCTTCGTACAACAACGACAGGAGCACGAACCATGG
>JANNHY010000370.1:0-10020 GCA_031404635.1 Ilumatobacteraceae bacterium
CCCAAACCAAGCTGCGGGCGATCGACGGTGTGACGGTGCATATCCACGACCAACGGTGCGCAGCCGAAAAGCGCCGAGACCGCAAGCGTGGCATCGTTGCCCCGCCCTCATTCCGAGTGATGATCGACGAGCGGGTCTGCGAGGCCTGCGGCGACTGTGGCGTGCAGTCGAACTGCCTGTCGCTTCATTCCACCGAGACCGAATTCGGTCGCAAGACTGTGATCGATCAGGCCAGTTGCAATGTTGACGCCAGCTGCCTGAAGGGCGACTGCCCGGCGTTCGTCACCGTCAAGCCGGGCAAGGCGAGCAAGGGTAGGCGCAGCGCGCCACCCGACGGCGAGCTTGCGGTGCCTACTCTCGTCGTACCCACCGACATCGCCATCCGCATGCCCGGTATCGGTGGCACGGGCGTGGTCACCGTCAGTCAGGTGATGGCCGCCGCCGCGCAGATCGCCGGGATCGACGCCCGCACCGCCGACCAGACCGGATTGTCGCAGAAGGCCGGGCCGGTGGTGTCGACGGTGACGATCGGTGATCCGACGCCGGGTCGCATCGGCGTGCTGATGGCATTCGACGCACTGGCGTCATCGACCCCGGCCAATCTCGCCGGCCTTGATGCGGCGAGCAGCGTCGCGGTGGTATCGACCAGCATCGCTCCGACGGGTCGGATGATCGGCAGGGTCGACTCGCACGGCCTCGACCTGTCGCCGCTACGAACCGAACTGGCCAAGCGAACCGATGCCGACCGCAACCTCTATGTCGATGCCTCGCACATTGTCACGGCGCTGCTGGGTAATGCGGTGACGGCCAACGTCTTCATGCTCGGAGTGGCCTACCAGGCCGGGTTCGTACCGCTGCCGGGTGAGGCGATCGAGCGGGCGATCGAACTCAATGGCGCCGCCGTCGATGCCAACCTGTCGGCATTCCGCTGGGGTCGGAGGTGGACCCTCGATCCCAACGAGGTCGAGAGCGCGGCAGGCGCCAGCGCTGCCTACGACATCGAGCGGTATGCGATCGACGACATCGACGACCCGGTGCTGGGCGACCTGGCCGAGCGACGGGCCGGCGATCTCGTCGACTATCAGAACCGGCGTTACGCGGCCCGCTATGCCATCGTGGTCGCGAGGGCTCACCGCGCCGAGCGGGTCGCCGGCGGTGACGGCACGTTCGCGACCACGGTCGCCCGCCAACTCCACCACGTGATGGCCTACAAGGACGAGTACGAGGTCGCCCGGTTGCTGCTCGCCGGGAGGGCGAGGGTGACCGCCCAGTTCGGCGACGGCGCCAAGACGACCTGGAACCTCTACCCGCCGATGCTGCGGTCGATGGGGCTCGGGCGAAAGCTGCGCTTCGGCCGCTGGTCAGTGCCACTGCTGGCCGCCCTGCGAGCGATGAAGGGGCTGCGCGGCACGCCGTTCGACCCATTTGGTCACGCCAAGGTGCGTCGCACCGAGCGTGCGCTGGTCGACGAGTACATGAAGTTGGTCGACGAGGCCTCGGCAATGCTGGCCACCAACCACGCCGAGGCAGTCGAGTTGGTCGGTCTGATCGATCAGGTCCGCGGCTACGAGGGTGTGAAGCTGGCCAACGTCGAGCGCTATGGCAACGCGCTTGTTGCTGCTCGGCGCGGGTAGCCACGGCACCCCGTCCCCCCGAATCGTCCGTGACGAAACTCGACCTCGGCAAGGTGCTGTGAGCCGGATATCGCGCCGCAAGTTGAGATCGGGCTCACACCTGGCCGGTTGACGCGGGTCTGGTCATGATTGGCAGGCCTGTAGTGCGATCTCCACGAGCTGCCTGACCGAATTAGGTCAGTGTCAATGGCTGATCGGTCGGCTCGGCGGCGCGGCGCAACGTGTCGGCCAGACTGGTGAATCGTTCAACGGCACGCAGCGCCGATCGTGCCTCGTGCAATAGCCGCGACCCTGCCGGGGTGAGGTGTACCTGTCTGGTCGAGCGCTCGAACAGCTGCACACCGAGCTCGGCCTCGAGCTCGCGGATCCGCTGTGACAACGGGGGAGCGGTCATGTGCAGTCGGGCGGCGGCGCGGCCAAAGTGCTGCTCCTCGGCGACCGTCACGAAGTAGGTCAGCCGACGCAAATCCATGTCGGGACCGTATCACTGGCCCAGTTCGGCATTGCCGACGCGGTTCGCCAAGGGTCACTGGCTGGCTGTGAGACAATCCATCGTCGGCACGAGCTCGTTGGGGGACCTATGAAGCAGAGCACCGAGCGTATTCTCACGACGCACGTCGGCAGCCTGGCCAGGCCGCATTCGCTGCTCGACATTATGAAGGAGCGCGAACACGACCGGCCGTACGACGCCCAAGCGCTCGATCGCGAGATCGCCGCCGCCGTCAAGAACAGCGTTCAGAACCAGGTCGACTCGGGTATCGACATCGTCGCCGATGGTGAGATGAGCAAGGTCAGCTTTCTCGGCTACGTCAAGGACCGCCTCGACGGCTTCGAGGTCGACATGGGCGCATCGAAGATGGCGCCGTCGTGGCAGGCCGAGTTCGACATGTTCCCCGAGTACTACACGGAGTACTTCAAGAAGTACGCATCCGCGGTCAGTCCGCTGCGGCGGATCATCTGCAGGGGTCCGATCTCCTACGACGGGCAGAAGTTGCTTGAGATCGATATCGACAATCTCAAGGCGGCCTGCGAGGGGCTCGATGTGGCCGACATCTTCATGCCGGCAAGCGGCCCCAGTGGCTTCGGTAGCAACGAGTACTACAACGACCACGAGGAATACCTGAATGCTGTCGCCGAAGCAATGCGCGAGGAATACCTCGGCATCGTCGAAGCCGGCTTCATCCTGCAGGTCGACGACCCGTGGCTGATCGACATGCTCTGTGATCCGGCGGAGCCGATCGAGAGCCGCCGCCGTTCGGCGACCATCCATGTCGAGGCACTCAACCACGCGTTGCGCGGCATCCCGGAGGATCGGATCCGTCACCACACGTGTTATGGGCTCAACCACGGTCCGCGGCTGACCGATATCCCGTTGAAGAATGCGCTGGAGTTCACCTTCAAGATCAGCGCTCAGGCCTATTCGTTCGAGGTCATGAACCCGCGGCACATGCACGAGTGGCGTCAGGTGCAAGAGGTCGGAGTTCCCGACGGCAAGATCTTGATCCCGGGTCTGCTCGGCCATGCCAACAACTACGTCGAGCACCCCGAGTTGATCGCCGAGTTCATCTGCAACTACGCCTCGATCGTCGGCAAGGAAAATGTGATCGCCGGCGCCGACTGCGGGTTCTCATCTCGCGCCAGCTATGCACCCGAGGTGCACCCGACCGTAGTGTGGCCGAAGTTCCGGGCGTTGGCCGAGGGTGCAGCGATCGCCAGCAAGCAATTGTGGGGGTAGGCGTCGCCGATCGTTGGATTGGTAATGTCGTTGCATCGGTGACGATCTGGGGACCGTTCACCGCTCCACCAGGGGGACTGATCAATGACCGCCACCGAGACCGAAGTTGTCTGGCCGGAGCTCGAAGGATTCTGGAACCTCGACAAGATGCACGCTCCGAGGCCGATCACGCCGCTCAGCTACGACGTGATCGTCAGCACGCTGTGCGACGGCTTCACCAAGGCGCAGGCCGAGTACGACTGCCCCATCATGGTCAGCTATCAAGAGGTCAACCACTACTTCTACGTTGCCTTCCACCCGTTGCCCGACGAGGCCGAAATCGCCGATCGGATGACCCGCTACCACAACTCGCTCGCCGAGCGTGTGCCGACTGTCGGCACGCGCTGGGACAACGTGTGGAAACCCGAACTCGTCGAGAAGAACTGCAAGCTGAAGACCGAGGAGTACGACTCGCTGAGCAACTCCGAACTCGTCAGCAAACTCGACGAGTTCACCGATTACATGCGGTACATGTGGTGGATTCATGGCCACATCAATTTCGTACTGCTGTCGAGTGCCGCCTTCTGCGACATGTACGACGCGGTCGTCAAGCCCACCGATCCGACAGAGGCCTACCAGGCTTTGCAGGGTTGGCACACCCGTTCGGTCGATACCAGCCGCGGGCTGTGGGCGCTCAGCCGAATCGCCAAGCACAGCCTCATACTCAACGAACTGTTCGCCGGCAACGATGCCAAGGCCGTCAACGCCAAGCTCGACGACACCGCAGAAGGGCGCGCCTTCCGCGCCAAGCTCGACGAGTTCTTGCACGAGTACGGCTGGCGCAGCGACGCCGTGTACGACCTGGCTGACGTGCCGTGGCGCGAGGACCCATCGATTCCTTTGGCAAACATCGCCGCGTTCATCAACCTCGACGACAAGGAGGATCCCGAGATCCTCTACCAGCGCGGCGTCAAGCTGCGCGAGGAGCTGATGGCCAAAGCTCGCGGCATCCTCGTCGACGACCCCGCCAAGCTTGCCGAATTCAACAACCTGTACGAGGCCGCCAAGTACAGCTTCCCGATCACCGAAGACCACGCCTTCTACATCGACCAACTCGGTGTCGGCGTGTTCCGCCGGTTCGTCACTGCCGTCGGGCGGCGTCTGGTGGCCGACGGGGTGACCGACGATGTCGAAGACGCCCACCTCCTGTACAAGGCAGAGTTGGTCGACGCGTTGCACAACGGCGGCGATCGCCGGGCGTTGGTCGCCGAGCGTCGGGCCAGCATGGCCGCTGCTGCTTCCACTCCGGCGCCCGGGTATCTCGGTGCGCCGCCGCCCCCCGCAGACGTGCCCGATCCGTTCATCGACGCCCTCGTGGTGCGTCTGCTCGGCGTCACACCACCCGAGGAGAATCCGGATCCCCTCGTGTTGAAAGGCGTTGCCGGTTCCTCGGGTCAATACACGGGCACGGCCAGGGTCGTGCGCTCCCTGCTCGAAGCGGGAGATCTCGACGACGGCGAGGTGATGGTCTGCGAGATGACTCTGCCACCGTGGACTCCGATGTTCTCGATTGCCGGAGCGGTCGTCAGCGACGTCGGCGGCGTGCTCTGCCACTGCGCCATAGTCGCCCGCGAATTCGACATTCCCGCGGTTGTGGGTTCCGTGACCGGTACGACCACGATCAAGACCGGCCAAATGGTCACCGTCGACGGCACAAGGGGTGTGGTCTACCTCGACGGTCGACAGCTGTAGCGGTGTTGGCGGTGGCCGAGTTCTGCGCATGACGGTGGCCGACGCCGATGTTCGTCGACGGCCGTCGCGCTTGGAGCTTCGCGCCTTCGCCGGTTTGTCGATGGCGTCGGCGGCGATCTCGATCGATCTGATCCTGCCGGCCTTCGGTCGCATCCGTACGGATCTGGGACTGGCTCCCGACTCGGCGGCGACCGCCGGGTTGGTCACAGCGATTTTCCTTGGCATGGCGTTTGGGCCGATCCCGTTCGGTCTCCTGGCCGACCGCTTCGGTCGCCGGTGGGTGCTGCTCGCCAGTTGCGCGCTGTTCGTGGGCGGGGCTCTCGCTGCCGCCGCGGCGCCGAGCTTGCACTGGATGTTGTGGGCCCGATTCGTATGGGGACTCGGGGCGGCCGGGTTGCGGGTGATTGCCGTGGCGACGATTCGCGACCGATTCGTCGGTACCGACATGGCTCGCGAGATGGCCTTCGCGATGACCGTGTTCATCCTCGTGCCTGTCGTCGCCCCGGCGCTCGGGGCGGCGTTCATCAAGGTGATGCCGTGGCGGGGCACGTTTGTTTTCTGTGCGGCCTTCGGCGTAGCGATTGCGCTGTGGTCGTTGCGGCTCCCCGAGACGTTGCCCGTCGAGCGTCGCCAACCCCTGCACTTCCGTCAGGTGTGGGTTGCTTCGATGGCGATCGTCCACAGTCGTGCTGCACTGCTCTACACGTTGGCCAGCGTGGCCCTGTTCGGTGCGTTCTCGTCGTACCTTGCATCATCCGAGCGGGTGATCGACGAGGTTTTCAATCGCCGTTCGTGGTTCCCATTCATCTTCGGTGGTACGGCGATCTTGATGGGGGCCGGCTCGATGGCGGTTGGACGCAACGTCGAGCGAATCGGCCTCGATCGGCTGATCCGCTCGACGTTGATGGCGTACACCGCAGCAGGTGTGGCGATGTACGCCCTGAGCCGCAGCGCAGGTGGCCGGCCCTCGTTCTGGCCGTTCGTCATCCTGCTGGCGTTGGTGCTCGTCGGCCACAACGTGTTGTTCCCCAATCTCAACGCCGCGGCGATGGTGCCAGTCGGCCACGTCGCCGGCACGGCCGCCGCGGTGTATGCCACCGTGACCACAGCGGTTGGAGCAATCGTCGGTTCGCGGCTCGATCGAGCCTTCGACGGCACCGTCAACTCGTTCAGCCTGGCGTTTGCTTTCGCTGGGGTCCAGGCGCTCGGGCTGGCGTTGGGGCTGAGGCGGCCCGTCGCTAGCCGACGATGATCGACGACGGATCGACCGTGACCTGGCTGTCGTAGTACGTGACCTGCGGCTCCGACCCGTAGCGGGCGGCGACGCGGGTGCGCCATTCCGCGTCGTACAAGGCCTCGGCTTGTTCGCGGCTGTCCCACAGGTACACACCGCCGGCGCTGTGGCCGTCGTCGGCCAACAGGAAATGTTTGCGGCGAAGGCCATCGACTTTCTGGTAGCTCGGTGCGCTGGCTTCGAACATGGCCCGGGCCTCGTCGGTGGAGAGCGGAGCCGGTAGGGCGAAATTGACGAGGGCAACGATCATGCGCTTACCGTAGCTCGCCGCTGCGCCCGCGGCTCGACGCTCACGTCTCGGCGCGCTCCACAATGGTGACCACGCCGAGTGTGCCGCGCGTTCCCAAGCGGGCCGCCACAACGTCGATGCTAGCTTCGCCGCAATGAGCCACACGAGCCTGTTGGAATCCGCGATCGATGCCGCCCGTGTCGGCGCCGAGAAGCTGATGGAAGGCCTGCGGCGCCCACCGGAGATCCATCAGAAATCCGCTCGCTCGAACATCGTGACGTGGGCCGACCAGGCAGCGCATTCGGCAATCGTCGAGTTGCTGCTCGGCCGCTATCCCGATCACGCGATCCTCGGCGAGGAGGGTTCGGCAGGCAATCCCGACGGCGCCTACACCTGGATCGTCGACCCTCTCGACGGCACGTCGAACTATGCCCGCGGCATGTCACCGTGGGGTGTGTCGATCGCCGTCCGCGAAACGGTCGGGCCACTCCTGGCCGGTGTAATGCTCGACCCGTTGCGCGACGAGATGTTCGCGGTGGAGCGCGGCGGCGGGACGGGCTGCAAGCCGAGCGACACCTCCGAAATCGGCAATGCCTTGATTGCGACCGGCCTTCAGAACGACGACCCGGCAATCATCCACGAACACGTCTTGCGGATCGAGCAGATGCATCTGCACTGCCGTGGCACTCGAGCCATCGGCTGCCCGTCGTTCGCCCTCGCCTATGTCGCCGCCGGCAAGCTCGACGGCTTCGTCGAGAAGGATGCCACGTATGCGTGGGACGTCGCGGCCGCCGTGCTGCTGCTGGATGAGGCCGGGGCAGTGGCGACGGGGTTCGGCGGCGAACCGGTCAACCTCGGCTCGGGCGTCAGCGATATCGTCGCGGCCAACAAGCAACTCCACGCCGATCTCCTCGACGTCGTCAACCTGCGGAGGGCTGGAACCGTCAGTGCCCAGATCGCGCCCAAGGGTGACGGGACAATGAGGAGAGACCAATGAGCGACCAACCGTTGGACAGTGCACTCGATTGGGTGGCCGAGCACACCCGGAAGTACGTCGAGAGCGGCGGTGACGACGGCTTCATGTGGCGGGGGTATCCGACGATCGTGTTGACGACGACAGGCCGCAAGTCGGGTGAGCTGAGACGCAACGCCTTGATCTTCAGCCGCGATGGCGACGACTACATCTTGGTTGCCTCATACGGCGGTCGCCCGCAACATCCGTTGTGGTACTTCAATCTCGTCGCCGATCCGTCCGTGACGATTCAAGAGCGCGCCGAGATCGTTCGATGTGTCGCCGAAACAGTTGCCGATGGCGAGGATCGGGATCGGTTGTGGAAACAGATGGTGGCGATCTATCCGCCTTACGCGGAGTATCGGGCCAAGACGGAGCGGCGCATCCCCATCGTCCGCGTTCGCCCGGCCTGACCAATTCGGTTACCAAGAGGCGGGTGTGACCCCCGGTTTCGACTCGTGTCGGCGGGGTGTGTATATCGAACTGAATCCGCTGTTGCAGGCCGGCACCGATCGGATGCTGCTCGCTATCGATCACTCCAAGGCGTTCGAAGACGTCGCACCTGGCAACCTCGACCTGGGCCTCGCCCAGTTGTAGGGGTTCGTGCCACACTGAGTACCGCCCGATCCCTCCATCGCGCCGTGGATACCACCCGACGAGCGGATCGACCAGCATCGCTGCAGACTCGCTGGAATCGCCGAAGTCGACCGGCGCGACAAAGGGTCGACCAGTGCGGGTCAAGGCAACTGTCGCCGCTCCCCAATCGCCTATGGCGTCGAAGTTCCAGTGACCGGTGTCGCCGTTCGATGATGCCGTGATGCCGATCGAGGTGTAGCGCCACGGCATTTTCCACAGTGTGTTGGCGACGTTGACGAGTCGGCTCGAGAGCGATCCGCCAAAGAACCAAACGCCGCATTCCTCGCCATGACGAACCAAGGCGCGGTAGTCGGCCTGACCGCACGAGATTCTGGCGAACGGTGCGGCGCGGAAGTGAAAGCCCTGACTCCGAAACGCAACCATGGCGATGAAGGCCTTCCCCGACCGTTCCTCCGGTTCGAACCCGGCGGGCAGGTGGGGTCGCAGGCGGTCGGGGTCGACACACCAGTTGATGATTGCGAAGTCTTCGAGAATCGCTCGGGCGTTGCACCAGCGCATCGGTGGACGCTCAGACAAAATTGCAGGTCACTGTGCCGAGTGGGCCGTAGTCGGCCACGAAGTGGTCGCCGGGTTTGGTTGAAGAGGCCCGCGTGAACGACCCGGCAAGAATGATCTGGCCGGGCTCGATCGCCAGACCGTACGGGGCGATGCGCCGGGCGACCCAGGCAATGCCGTTGGCCGGATGGCCGAGCACCCCGGCGGCGAGCCCGGTCTCTTCGACCACGCCATTGCACGAGAAGATCGCGCCGATCCAGCGCATGTCGACATCTGTGGGCTTGACCTTCTCGCCACCGAGGATGACCCCCGCGTCGGCAGCATTGTCGGCGATGGTGTCGACAATCGTTCTGGCGCGTTTGGTGATCGGGTGCACCCTGTAGCTGCGAGCGTCGATCACTTCGAACGCCGGCTGGATGTAATCGGTTGCCGCCAGAACCTCCTCGACAGTGACCGCTTCGCCGCTCAATCGCTCGCCGATCATGAAGGCCACCTCGACCTCGAGCTTTGGATCGACGAAGTCGGCGTGGCGCAGTTCGACACCGCTGGTCATCACCATGTAGTCGAGCAGCGCACCGAAGTCGGGTTCGTCGATCTTCATCTGCTGCTGCATGGCCCGCGACGTCAAGCCGATCTTGCGGCCAACCAACTTGGCCCCGCCGGCGATCTGCAGATCCACCCACGCCTGCTGCACGGCGTACGCGTCGTCGATGGTCAGATCGGGATGGTCGACGGTGATCGGGTCGATCGGTGTTACTTCGAGGCGCGCCCACTCGTGTCGCTTGGCCAGTTCGAAGGCGAGCTCAGCGGTGATCATCGGGTTACACCGTGGCCGTCAGCGCCGACGGTAATGCGCTGCTCGTCGCTCCTGCGTTCGCGTATCGGCTGCACGTTGCCGTCGAGGTCGAGCACGCGGCTGGCTTCTTCGTACCACTTCGGCACGATCGGGTTGGCCCAGAAGTCGCGGCGCCGTTGGTCGTTGACACTCCACCGCAATGGTTGGTGGCCCGGGTCACCGGTGAAGTAGTCGGTGGTGTATATCTCGACACGGTGCCCGTCGGGGTCGCGTAGGTACAGGTAGAAGGCGTTCGACACTCCGTGCCTGCCTGGGCCGCGTTCGATGTGGTGATACTCGTTGGTGGATCCGAGCGTGTCGGCCAGCCCGAGGATGTGGTGCGACTCTGGACAGGCAAAAGCGACGTGGTGCAGACGCGGCGAAGAGCCCTGTGTCGA
>JANNHY010000371.1:0-3489 GCA_031404635.1 Ilumatobacteraceae bacterium
GATCAAGAAGAACTGGCTGCCATTGGTGTTCGGCCCGGCGTTGGCCATGGCCATCGAGCCGATCTGATACTTCTGCTTCACGGGCTCGTCGTTGAAGCGATACCCGGGGCCGCCGCGGCCGCTGCCGGTTGGATCGCCGCCCTGGCACATGAAGCCGTTGATGATGCGGTGGAAGACGACGCCGTCGTAGTAGTGGTGAGCGGCGAGAAACACGAAGTTGTTGACCGAAAGCGGGGCGTTGAGCGCGTCGAGAGCGATCACCAGGGAGCCCATGCTTGTGTCCATAGTGGCGGTGTACCGCTTGCTGGTGTCGATGCCCATGTCGGGGGCAGAATCGAACTGCTGCTTACGCGGCGCGGAACCGTCGAGGGCGGGAAAGGGGGTAGCCATGGCTCGACACGCTACCCGGCTCGGTCTCCCGCCGGCGATGAGAGATGTGCGTCACCGAGCGGCTCATCTCTCATCACCGCCCACGACCAACGAGGCGCGATGAGAGATGTGCGTCACCGAGCGGCTCATCTCTCATCACCGAGACGGACCACCGCCGCCGGGATCAGCCGTTGCGCGAGTTGTAGTCGGCGATCAGCGCGTTGGCCTGCGCCGTCGCGGTGGCCAGCGTCGTTGCCACGTCGGCACCGCCAAAAATCGCGGCGACAGCTTGCGCTGTCACCGTGCGCACCTCGCGCAATGGGCCGACGATCGGACCCACCGATGCCGGCGCGTCGGGCGACGACAACAGTTGGTCGAAGGCAACTCTGAACCGCGGGTCGGTCGCCAGCGTTGTCTTCAACGGGTCGAGGGTCAACGCATCCGTTCGCACCGGCACATAGCCGGTTGCCGACGACCATTCGCTCTGCTGTTGCGCGGCGGTGAGGTAGGTGGAGAAGTCCCATGCGGCCGCGGTACGCACGTCGTCGCCGGAATCGACGACCCACAGCGAAGCACCACCGACCAGCGCCCCGGGCTTGCCATCGGGTCCGGGCATTGCCGCCACCCCTACATCTGCGTTGGTGATCTGCGGGAACTGCCCGCCCCCCAACACGCTGATCACCGGGCCGATCGACGCCGACGTGGCGATCGTCATCGCCGCCGGTTCGGCATTGTCGGCGAGCTTCAGCAAGTTGTCGAACCCGGTCGTCGAGTTGTCGCCGACGTTGACCGCCAACCCGTCGATGATCATCGACTGCATCAAGGTGAGCAGCGATTGTCCCGTGGCGTTGTTGTACAGGACCTGCGTCGCCCGGGCGGTGCGGCCGTTCTGGTTGTCGGCGTAGAACTCACCGGCCTTGGCGAACCACTGCTCGATGTACCAACCGCCGCCGGAGTCGAAACCCGAGTCGAGGGCCAATCCGTACGTCGCAGCACCCGACTTGACGATCGCCTCGCTGGCCGAGCGCAATTCGTCGAGCGACGCCGGAGGCTTCTCCGGGTCGAGCCCGGCAGCGACGAACACCCTCTTGTTGTAGAACAGCACCGGGTTGGAGATGTTGAACGGCATCGACCACTGCACACCCTGGGTGGCATACGCCCCCAGGACGGTCGGCAGGAACGCGCTGGTGTCGTAGCCGCTCGACTTCATACACGCCTCGACAGGCACCGCCGATTTCGTGTCGACCATGGTCTGCACCATGTACTCGGGCATCTGCACCAGATCCGGTCGGCTCCCCTGCCCGGACTGCAGGTACTTGTCGATGGTCTGCTCGTAGGTCCCCTCGATCACGGTGACCCTGACCTTGGATTGGCTGGCGTTGTAGGCGTCGGTCTGTCGTTGCAACTCGACGCTGTTCGGGCCTTGCATGCCGTGCCAGAAGGTGATCTCAACGGGGCCGGCTGCGCTCGCCAGTGCATCGGTGGGGCAATTCGGCAACGAGTCGAGAAGGGCCGCGGTCGTGGTCGGCGCGACAGTCGTCTCGACCGGTGGCAGGGTCTCGCCGACCGGCAAGGTCTGGCCGGGCGCGAGCGTGACCTGTGGCGGTTGCGTGACCACCGCCGGCTCGCGTCCGGCGGTGATGATCGAGTCTCCTGAGCCGCATGCTGCGGCGACCAGTGTTGCAACCGCCAGCGAGGTGAGCCTCCTCATCCCTTCACCGCCCCCGCCGTGAGGCCTCGAACCAACTGGCGCTGGAAGGCGATCAGTACGACGAAGATTGGTAACGCGGCGATCACCAGGCCGGCGGTGACCAGGTTGAACTTGTCGATGTCACCCGTCTTCAACCGTTCCAGACCGATCTGGATGGTGCGGTGGGCATCGTCGGTGATGATCGCCTGCGGCCACAGGTACTGGTTCCATGTGCCGTAAAATGTGAACAGCGCCAGCGCCCCGAGCGTCGGCCGGCACAATGGCATGGCTATCTCCAACAGGAACCGGAAGTGGCCGACACCGTCGAGCGCCGCAGCCTCACGGAGCTCTTTCGGCACGGTGAGGAACACCTGACGCACGAGGAACGTACCGAACGTCGTGGCCAGCAGTGGCACGATCAAGCCCTGGTAGCTGTTGATCCAACCGAGCGAGTCGATGGTGCGCTGATTGACCACCACGGTCATTTCGGTCGGCACCAGCAACGTCGCCAGGAACAAAATGAAGGTCGGGCCCTTGCCCGGGAAGTCGAGGAAGGCAAAGGCGTAGGCCGCCAGCAGGCTGGTGATGACCACACCGATCGTCACCGCCACCGACACGAGCACGCTGTTCAACATCAGCCGACCGAGGTCGCCGATCCGCCAGGCACTGCGCAGCGTGTCGAGGGTGAAGTTGATCGGCAGCAACGACTTCGGGTGGTCGATCGCATCGGGGCCGCTCTTCAGCGCCTGCATCAACGTTGCGTAGATCGGGAAGAGCACGAGGAAGGCGAGCAAGATCAGCAGGGCGTAGCGTCCGACCTTGCGTGCTCCGTGCAGCATCTCGGTGGCGCCGGTGTCAGCTGCCATAGTGCACCCGCTTGTCGAGGCCACGGAACTGCACCACGGCCAGTACCAGCAAGACGAAGAACAGCAGCACCGCGGCCGTCGACTTCAGCCCGATGTCGTTCTTGACCAACGAGTTCTGCCCGTAGATCAGGTATGCAACGGACTGCGTCGGTCGCTCGGGATCGGGACCTCCACCGGTGAGCAGGGCAACTTCTCCGTACGCCTGGAAGGCCCGAGTGGTCAATACCACCGTGGTGAACAACAGCGTCGGTCCCAACATGGGCAGCGTGACGTTGGTGAAGCGCATCCATCCGCCGGCGCCATCGACATAGGCGCTCTCGTACAGCTCGCGGGGGATTCCCTGCAGCGCCGCGGTGATGACGATGAACGTGAACCCGAGGCTGGCCCAGATGCTGCTGAGGGCGACCGCCGGCAGTGCCGTGCCCGGGTCGCGCAGCAGCCCGGGCTGCTTCAACGACGGGATGATGCCGTGGAACAGATCCGGGAGCACCCCGACTTCGGGTTGCAGCAGCACGAACCACACCAGGCTGGCCACGGCAACGCTGGTGGCAATCGTCGACGAGA
>JANNHY010000372.1:0-6957 GCA_031404635.1 Ilumatobacteraceae bacterium
CGCATTCGCCCGGTGACCCCACCCCTTTCGGCCGTCGCTCGCGACAGCCGTGTCGGTGACCTGACTGGCGTCCGTCGGTCGCCGCACGTCTCCACGCTGCTCCTGGTGGGACGACGGATCGCTTCATTTCCGGTTGATATCGCTCGTTTGTCGAGCGATGCGCGAGTGCGTAGCGGACGCGCTGCTGGCTTATCCGGCGAGTGAATCTCCGATCTCGTCGCGCCAGCTGTGGAACTCCGTTCGAAGGAGGTCGAATGTCGCGTCGTCCACCTCGAACGCGCTGCGGCAGATCGTCGAGCACACCGAACGCATCGCGCAGCACGTCGAGATTGAAGCCGAGATCCTTCGCTGCTGCGAGCGCCTCGAGCGTGCGCCGGGTGAAGTGGTCGCGCAGCGCATGCACGTCGACGAAGTCCCTCGGCGCCGCTCTGCCGAACAAGGCGAGGAGCTTGTCGCCGGCCAGGTCGTCGAGGGCCCGCACCCAGCCGATGGGCATTGCGATAGCCGCGTGCGTGGCTGGATCGAAGCCGATGTCGACCTGGGTGGGCTCTCCCGCGGCAGGGTCGGTGACCGACATCTTGGCGAATCCGTGATCGGACTGGTGGACGTCGACCTCGAGGCCTTCGCTGAGCAGGCGATCGCGGATCGCCGGCCAGAGCCGATCGACAGCGGCGCGAGTTGGACCGAAGCAGTCGAGGTCACGTGTGGTGCGATCTACAACCTCGTGAGCAATTAGGGCGCCGCCTCCAGCCAGGGCGAAGCCCTCGGCCTCGGCGAGCGAGAACACAAGTGATGCGACCCGCTGCTGGAACTCAGACAGCGACATGCACGCGGTGTTCTCGAATCCAGCCGTCCCACGCCTCGTGGACGGCTGATGGCAACCACAGGGAGTCCCAGATGGCCAGCAGCGTTGGCTGATGGATCCACGTGCGGACATCGTCCTCTGAGCCCTCGCGCAGCACGGTCGCGTACACGACGCGCAGTTCGGCAGGGTCGTCGAGATCGAGTCGAACTCGGGCCTGACCACGAGAGATGCTCGGGCAAGCTGACACGCCCGTGCCACGTCCCGCCTGCGGTCGGCCAGTTCAGAGGCGGCGTCGCGGATCGCCACCACGACGGTTTCTCGACATCGGACATCTCTTCACATCCTTGCTTCGCGAGCCTACGTGTCCAACGCCGACACCGACGTCCACCGGGTGGCCGAAGTCCTACGCTAGAAACCCGGAGCCATGCGACTTCATGGGGCCAGCAGCGAGTCGGCTCGCAATGCGGCGTCCTCGTCGTCGCCGGGCAGCACCTGGGCGTACACCTTCAAGGTGACTCCGACGTCAGCGTGACCGACGCGTTGCGACACGACCTTCACCGGTACGCCGCCCGCGAGCGCACCAGTCACCCGCGACGACACGAGCCTCAGCAGCGGACTCGAACTGGGGTAGTCCCGGATGCCTCTTCCTGTGAGGACCAAATCCTCGGACGATAGGAGTCAACCAACCCGGAGGCAGACCCGTTCCTCGGTCAGCCCCGCTTCTGAGCCGTAGGTTGTGCGGGTGCCCCGGCTCAGCGAGTTCTACGGGATCGTGATCTACATGTACTTCGCTGATCACAATCCACCCCACTTCCACGCGATCTACGCCGAACACGAAGCATTGATCCGCATCGCCGACGGATCAACGATCCGGGGCGAGCTACCGAACACAGCGATGCGCCTCGTCGAGCAATGGCGAACCCTGCATCACGACGAGCTCGTCCAGAACTGGGAATTGGCCCAGGAGCCCGCCGCCCTGTCGAAGATCGAGCCCCTCCAGTAGCCTGTGGAGATGGCCACGCTCACCCGAGTGACCGATGTCGAGCACCTTGGTGCACGAGCGCTGCGCGTCGTGTTCTCCGATGGCCTCGTGCGGGAACTCGACTTTGCCGGCAGGCTCCCCGGAGTGCTCGCAACGATTGACGACGACGTGGTTTTCGCTAAAGCAACGGTGGACTCGGTTGCTGGGACCTTGAGCTGGCCGAACGGCATCGATCTCGACCCGGACGTCCTGCATGGCGATCAGGCGTCGGCATCAGCCGTTCAACCGCGAGTGCTGCGCGAGTACCGATTGCAGCAGACCGGCTAACCAGCGTTCGGGCAGAGAGACGCTTCACGTCCGAACCACGCATGTCGTTCGTTCGGTGACCCACCCTTGCGCCCAGCCGCACGCGACAGCACACGCCCTCGGCCGAGCGCGCCGGTGCATCGACCGAGCCGATAAGTCTCAGTGGAAGTCTCAATCCGGCTCGGCGAAGCGATCGCGAGCGATCTAGCTGGGCATACGCGTGAGTGAGCGGATTCCCGTCCACCTCCGCCAACAACGTGCAGCTCAGAGCTTACTTTGCTCGGCGAACCCGTCCTACCAGGCCGAGTATCCGGATCCTTCGAGCTACGACCTTGTCACCTACGACCCTGTCACCTACGACCCTGTCACCTTCGAGGAGTCCGAGGAAGCGCTCCACATCGCGGGTGAGTGCATCGAGGCAGCGACGCGACTCGGCGCAGACCCGCAACTCGGCGTGTTCTGACTCTGTGTCAGGGCGCCAGCAGGGAGTCAGCGCGTCGGGCAATCGGCGCTACTTGGTGCAGCGTTTGACGGCTCCAGCCCCTATGCGGGGCGCCGGTCACCAAACGCCGTGGACCCGCTGCAAGTAGCGCCATAACTGCGATCGGCATCAGGGTGCACGACTAGTCACCGCGCTGGACGTCACCCATGCCGAGCTGGTTCCTGGTGCCCATCACGGCCCACTTCAAGATCTTTCGTATGGGTGCGTCATGAGCCGCTTTCAGTTGGCGTGGGGATGTTTGCGGCGTAGCCAGTTGAGGACCCGTGCCCGGGTGTATGGCAGCAGATGCCCCGGTGCCGCGACACTTGCTACCTGCGTCCTACGCTTGCCGGGTGAGTCCCGACACCGTGCGCGCCGCGGCGGCCAGTCTGGCGGGTGCGTTGCCGCCGATGTCAGGCGGCGAGCCTGTGTTCGCCGCACCGTGGGAGGGCCGCGCCTTCGGCCTCGCGCTCGACACCGTCGAACAACTCGGGTCGCCGTGGGAGGCGTTCCGCGAAAGGCTCATCGCCGCGCTCGCCGAGAAACCCGAACGCGCCTACTACGAGTCGTGGGTCGTCGCCCTCGAACGGCTCGTCGCCGACCACGATCTGGTGACCAACGCCGACCTCGCCCACGAGCGAGCAGCGGTGGCGGCCTACCGATACGACGAAGGCGGCGTAGACATCGAGGTCGTGCCGCTCGCTCATGATCGCACGGTGCTCGCCCAGACGCTGGAGATCGACCCCGCCGCCCACGTCGAGTTGTACCGCTTGTGGTCGGGCAGTGTCGCCGTCGCATGGGGAGTTCGCTCGTTCGACGTGCACGGCTTGCAGCTCGCCGACCGGCAGATCCCGGCGGACGGCTGGGCACAGCTTCGCGACCGCCTGCTCAGTTTCGAGACGTCGGCGAAATAGCCTTGGCGACTCCGATCATCGAGTCGCGGCTGACGAGTGTTGCCAGATCGTCCTCGCTCATTTCCTCGCTGCCGCTCGGGCGTTCCGGCAGCACGAGGTACCGCACCTCGGCCGACGAATCCCACACCCGCACCTCGACCTCTGGGTCGAGTTCCGTCTCCCACTCCCGAAGCACGGCACGAGGCTCGGCCACCGCCCGCGCCCGGTAGGCGAAGCTCTTGTACCAGATGGGCGGCGCCCCCAGCAGAGGCCACGGGTAGCACGAACAAAGCGTGCACACGACCAGGTTGTGCACGAGTGGAGTGTTCTCGACCACGCGCATGTTGTCACCCTCGGCGCCAGCGATGCCGAGTTCGGCCATCGCCGCATTGGCGTCGGCGAGTAGGCGCGCCTTGTACTCCGGGTCCACCCACGACTTGGCGACGACCTTGGCGCCGAGGTGGGGCCCCATCCGCTGCTCGATGATCTCGATGAACGCATCG
This sequence comes from Ilumatobacteraceae bacterium, assembly GCA_031404635.1. Lineage (GTDB taxonomy): Bacteria > Actinomycetota > Acidimicrobiia > Acidimicrobiales > Ilumatobacteraceae > JAENVT01. The sequence goes on from JANNHY010000372.1 coordinate 3,971, forward strand.
ATCGAGTCGGTGCTGACGATGCCCTTCTCGGTCAGGGCCGCTTCGAGGGCCAACGTGCGCAGCTCGAACTCGGAGCGGGCGCGACGCGACTTCGGCAGCTCATAGTGCGAGTGTCCATGATCCTGGTCGTGATCGTCGTCGGGGTGATCGTGACCGCTCATGCCGAAACGGCGCTTTCCAGGTAGCTCTGCCAGAGATCGACGTGGATGACAAACGGCGCTTCGTCGCCGCGCTCGCCCCACACGTCGCCCGACGAGAACCGCACCGTGTAGAACGGCTCGACAGCGTTGCTGTCGTGGCCGGCGATGTTGTCCTCGCCACAGATCGCTTCGATCGAGCCGGTGACTCCGCGGACATAGCGCGGGATGCGGTGGTGCCGATTCGGTTCGTAGATCCGTTTGACCCGAACGGAGTCGCCTACGGCGAAGAACGGCTGCCGGGCCGAAGCTATCGGCGACGGCGTGGTCATGGCATGCGCTTGTCTGGAGCGCAGCCGGTCGTCGCGAACGACCGGCGGAGACTCGCCGACGCGTATGCGTCGCTGCCAAGCTTCCAGCGTCGCTCTCGACACGATTCCGTTGGCGACGGACGCCCGCTCGGCGGCCAGCAGCCAGCGGCCGTAGTACGGGGTCGTGAGATAGGTCGGCGGATCAAGCCCCTCGATCCACGGTCGCGCACCCCGGCACACGGCGGACGCGAGCGACTGGGCACGAAGCTCCCACGGCTCGTGATGGGCCAGTTCGCCGTCGTCGGTGCGGACGCTTCCGAAGCCACCGATACCGCCGAGATCATGAGCCCCTTCCATGAGGACGGACCTTAGGTCGGCAACGGCCTGTGGAGTGTCTCGCGCCTGCCTGGGTGCGTCGAAACACTCCACAAGGCGAGCAGGTGGGCGCGAAAGACTCTGCGATCGGGCTACGAGTGGTGGCCGGTGATTCGTTGGCCGCTGCGGTAGCGGAGTTGATGCCGCAGCGTGCCGTCGGAGCGCCATTTCGACACTGCCGGGCTGCCGTTTGCGGCGTCGCTGCGTTTGCCTTCGCGGTAGTGCTCCTCGTAGTGAATTTTGCCATTGGCGAAGTATCCGCGCACTGCAGCGTCACGATCGGTCGGGTCCTGCAGCTCGCCGCTTTCGTAGAACATCTCGTATTTGACCTGGCCATCGGCGCGGAACCGGCGGTAGGCGGGGTGGTTCCGGTCCGGGTTGTCGAGCCGCCCGTCGGTGAACCAGGCCACGTACGACTCGGCGCCGTTGAACGATCTGCGGATGCGCCCCGTGAAGTCAGCCGGTATCTCACTCTCGTCGTCGACGTCGAGGGTGGAGATGACGCGAAACGACATCGAGTTGGGCAGCAGTTCCACACTAGAGGTATCGAACCAATCGAATCGGAACTTGAGCTACAGCCTGACCTCGTACTGCACCTCGGGGAGCGCCGCTTGGGGCGAGTCGAATGCAGCGAACGTCGACTCCTGCCCGGTGAACAGCCACCCGGCCTTCTCGTAGAACGCTCGCGCCCGTGGGTTGTCGCGCAACACCCATAGCACGGCCGAGCCGAATCCCTCGTCGCGGAGGAACTCCTCGCAGCGGCTCATCAGCGCACCGGCGCCGCCGCTACCCCACGCCGTGGGGTGCAGGTAGAAGGCGTAGACCTCGCCGCGGCCGCCGGCAGTTGTCTCGACGGCGGTTGCTTCGGCGGTCGCATCGGTGCCGCTCTGGTCACAGACCGGATTGAGTCGTGCCGGTCCGGCGTGCCCGAACCCGACAACCCGCTCCTGCAGGGCGACCACGAACAGCCGTGACCCGGGTAACGAATGCCAAGTCCACGCCCGCCACCGGTCGCGTCGCGAGGTGGCGAACTCCTCAGCGTCAAGAAACTCGTCTGGAACAACGCCGCGGTACCCGACACGCCAGCCGTCGATGTGCGCGCTGGCGATCGCATCGGCGTCGCCGATCGCCGCTTCGCGGACTTCGATCATGCCACCAGCATGACGCAAGGTACGGCCCTGCTGCGCGACCATGTGCCGCGGGGCGAGCCGTTGTGGTCAGACGGCAAGGAGGTCGCGGGCACCGGTGTCGCTGGACGGGTGACGCAGCTTGCTCATCGCCCTGGCCTCGATCTGGCGGATTCGTTCGCGGGTGAGGTTGAAATGCTCGCCGACCTCCTCCAGGGTGCGCGGCTCGCCACGGTCGAGCCCGAAGCGCAGCTTGAGGATCTCGCGCTCGCGTTCGTCCAACGGCGCCAGCAGCCGAGCGATTTCCTCGGGTAATAGCGCGGTAGCAGCCACCTCGAACGGCGACTCCGCCGAACGATCCTCGACCACGTCGCCCAACTCGGCGTCGCCGTCCTCACGCAACGGCTCGCTGAGCGACAAGGGCTCGGCGGCGAATCGCAGGGCCTCGGTGACCTTGTCTTCGGGCATCTCCACTTCCTTGGCCAGCTCTGACAAGGTGGCAGGGCGGCCGAGCTTGAGCTCCAGTCGGCTGCGGGCCTTCTGCAGGCGAGCCAACGTGTCGCCGGCGTGCACCGGTAGCCGGATGGTGCGCCCGGTGTTGGCGATGCCACGAGTGATCGCCTGGCGGATCCACCACGTGGCATATGTGGAGAACTTGAAGCCCTTGCGCCAGTCGAACTTCTCGACGGCGTGCATCAGCCCGAGGTTGCCCTCTTGGATCAGGTCGAGCAGGGGCAACCCCGACGCCTGGTACTTTTTGGCGATCGACACCACCAGACGCAGATTGGACTGCACGAATGCCCGTTCGGCGTCTTCGCCTTCGCGTGCTGCGCGACGTAACTCGCGCTTCTTGGCGGCAGTTACGTCCTTGCCCATCTGGTCGAGTTCCTCGATCGCAGCCTTGCCGGCCTCGATCTGCTTGGCGAGTCGAACCTCGTCGTCCTTGGTGAGCAACATGTATTTCTTCTCAAAGCGTATGGCAGGTTCCCAACCTGCCATACGCTTTGAAGCTACGCACTAAGTTAAACACCAAAGCG
>JANNHY010000373.1:0-2503 GCA_031404635.1 Ilumatobacteraceae bacterium
CGCGCCATCGAGGATCGTCTGGGAGATAGGCCGGTGTTTCCCGGCGTCACGGACGACCAGCTCCGCCGGGCGATGGGGCGAGCCTGTCCAGTGGAGGATGGGATCGAGGGGGAGACGCTTCGCCGGTTTGAAGTCGATGCCGGCCGTGTAGGCGATCGGGAAGAGACCGGCCTGAGTGACTGTGTCGAAGGGGATGTCGAGCAGTTCGGCGGCCCGTTGCTCGCCGTCGTTCATCAGGTGGATGGTCGTCCATGATGTGCCGAGGCCGCGCTCGCGTGCGGCCAGCATGAAACTCCACACGGCCGGGAGAAGCGACCCCCAAGCCGAGGCCGCCATGAAGGTCGGCGCCTTGTCGAGCTTGCCGGTGAGGCAGGGGATCATCAGCACCGGAACGCGATGGAAGTTCCTGGCAAGATAAATGGCCGACTCGGTGACCTTGTCGCGCTGCTCGAAACGCAGGTCGCCCTCGCGGTAGGTATTCGATTCGGCGATCTTGGCGTACTCGGCGAAATTGGCCCGATAGATGTCGGCGAGGGCCTGTTTCTTGACGTCGTCGGTGACCATCAGCCATCGCCAGCCCTGACTGTTTCCGCCGGTCGGCGCCTGCAGGGCGATCTGCAGACATTCCTCGATCACCTCTCGCTCGACCGGCCTGTCGAGATCGAGGCGCTTGCGCACGGCTCGGGTCGAGGTGAGCACTTCGTCGGCGGAGAGATTCAGCTTCATTCGTTCAGTGTGTCAGCGGGACACGACGATGCACGACCTGCAACACTCGGGTCATGTCTGATCGCGTCACCCTCACGATTTCCGATGGCATCGCCGATGTCCGCATGAATCGTCGCGAGAAACGCAATGCCCTCGATGGCGCCATGTTCGAAGCGCTCGCCGACGTCGGTGAGCGACTGAAAACCGAGCCCGGTGTGAGGGTTGTCGTGCTCAGCGGCGAGGGCTCGTCGTTTTGCGCCGGACTCGACTTCTCCTCGTTCCAGATGATGGCCGGCGGCGACCCACCGGCCGAGGCCGACAAGGGCAATCCTGGGGCGATGAAGGAAGGCCGGATCACCCACCTCGGCCAGCAGGTCTGCTGGGTATGGCAGGAGATAGCGGTGCCGGTGATCGCAGCCGTGCACGGCCATGCTCTCGGTGGTGGATTTCAGATCGCCCTCGGTGCTGACATCCGCCTCGTCCATCCCGACACAAAGATCAGCGTGCGCGAGGTGCACTGGGGGCTGGTTCCCGACATGACCGGCACACTGATGCTCAGCTCGCTGGTTCGCGCCGACATCGCCAAGGAACTTGTCTTCACCGCGAGGATGTTCGACGGGCGCGAAGCGCATGCCTTGGGCCTGGCGACGAGGTTGTCGAACTGGCCATACGACGAGGCGATGTCGCTGGCGCGCGAGATCGCCGGCCGCAGCCCCGACGCCGTACGGGGCGCGAAGGCATTGCTCAACGGGCTGTTCAATCGTGGCGCAGCGGAGCAATTCGCCGAGGAGCGCCGAGTGATCAGCGCTTTGATCGGGCGGCCGAATCAGATCGAGGCGGTCATGGCGAACTTCGAGAATCGCCAGGCTGTGTTCATCGACCCGGCATGAGCAGCGAGATTGCGATCGATCCCGACAAGTTGAAGCTTTACTCGTTCGAGTTGTTCTCCAAACTCGACGGAGCGGTGACGGCGGGAATGGTCCACCTAGGTGACCAACTTGGCCTGTATGCGGCAATGAAGCGCGCCGGGTCGCCGCTGACAACCGCCGTGTTGGCGGAACATGCCGGCCTGCACGAGCGGTGGGTCCGCGAGTGGGCGTACAACCAAGCGGCCGCCAAGCTGATCGACGTCGACGACGAGCAGCGGTTCTCGCTCTCACCGGAGGCCGAGGCCGTACTGGCCACACCCGATCATCCGTCGTTCGGGATGGGAATGTTCCATCGGCTGCCGCAAACGATGCAGTCACTCGTAAAGCTGCGCGACAGCTTCGTCACCGGCGTCGGGCACGACTTCGACAGTCAAGGCCCCGACGGTGCCGTCGGCATCGAGCGCAGCTTCGAGCCATGGAACAACGCATTCCTCCTGCCCACCGTGTTGCCCGCGCTCGAAGGTGTGCTCGACCGGTTGACGGCGGGCGCGTGTGTCGTCGATGTCGGCTGCGGCGCCGGTGGAGCCGTGTTGTTGATGGCCGCGGCGTTTCCGAGATCGAGTTTCGTCGGTTACGACATTTCCCGCTATGCGCTGGACCGGGCCGAGGAGAAGAAGGCGGAGGCCGGCGTGACCAACGCGACGTTTTACGATCCACGCCATTCACCGCTGCCCACCGACCACTCCGTCGATCTGGTGACGACGTTCGACTGCGTCCACGACATGACTCACCCGCAGCAGATGATGGAGGCGATCCGCGCTGCGCTGGCCGACGATGGCACCTGGCTGCTGGTCGACATCAAGTCGCTCGACACCTTCGAGCAGAACGTGCGCACGACTTCTTCGACCCGCGGCTGAGAGGGCGAGCGG
>JANNHY010000374.1:0-12783 GCA_031404635.1 Ilumatobacteraceae bacterium
GAGGCATTCAGCGACAGGGATCGGGCCCGCCAACGTGTGCGCGACAGCGGCGTCTTTGGATTGCTGGCGTCGCCCGAACAACGCCTGGTTATCCAACAAATCGCCGGATTGATGTCGCTCCTGGAGGGTCACGGAGACGTGACCATGAGCCGAGCAGTCGGCGACCTGGTGCCGTCGGCCGCACGATTCACATCAGTGCTGCAGGCGCGGCGACGCCGATCCAACCCGCTCAGCCGGCTGACGCTGCGACTCACCGGCATCGAGGGCAAGCTCAACCAGTACGCGGCCGGTGAACGATTCATCGCCGCCATCGAGGCCGTCGGCGGACCCCGCGCCGTCGATGTGTGCTGGAAGGACCCGGCAAATCTGCCCTCGTTGGATGAGATCCGCAATCCGCAACAGTGGCTCGATCGCATCGGTGCACTCGTTGGCTGACGCCGCCCCGGCCACGCAGAATCTGTTGGCCAAATGCACATTTCCACCATCGGGCACAGAGGTCACCTGCGCAGTTTCCGGCGGCGCCGATTCGATGACGCTGATGGTGTTGGCCGTGGCCGCCGGCTGCACGGTGACGGCAGTGCACGTCGACCACCGGCTTCGGGCCGGATCCGCTGATGAGGCCGAGATCGTGTCGGCGGCCGCCGCACGATTCGGGGCGACGTTTCGCGGCGAAACCATCGACGTTGCCCAGGGATCGAATCTGGAAGCGAGGGCGCGAGACGCCCGCTACGCGGTGCTACCCGACGACGTGATGACCGGCCACACCGCCGACGACCAGGCCGAGACCGTGCTGCTCAACTTGATGCGCGGCGCCTCGAGCAGTGGGCTCGCCGCCATGCGCCCCGGCCCACGGCGGCCGATCCTCGCCCTTCGCCATGGCACCACGACGAGGTTTTGCCATGCACTCGGAATTGCAGTCGTCGATGACCCCTCCAACAACGACCCTTCCTTCCTTCGCAACCGCGTGCGCCACGAGTTGCTGCCGACGATGAACGCGCTTGCCCAGCGCGACCTGGTACCGGTCTTGACCCGCCAAGCCGACCTGCTACGCGATGACGCCGACCTGCTCGATCACTTGGCGGCGACGATCGACCCGACCGATGCCAAACGGCTGGCTGCGGCACCGTTACCGCTGGCCAGACGCGCTGTACGGCGCTGGCTGACGACGGAACATCCACCAGATGCGGCAACCGTGGAACGGGTGTTGCGCGTCGCTTGCGGGCAGGCCAGCGGCTGCGACATCGGCGCCGGGCGACGCGTCGAGCGCTCCCGGCAACGATTACGGCTGCTGGCGAACCAACGGTGACACCAAGCCGATAACCTCGCATTCCGGATGCTCGCACTCGATGGAGGAATTTGCTGATGCCGCCGCGACTTCGAGGCAAATGGGCGTTGGGCATCACCCCCCGCAACTTCACCTGGATCATGAAAGACAAGCTTGCGGTGTGCGAGCGTCCCGGCGGGTACGGCGACAACCATCGTCGCGTCCGCCGTCAAGAGGAGATCATCTGGTTGCGCGAGAACGGCTTCGGTTGCCTGATCAGCATCATCCCTGCCCCGCACAACCTGCACAACTACGACGAACTAGCCCTCCCCTACCTTCACCGACCGTTCACCGGTGTCGACGATCTCGGGCAATGGCTGCGCAACTTCTATCTCGAACTCGGCGCCCTCCTCGAAGGCAGCACCAAAGTGATCGTTCACAGCGAGTCCGTCGACGACCGGCTGATCGGCATCATGGGTGGCTACATCCGTTGGAGCGGCTTGGTCGACGACCCGTCGCAGGCAATTGCCATCACCGAACGGATCGCCGGCCGCCAACTCGACCCGTTCGCTCGCGAGGTGATCCTGATGGTGCACCAACTGCGTTAGGAGAGCGATGGGCGTCGTCGGCCTGGCCGTAGGCTGGCCGCATGAGCACCACCCCCGCCAACTGGTATCCGGATCCCATGGTCCGTCATCAACTGCGATACTGGGATGGCAACATCTGGACCGACCACGTCAGCGACAACGGCGTCCAAGCCACCGATCCTGTGCAGCCACGAGGCCTCGACAAGCTCGACTCGGCGTTGACCATTGGCAACGAGGGCAATCCCGACAGAATCCACCAGCAGCTGCACGGCGAGACGCGCTATCGCAGCGCCAATGTCAGCGAAGCTGCGTTCGTGGGCGGCGGAACGATCTTCACCGAGCCGATCTTGGTCGTCAACCAGAAGGCCAAATTGATCGAACTCAACAACCAGTACAGCGTCTTCAACAAGAGCGGTCAACAGATCGCCGCGGTCAACCAGGTCGGCCAGAGCGCAGCCAAGAAGGCCGTTCGCCTGTTCACCAGCCTCGACCAGTTCATGACCCACAAGCTGGAGGTCGCTGATTCCGCCGGTCGGGTCTTGCTGCGCATCACCAGGCCGGCCAAGGTGATGAAGAGCACGGTGATCGTGAGCGACGACAATAACCAAGAGATCGGCCGGATAGTGCAAGACAACGTCTTCGGCAAGATCCATTTCACGTTGCAGGCGGGCGGGCACACCTACGGGGCGATCAAGGCTGAGAATTGGCGGGCCTGGAACTTCAGGATCGAAGACCACACCGGCGCGGAGGTGGCGCGCATCACCAAGACTTTCGAAGGCGTCGCCAAGACGATCTTCACCAGCGCCGACAACTACGTCGTGCAGATCCACACTCAGATTCCGCAACCGCTGAACTCCCTGGTCGTCGCCGCGGCCTTATCGGTTGATACCGCCCTCAAGCAGGATTCGAGAGGACTGGGTTAGTCGTTATCCGGCGCCGATCACGTCGACGACGACGGCGGCCGGAGCGAACGTCGACACGCACGCCGCACCACCGGCGAGCCTGACCGGAATGGCTGCAGCGCTGATCACGCCAGGAGAAGCCGCCAGCGCGCTCGCGGCCGGCACCGGCTGATCGCAGGGATAGACGAACCCGACCCCGCCGACGATTGTGACGTTCAACAGCGCCGTCGTTGCGCCGGCAGGCACACCGGCGACGCCCGCAACCGCGATTGCTGTTGGAGCCGTCCCAATGGTGCCGCTTCCGGTACGAGCATCGAACAAACGCGAGGGATCAATCGGTGAGACCGCTCCACCGGCCGTCCACGCTGCTGTCACATCAACAAGCAGGTCTGTCGCTACTAAGGGCGTGAGACATAGGCCGCTGTCGTTGATCCTCGCCACGATGGAATAGGAGGCGACAGGCTGGTGCGAGAACGACAGCTTCCACCCTCCGCCGCTGCAGGCACCGATATTCACTGCGCCGGCCTGCGCCGGATCGACGACCGTGACAGTCACCGACACAGCCTTCGTCCCCGGCGGAACGCCGAGAGCCGTGAGTGACAACGCCGTGCTGACCTGCGTTCGAAGTCCACCCTTGTCGCGACTGTCGAAGGCGCGTGTGGTTGCGGTCGGTTGTGGCCCAACGCCCTGCGCCGCGGAGAAGGCAATCACATCGACCCTGGCGTGAGTGCTTTGACTCACCGTGACACAAATCGAGCCATCGACAACGCGCACGACCGCCACTCCGTTGGCGCGTGATGACCGCGAAAAATTCAAGGTCGAGGATCCGAGCGCGGAGTCGCAAGGATGTGCCAACAAGTACCCGCCGCCGATGGCGTCGCGGGTGCTGATCCGAACGAGTACCGCCGAGGTGCCAGGTGCGACCCCGGCGATGTTGTTCACCCGGACCTTCCTTGGTTGCCCGGCGGACAGTGTCTTCCCCGTCCACGCCGTGTCGAGGGCGATCACCGACGAAATGAACTGCCAGCGACCGCCCCCCGGGGCGGCGGGCGCCGATGGAGGAGTAGTGGCGTTCGCCGATGGCGGAGCCGGCACGGTCGTCGCAGGCACGGTCGTCGCCGGAACGGACCCATTGGGTTGCGGCAGCGTATCGGTGACCTTGCATGCGTCGACGGCCTTGACGATCGGTGTGGGATTGACGGCAGCGCCGCCCCCCGGGTGGACCTCGAAGTGCAGATGCGGGGTCGGGGCGTCGCCGGTCATGCCGACCTGACCGATGATCTGACCGGCCTTCACGACGGAACCAACCGACAATCCTGAAGCAAACGCACTGAAGTGGGCGTAGAAGAAATACGTGCCGTCGGCAGCCGTCAGCCGCCATCCGTTCCCCGTCAGCGAACCGGGAGCGTCGAGGTACCGCTTGGTCAGCGTGCCGTCCCTGACGGCGTGAACCGATTGGCCTGCCTTGGCGATGATGTCGACGCCCTCGTGGACACGCCTGCCCCTCGGCGCGCCGTAGGTGTCGATGAAGGTGCAAGGTCCCTGCAATGGGAACACTTCGATCGCACCGACAGAAACGGCCGGCGGTGGGGTCGGCACCGGCAGGTTCGTTGTTGTTGGCGTACTCACCGCATTGTCGGCTGGCACGCAGAGCGTTTGGTTGGGGTGAATCACGGTAGCCGCGGTGGCGGCGTTGGCACTCAGAAGATCAGTCATCTTGACCTTGAGACGCCTGGCGATCGACATCCACCCGTCGCCGCTGACCACCGTGTACGTCGCCCCCGAGCACGCCGGAGCCGCAGCGGACGGACCAGCGGTGTTCGCGATCGGGCTGACGGCGACGACGCCACCGACCAGCACCGCTGCGGCGAACATGAAGCCGAGGCGAGCAGACGGCACGTGCACAGCCGGCCCATTCTGATCGGATACGCGTCGCATCAGTCTCTCCATTCGTCGCTGAGAGCTATCCGCCGGCTTGAAAGTCTGCGGTACGTCAACACCATCCGTCAAGCGATCGCGTCCAATCACCAGGTAGCGTGCATTACATGCACGGGCAACGAGTGCTCGTGAGCGGGATGGGCGGCGAGCTTGGCTCGCTTGTCGCGTCACTGCTCGAATCCGAGCCCTGGGTGGGCTCACTGCTTGGCATAGACGTCGATCCGCCACGTCGCCGGCTACGTCGAAGCGAGTTTCACCTGATCGATCCCAGCGATCGCCCGCGGATCGTCGACGTCGTCACCCGCTTCGACCCGCACGTACTGGTCCATGTGGCAGTGTGGGAGCCCGACGCCCGGGCCGGCACCAGGGCGGCCAAGCGATTGACCTCCGAGGCGGCAGTATCGATCATCTCCGCCGCAGCGGAGTGTCGCTCACTCCAGGCGATCGTCGTGCGCAGCGGAATCGAAATCTACGGTCGCGGCCGCGGCGCGCTGACCCGCCCCGACGAGGACGCGCCCACTCACCCGACCAGCGAATACGGCCGGATGGTTGCGGGCATCGAAGCCACGGCGAGGATCGTCGGGGAGCGCATCGGTGTTGCGGTCAGCGCCCTTCGGTTGGCCCCGGTACTAGGGCCACACGTGCCGAGCCCTCTCGGGCGGATTCTACGCCAGCCGTTCGTACCCTTCAGCATTCTCGCCGACTCGCCGTTCGCTGTGACCCTCGATTCCGACGCGGCACGGGCGTTCGTCGCGGCGGCCGAGCAGCGCCACCAGGGTCCGCTGAACGTCGTCGCCAACGGGGCGATCACGACGATGCAAGCCATACGGCACGGACGCCGCATCCCGCTGCCGTTGGTCGGTCCCGAATGGCGCATCGCCCGCCAGCTCAGCCATGTGTTCGGTGCACCGTTGCCGGAGCACGTGATGGAATTGATCCATCGTGGGCGACTCGCCGACGGCGCCAGGTTGACCGCTACGCTCGGTATCTCCCCGCGAGTGACCACCCAGGAAGTGATCGATCGCCTGTTCAAATGGGAGGCGATCGTGCGAGTGCCGTCGAAGCAGGTGGCCTGACCATGGGCTCCGTCATCGGTCTTCCGCGGCCGTGGCACCAAGCCGACTCGGTCGACGAGTGGGGCCGCGACGAACATCTCATCAGGCTGCTGACACCGTTGGCCAAAATGCGATGGGACGTCAGCGTCGGCGGAGTGCATCACCTGCCCAAACGCGAGGGAGCATTGCTCGTTACCAACTCGCGGTGCTTCTCGCTGAGCGCCGTCTATACAGCCTGGGCGCTGAGCCAGGCCGTCGGCCGGCCGGTGCGCTTCGTTGGTCGGCCCGACATCGCCCCGTTCGGGCCACTGCTACAGCGACTCGGCGGGCTGCTGAACAAGCCCGACGAGATCAGCGGCGCATTGCGCGCCGGCGAGTTGGTCGTGATCTCGGCCAAAGGCACCCGCAATCCGCGTCACGCCGGGCGCGTCGATCATGTTTTGATCGGCACCGCCGTTGTCAGCGGCACGCCGGTGTACCCGGTGGCGTCGATGAGCACGCCGATCGCCCGCACCACACGCGTCGAGGTCGGACCGCAGGTTCGATCCCGTCGGAAGCGGCGTGGTCCGCTGGCCGAACTCGAACTGGCAGAGCTCACGCAGCGCCACATCCAACGGGTGATCGACGGCCTGGGCGGTTTGCACACGGGCCTCGCTCCGATCGATTGGTTGGCGGAGGGCTGATGGCGTACGCCCGTGCCGGCGACGGCGCCCGCATCCACTACCAGGCGGGCGGGCGGCGCGGCGCGCCTGCTGTGCTGATGATCCAGGGCCTTGGTGCCGACAAGCACGGCTGGGATATGCAGCGCTTCATACTCGCCCGTCGTTACCGGGTGATTGCCTTCGACAACCGGGGCGCAGGTCGTAGTGACAAGCCATTCACCGCGTATTCCATCGAGCAGATGGCCGACGACGCCGTCGCCGTGCTCAATCACGAAGGCGTCGACGCGGCGCACGTCGTCGGGGCCTCGATGGGCGGGGCAATCAGCCTGGTGATGGCGCTGCGGCACCCAACGCGGGTGCTGTCGTTGACGCTGGCTTGTACCGCATGTCGTAACCAGCCATGGCGACGCGAGCTTCTCGAACGATGGATGGAAGCAGCCCAGGAGCGTGGCATGGGCTCGATGACCCGCGAGGCGGCCAGGTGGGTGATGGCGCCACGTTCGTTCCGACGCCTTGTACCCGCGTTCGGATGGTTGGGTCCGCTGGCGATGGGCCGGCCAACGCACTCGTTCGTCGCCCAGGTGCGAGCCATTCTGGCGACCGCCGACGAACTCGCCGATGATCTCCACCTCATCACGGTTCCGACCCTGGTGATGGTCGGCAACCAAGACATCCTCACGCCGCGCGGCGACAGTGAAGAGATCGCCGATGGCATCCCCGACGCGGAGTTGGTGGTGATATCGGGAGCCGCTCACGGCTTCATGATCGAACACGCCAGCACGTTCAACAGGATCCTGATCGAGTTTCTCAACCGCGTCACCAAGCTTCAACCGGCGGCATGATCGAATACGGCGCAGCACTGCGGTATCAGCTGATCGCCAACCTTGCCAATCATCACGTAGCGCCGCTTGCGCCGGGCAGCCGGCGCCGCGCCGCGGTGGCAATCGTAATTGTCGGCAGTGAGGTCGGCTCGGAAGGCGACCAACGACACACTGGCATCGATATCGACATGACCGACGTGCCAGGCGATCTATCCGGCTTTGATGGTCGGATCGTCGGAGTGGCCGGCGGGGCCGCATTCTTGCTGTGCCTCCGCGCCGCGAATATGAACCGCCATGCAGGGCAATGGGCGCTGCCGGGCGGGAAGATCGACGACGGTGAAACGGCCGAAGCCGCCGCGCTGCGAGAGGTGGAAGAGGAAGTCGGTCTGCGGATCCAGCCGTCGGAGGTACTCGGCAAGCTCGACGACTACGCGACGAGATCCGGCTTTGTGATCACACCGGTCGTGGTGTGGGGTGGCCCCGATGTGGAGCTCGCCCCCGACCCGCGAGAGGTCGCCCACGTACTCCAGGTCGGTCTGCACGAGCTGTGTCGTGCCGACTCTCCTCGATTCGTGGCCATTCCCGAGAGCAACCGCCCGGTCGTGCAGCTACCCATCGGTCGCGACCTCATCCACGCCCCCACCGGTGCGGTGCTCCTGCAGTTTCGATGGGTCGCTCTGGAAGGCCGGTGCGGAGCGCGAGTCAACGAACACGAGCAGCCGGTCTTCGCCTGGCGGTAAGACCCCGGCCCACAGGTGGCACGGTCAGTGACGACCGGAGTGGCCGAATCCTCCACCGCGGTCGTCGTCGTCGAGCGAGTCGACCTCCTGCCAACAAACCTCCTCCACCGCTTGGATCACGAGTTGGGCGACACGGTCGCCACGGTTGACGACAAAAGGCTGCTGCGGATCCGTGTTCAGCAGCACGACCTTGACCTCGCCGCGGTACGCCGAATCGATCAGTCCTGGCGTGTTGGCCAGGGTCAGGCCGTGGTTCAAGGCGTTGCCGCTGCGCGGCAACACGAATCCGGCGAAGCCGAGCGGGACGGCGATAGAGATACCGGTCGGCATCAACAGCCGGCCACCGCCGGGTGGCACGACACCATGCTCACGTGCACGCAGATCAAGGCCGGCATCGCCAGCGCGTGCGTAGGACGGCAGCAGGAGATCGGGATCGAGTCGAACGATCGGCACGGAGACCACAATCTGCGACTCTGCCACACTCGGGTGATCGCTGGCTACGCTCCGACGGATGGCTTCCCCTCCGATCCCGCCGAGCGTCGACGCCCTGGCGAGGGTGATGGCCGAGAGTGGTCTGCCACATGCCGTGTGCGTCGACCTCGCTCGCCGGACCATCGCCGAGGGTCCGGAGAGCTACGAGCGCTCGGTCATGATCACCCGCGCCAACGTCTTCGCCCACTCGCTGCTGGGGCCGGTGATCAACGCGACAGGAGTGCTGCTGCACACCAACCTCGGGCGTGCACCGATGGAGATCATTCATCCACCCACGGCAATCAACATCGAGTTCGATCTCCACACAGGCGAACGCGGTTCGCGGCAACATTCGGTCGGCACGTTGTTGGCGCTGGTCTGCGGTGCCGAGACGGCGATAGTTGTCAACAACAACGCCGCTGCGGTGCTCCTGGCGCTCGCCGCCATCGCCCGCGATCGGCAAGTACTGGTCAGCCGCGGCGAGAGCGTCGAGATCGGCGGCGGCTTCCGCATCCCCGACGTGATGGAGCAATCGGGCGCCCACCTGGTCGATGTCGGCACGACCAACCGCACGCGACTTGCCGACTATCGCAAGGCGATCAGTCGCAGGAACGCCGACGTTGCGGCAATTCTCAAGGTGCATCCGAGCAACTACCGCATCGAAGGATTCGTCGAGGAAGCGGCGGTGGCGGAGCTGGCCACGCTGGAGGTACCCGTGATCGCCGACATCGGCAGCGGGCTGATCGATGCCAACTGCCCTTGGCTCAGCGGCCCGCCACCGGCGTGGTTGCGCGGCGAGCCGGCAGCTCGCCAGTCGCTGGCCGACGGCGCGGCCCTTGTCACGTTCAGCGGTGACAAGTTGTTCGGCGGGCCACAGGCTGGCGTCATCGCCGGGCGGGCGGATCTGGTGGCGCGGTGCGAGCAACACCCACTGGCAAGGGCGCTACGCCCCGGCGCCCACGTGATGACGGCGATGCAGCGCACGACGCTTGCGTATCTCGACAAGTCCGCGGCCACGCACATCCCGTTCTGGGCGATGGTCGCGGCGACCACCGACGACCTGAACACCAGGGCCGGCGAGATCATCGCTGCGGCCGGTGTCGGCGAGATCGAGCCCACCCAGGCCGTGCCGGGCGCCGGCTCGGCCCCCGGCACCGCGATTCCTTCCGTCGGCATCCGAATCGCCGGCGATCGACTCGCTGCGCTGCGATCGTGCAGCCCGCCGGTGATCGCCCGCACGCGCGACGGGTCGACCCTGCTCGATCTGCGCAGCGTCGAACCCGGCAGCGATGGCGCCGTGGCCGCCGCTCTGCGTCGATGCGCGTAGTAGCCACCGCCGGCCACGTCGACCATGGCAAGTCGTCGCTGGTCCAGGCGCTCACCGGCACCAACCCCGACCGATTCGAAGAAGAACGTATCCGCGGACTGACCATCGACATCGGGTTCGCCCATACTTGCCTTCCCGGCGGTGACGGAATCAGCTTCGTCGACGTTCCCGGCCACGTGAAGTTCCTGCGCAACATGCTTGCCGGCGTCGGGGGTGTGGACGCGTGCATGTTCGTGGTCGCCGCCACAGAGGGATGGAAGCCGCAAAGCGAAGAGCACCTGCGAATTCTCGAGTTGGTCGGGCTCGGTCACGGAATTATTGCCCTGACCAAGGTCGACCTGGTCGACGACGAATGGCGGCAGATGCAGGAGTTGGACGTCCGCGATCGAGTCTCCGGCTCCTTTTTGGCCGATGCTCCGATCGTGGCCGTGAGCTCGACGACCGCAGAGGGGCTCGACGACTTGCGCGCTGCGCTCGATGTACTCGTTCGCCACACGCCGGCCGCGCTCGACCGCGGCCGGCCACGGTTATGGGTGGATCGCGTTTTCGCGGCAAAAGGCAGCGGCACGGTGGTGACCGGCACGCTCACCGGCGGGTCGCTACGCGCCGACCAACAGGTACACGCCGCCGGACGGCCCGTTCGGATCCGGGCCATACAGTCCCACGGCCAAAGTCGAGATTCGATCCGGCCTGGCAATCGTGTTGCGCTCAATCTCGTCGGCATCGATCACACCGATCTGGATCGTGGCGATGCCGTGATTGTTGCACCGCAGTGGCGGCCGACGCGAAGGTTCGATGCATCGCTGCACGTACTGCCGGCACTGCACCACGAGGTGACGCGGCGCGGTGCCTACTTCGCCTACATCGGCTCAGGTGAGTTCTCCGCGAAGGTGCGGGTGCTCGGCTCTGACGCCATTGCACCCGGCGGCCGCGGGCTGGCCCGGTTACATCTTGCCCAACCGCTTGCGCTCACACCGGGCGATCGATTCGTGCTGCGCGAGTCGGGTCGCGACGAGACCGTCGGCGGTGGAGAGGTGCTCGACGTCGCTCCGGTGCTGCCAGCGTCGAAAGCCCGACCGGATCGCTCGGTCGAGCGAGTGATCGCCGAGCGCGGTTGGGTCGCCGCCGATGATCTCGAAGCACTGACCGGCGAACGGCGGGAGCCGACGCTCGGTCAGGCGGTGGTGTCGCCGCAGTGGCTCGAGGCAACGCAGGGCGAAGTCAGGGCACGCATCGAGGCGGCTGGAGACTTGGGCCTCGACATCGCCGAGCTAAACGATCGCCAGCGCTTGGTCGTGAACCTCCTCGACGGCGTCACCGTCGAAGCCGGACGGGCCCGTCCGACCGACACCCGCGATCCACTCAACGACCACCCGTTCGTCGCCGCACTGCTGGCTGGTGGCGTCGCGCCACCAGAGCCCGGTGGTGTCGACAGGGTCCAGCTACGTGAACTGCTGCGTCGCAAGTTGGTGGTCGAGCGCGACGGCGTCTACTTCCATCCGGCCACCATCGACGACGTCGCCGATGCCGCCGCCCGCCTGCTGGCCGCGTATCCCGATGGGTTCACCGTCGCCCAGCTTCGTGACGACCTGGGCGTCTCCCGCAAGTACGCGCTGCCACTGGTCGGCGAACTCGATGCCCGCGGGATCACCCGCCGCCGCGGCGACGTGCGGGTGGCGGGTCCTCGATTGCCCGGCGGCGGCGGAGGGTCGGCACCCGCCTGAGCCCGCGCTGCTTGGTGTGCTCCAGGCCGCGTTCGAGGTCGCGCGCCGCTTGGGCAACACGCACGTCGTTGGTGATCACCTCGCCGAAGTGCGCCGGGTCGGCGAGCAGCCAACTGTGGGATCCCTCGACGACGGTCCCTTCGACGCCCGAGGCGACGCACAACGCCTCGAAGGACTCACGGGGGATGATGCCATCGCGGGTGCCCCACAGGATCGAGATCGGCAGGCCGCGATCGCGAAGCCGTTCGAGTTCTACGCGCAGGTCGGCACGCCTGGCCAGGTTGGCGACGCGGACGATCGCCCGCGGATTGCGGAGCAGATTGGGAAGAAAGTCCTCGAACACCACCGGCACCACGCGTGTCGCCTGGCGGACCGGCCATACGTCGCTTGGAAAGTGCAGCCCCCAGTCCCACAGCGGCCGTTCAGCGACACTGCGCAAGGTGCGCCCGCTACGCCAGGCCGAACCACCGATCGAATTGACCAGCACCAGCGAGCGCACCCGCGACGGCATGTCGTGGGCAAGCTTGATGGCCACACCACCACCGAAGGAGTGGCCGACCAGCACGGCCGGCTCCTCGATCTCCAAGACATCGAGCAAGTCAGCGACCCACCTGGCGTACCCGCTCATCGAGAACGATTCACCCTTCAGGTCACCGCTGCCACCGAAGCCGGGCATCGACGGGGCGATCACCATGCAACCCTGCTCGGCGATCGCTTCGATCACCTTGCGATAGGTGTGCTGGGCCAAGGCCCAGCCATGCAGCAGCACCACCGGCATGCCCGCTCCCGCCAGGCTGTATGCCGCGGGTCGGCCCTGCACCCAGGTGCGTTGGTTGACAACTATCACGAATCACGAACTCTTACTGTTTGGCCCGCCGCTCACGGTAGTCACGGGCGGCGCCTTCTTCCGGCTCTACCTCCAACGTGATCCCGTCGATGGCGACGACTTTCAACCCAGCACCGGCATTGATCGGCGTCGCCCGGTTCGTTCGGGCCCGCCACCGGGCGCCACTGACCATCGCCACGCCGTCAGGGTCGATCGAGGTTGTAGCGATGCCATCGTGGCCGATCATCCATTCGCGCCCGATGGTCGGCGTGGCAAATCGAGCACGCACCATCGATGGCATTCCGACGATGAACGTCAGCATCACACCACCGACACCGACGATCAAGGTGATCCACCCGAGCCGCAGATCGTTGCCCGGCACCGGCTCGTACAGATACCAGGCGCCGATGATGAACAACACGATGCCCACCCCCGTCCAAGATCTGGGGATGCCGACCTGTACGTC
>JANNHY010000375.1:0-16913 GCA_031404635.1 Ilumatobacteraceae bacterium
ATGTTGCGGGGCAAGCGACCGCAGCCCGGTGGGCCCGGCACGTTCTTGTCGAGTTCTCCAGGGAAGTTGAGATCCGTGCAGGCGACGGTGAACGCATCGCTCAATGGATGCAGTTCCTGATCGAGTTGGCGCGAGACGGGCATCGGCCCGCCGCTGCCGTGGAACTCGCCGCCGGGGAAATCGCGATCGTCCTCCAACCGCTTGAGGAACGGCAGTACTTTGGCGAAGGACCACTCGTCATTGCCGAGCGCAGCCCACCGGTCGAAATCGTCAGCAGTGGCGCGTACGAAGACCCCGCCATTCACCGTGCTCGACCCACCCATCACCTTGCCGCGAGGCACTGAGACAGCCTTCGTCGACGTCAATCGGGCATCGATCGACCAGTTGGCGATGTGCCCGTCGGCAGCTCCCGCCATCGCCGAAGCATCGAGCAAGTCGCCGCGAGGCCCCGTTGTGCCGACGAAATCACTTCCGGCCTCGAGCAGCAACACCGAGCGGTCGGGGTGCTCGCTGAGCCGCGCGGCCATGGCACATCCGGCCGAGCCGGCGCCGACGATGACAACGTCGTAGTGGTGGTTCACCCGTCTACACCTCGAGGCGCATGGCCGGGTGGCCGAAGAATTGAAACGCCACCAGCGTTGATGAGTTCGGGTCGGAGCCTGTGCCGAAGGCCGCCCGTTCGCTACGAAGGATCTCGGCAACGGCCTCGCCGGCGAACGCCCGGGCGTAGAAGCGCTCCGCCAGCGCGCTGGCGACTCGATCGTCGATCGACCACAGCGGCGCGACCACCGCAGACGCGCCGGCGAACAGGAACGACTCGGCAAGGCCTGCGTAGTCGCCGAGTGTTTCTTGCCCAGTTCCCACCTGGCAGGCGTTGAGGAACACCAGTGGAGCTTCCCTCAATGAACCCCCCTTCACCACCAGCGGATCGATCACATCGCCATCGACCAATACCAGACCCTGTTTGGCGGAACCGGGCTCGTACTTGCCGTGCAGCGAGAAATGCAGCACGTCGCCCGCTGGATCCCCGAGGAGACAGCCGACAACCTTGGCGGTCACGGCGTCGATCCCTATGGCGTGATACCGCTCGATCAACGTGGCAGCTTCGGCTTCGGCATGCTCGAGCCTGCTCCACCCGGGCTGCTCGTAGCGCCCGCTGATCACAACCATGCCGTCGACGTGCACGATGCTCGGCGGTGGCAGCGGCGGACGCTCTGTCGCCAACACCCACCGGCCGATCGTCGCCTGGGCGCCGAGGAAACGGGCAATCGACGGATCGAGCGGTGCCGGCATCGTCGCCAACTCCCACGGCACGTAGGCCTCCTCGGAGAGCAGCAGCACCGTGGGGCGTTGTGGTGCGACGGCCCCGGCCACCGTCGTCAATGCCGTCCACATCTCGGCAGGCACCTTGGCGCTGATGGTGTGTCCGATGCCCTGTAAGCCGAGCGCAAGCGTCGGACGGCCTTCGTGAGCAGCGATGGTCGAGATCACGGTTCGGGCAAAGGCATCGGGGTCGTCGCCGATCGAGGACTTCCCAATCGCACCGAAGGTGGCGTGCGGCGATTCGAACGACCACAGCAGGCGCCCTGGCTCGCTGCCACGCAGGACGCGCACGGTGAGGTCCGGAGGCTGCTCGGCGCTGGGCACGCCGAGCAATCCCGCGGTGGCCGGCAACGGCGACCCGAGGCCTGCGCTGAGTTCGTCGAGATTGGCGACGACTCGCACGTAGCGGATGCCGAGACCCATTGTCTGGCTGTCGACCGAGAACAACACGTTGATCGCCTGAGGATGGTCGGGGTCCGACGCGCCCGGGGCGACGAGGTGGAACACCACGTACGGATACGGTGCCGCGGCTGAGACCAGCATCGTCTTCCGCCATGTCTCACCTGGCCCCAGCTCGAAACCCTCGGCGACGACCTGCACTGTCAATTCGTAGTCGCCAATGCTCGATGGTGGACGGATCAATGCCGGACCTATGACGCCACTGACCTGTGTCGGCGACAGCCCGACGATCAGATCGAAGGTTGTGAGCGCTATCACGGCCTCATCGCATTCGATCCGTGCGTAGGCGCGACGCGGCGGGTCGGCCGCAGGCTCGGCCCGGCCGGGTTGCGCCCGGCCCGTTCGAGGTGGTGGCAACGCGCCCGATGCGCCCGATGCGCTCGGCGAGCGACTGGGCACTGGTTGCCGTGCAGAAGGCTCGGGAGCGTGCGGCGGCGGCGTGGGTTGTGGCGGTGGCGGTGGCGGCGGCGGTTCGACACCGGCCGGCGTGGGTTGTGGCGGTGGCGGTGGCGGTGGCGGGGCACCGGCCGGGGGGCTACCGACCGCAGTTTCAGCGCCGGCGCTCCCGGCCACGGTGGCTCCACCGCCGGCGGCGGCTCCCCCGCCGACGAAAACAGCGAGTGCGGCGGGGGTGAAGGCGACAATGCTGAACTGCTGGGCAAGCACGCACACTGCGACGCCGACGAGCAGGCCGGCGGCGGCCCCCCACCAGCGCGACGACCCGCTACGGCGAGCCCGCAGCATCGCCACGACAACTAGACCCACGCCGAGGGCGAGCACCACAATGGCACCGATGCCGATGAACGTGGTCAATGGCGACCGGCCGTAGACCCGTACCCAGAATGCCTCAGTGCATGGACCGCTGCTGACCTCGATGTGGTACCACCCCAC
Organism: Ilumatobacteraceae bacterium; assembly: GCA_031404635.1. Taxonomy (GTDB): domain Bacteria; phylum Actinomycetota; class Acidimicrobiia; order Acidimicrobiales; family Ilumatobacteraceae; genus JAENVT01. The sequence continues at coordinate 2,674 of JANNHY010000375.1, forward strand.
GCCGATGTCGCTGATGTCGGCCATCCGAAGCAAGTCGGTGAACAGCTGAGAGGGTGGGTGGCGGAGGTTTCGCACCGGGATCGACGGCCCTATCGGCAGGTCGATCAGGATCCGGGTGACCGAGGTCGGCTCCGACGACAAAGCGTCGATCCGAACGGTGTCGTTCACATCGAGTCGCAGGGCATTGTCGGCGACGGCAAAATCAGCCACGTCACGTCCGTCGATGGCCAGCAGGCATGCACTGGCGAGGCGTTGTGTTGACGACTCGGGCATCGTCATCCCCAGCGGACCGACAAGGCTCGACCACACCGTGACGAGCGCAAGGAAAATCACGGCGGACCGTCGTCGCCGGCGACGATGAAGAGCGAGTGCACGGGTACCAGGTCGCTGTCGAGATCGGTTGCCGAGACTGTAAGTCGATAGTCGGCGGGCGGCAGTGGCGGCCACTCGACTCGGTAGGCCCCATCGCCGTCGGCTTCGACTCGCGATTCCAGCACCGGGCGACCCGTGGCCACATCGACGACGACAGCGTCGACCGCCGGCGGCGGATCATCAGATGTCACGGTGGCGGTGATCGGCTCGTCGGCGGCGAAGACGTCGTCGATCTGCAGCCCGAAGCCGGTCACACCCCCTCGGAATGTCGACGTCGGCCGGGCGGACAACACGCCGATCAGCTGGGTGAGCGGTCCCGTGGCGTTCTGCAGCGAGCCGTGCTGATCCGGTGCGTAGATTTCCCTCCCCTGATCGGCGAGCTCGAGCGGTGTCGCCGACACCCGAGGAACGGTTCCATCGCCGGCGCTGTCGACACCGGCGTACGACCGCAGCATCCGCACCGAGCCGTCGTGGAAGCGAGCCGACTGATTCGTCGGTTGGAGGATGCCGACGATCGGATGAATGGCATAGCTGTTGGCAGGCCGGGCCTCGATCGCCGCGTCGATGTCGTGGTGAAAGCGCAACGCGGCGGCGGCGCGCGCCGGATCGACCCCGGGCAGGTCTGCCGTTTCGGCGACGCGGGTCATCTCGCCAGAGCCACTGTCGACAACGGGATAGCGGGGCAACAACTGATACACCGAAGTGAGCGAGCGCAGCAGTTTGGTCAGGTCGAGGCCGATCGGTCCGATCCCCTTCTTGAATCCGTTGCACAGGAAGTCGAGGGCGTTCAGCGAACCGCGGTAGGGCGTGCCGAAGGTGACGAGCATCCGGGTGTCACGCCAACCGTCGAGCACCTCCAGGTAGTGCCGGGCCACCAGACCACCCATCGAGTGGCCGACCAGGACCAGCTTGGCTTCGCTGTTGCCCGATCGCTGGCGCCATGCCCGCAGCCAACCAGGAGCACGCTCGGCGAGATGGCGCGCCGCCACACGGTTGTCGCGGCGCCAGTCATACGGGAAGTCGAACCAGTTCTGGCCCTCGACCACGTCGAACGTTGCGAGAATCGACGAGCGGATATGCGAGTAACCGTCGATGCTCCACAGACCGGGAATGAGGTGCAGATCGGGCTGCAGGCGGGGGGCGGTGACGCCATCACCGAGATCGTCGACAGACGGGTCGTCGCCGTGGATCTCCAGATCCGTGACACTGTGGCCGAGTGACAACAGGGCGCGCCAGGCCGAGCCCGGTGTCATCGCCCACACGTCGCGGCCGTCGCGCTGCAGGACACTGCCGAGGATCCCGGGCAACAGCACAATGACATCACCCATCGGTTGCTTGGACGGCATCGCCTCCTCCTTTCGAAGGGTTCAGCTTGTCACTGATTGGCGCCAGCGTTTGGTATGCACATCTTTGCCGGTCCGGCCGCAGCCGCTTGATTCAATTCGGCTCCGGTCAGGGAGTGGTGGCGGCTGTCTCGATACCACACTTGTCGGCCAGGTAGGCCTTGAACTCGTCGCCGGCTGGCGATACGGAAGCGTCGTCGATGAGCTTCTTGCCCTCGTCGGTCTCGGACATCTTGATGACGTCGTAGTCGCTGGCCTTCAACAGTTGCTCGAGCTTCTGTTCGTTGGTCAGCAGCTCGTTGAGTGTCTCGGTGATGTCCTTGGGGGCCCTGGCAGCAGCCGCGGTCAGTGAATCGATCGCCGCGCCGAACTCCAGCTCGACCTTGGCTGCATCGGTCACGTCGATCGAATCGAGGGCGTCGTTGTCTTGCTTGGCGTCTTCTGCAAGCGTGCAGAACTCGTCACCCTTCGTAGCAGTCGCGGCGACGCCATCGTCACCGCACGCAACGAAACTGAGTACGGCGACCGACAGTAACGCCAACGGCCTCATCTTCGAACACACTCCTATTCGCCGCGAACGCGCTTGATGATGTCGCTGGCGATGCTGGGCGGCACTTCCATGTACTGCGCGAACTGCATGGTGTAGGTGGCCCGGCCTTGAGTACGCGAGCGCAGGTCGGTCGAGTAACCGAACATCTCCGACAACGGCACCTGGGCACGCACGACCTGGGTGTTGCCGCGGGCCTCCATGCCCTCGATCCGGCCGCGCCGCGACGAGAGGTCGCCGATGACGTCGCCCATGTAGTCCTCGGGGGTGACAACCTCGATCGCCATGATCGGCTCGAGCAGAACCGGTCTGGCCATCTCGGCGGCCTTTTTGAAGGCCATCTGGCCAGCGATCTTGAACGCCATTTCCGAGGAGTCGACGTCGTGGTACTGGCCGTCGACCAACGTCGCTTTGACATCGACCGTCGGGTAACCGGCGAGCACGCCCGAGTCGAGCGCTTGCTGCATGCCCTGGTTGGTCGGGTTGATGTACTCGCGCGGGATCTTGCCACCGCTGATCTTGTCGACGAATTCGTAGCCCTTGCCGGGGTTCGGCTCGAGTGTGATCTTGACGACGGCGAACTGGCCGGAGCCACCGGTCTGCTTGATATGGCGGTACTCGACCGACTCGACCACCTTGGTGATCGTCTCGCGGTATGCAACCTGCGGTTTGCCGACCGTGGCGACCACGCCGAACTCGCGCTGCATGCGGTCGACGAGGATCTCGAGGTGCAATTCACCCATGCCGGAGATAACGGTCTGGCCGGTCTCGTCGTCGGTGCGCACGCGGAATGTCGGGTCCTCGTCACTGAGTGACTTGAGGGCCTTGCCGAGCTTGTCTTGGTCGTCCTTGGTCCTCGGTTCGATGGCGACGTGGATGACCGGTTCAGGGAAGATCATCCGCTCGAGGATGATCGCGTTGCTGCGGTCGCACAGGGTGTCGCCCGTGGTCGTGTCTTTGAAGCCGAGGCCGGCAACGATGTCGCCGGCCATGGCGACATCGAGGTCTTCGCGCTGGTTGGCGTGCATCAACAGGATGCGGCCGAGGCGCTCGCGCCGTTCCTTGGTCGAGTTGTAGACCTCGTCGCCCTTGTTGATCTGGCCGGAGTAGACACGGAAGTAGGTCAGCTTGCCGAACGGGTCGGCGACGATCTTGAAGGCCAGCGCGGCGAACGGCTCGTCGACGGATGGCTTGCGGTACAGGATCTCTTCCTCATGATTCGGCCTTGTACCCTGCGTCGGTGGGATGTCGAGCGGACTCGGCAGGAAGTCGATGACTGCGTCGAGCATCGGCTGAACGCCCTTGTTCTTGAATGCTGAACCGCACAGGATCGGCACGAAGTCGAACGCCAGCGTGCCCTTGCGCAACGCAACCTTGATCTCGTCCTCGGTGACATCCTCACCGGCCAGGTACTTCTCCATCAGATGGTCGTCACTGGTGGCGATGGTCTCGAGCAGTAGTTCGCGATACTCGGCGCACTGCTCGGCCATGTCGGCCGGGATCTCGACTTCGTCCCAAATCGCCCCGAGTTCTTCGTCGTGCCAGATCAACGCCTTCATCTTGACCAGGTCGACGAGACCGCGGAACGGCTTGTTTGCCTCCGGACCTCCGGCGCCGACGGGAAGGTGGATGACGGCCGGCGTGGCCTGCAAGCGGTCCTTGACCATCGCCACCGTGCGGTAGAAGTCGGCGCCGATGCGGTCCATCTTGTTGACGAAGCACATGCGCGGCACCTTGTACTTGTTGGCCTGCCGCCACACCGTCTCGGTCTGCGGCTCGACTCCGGCGACAGAGTCGAACACGGTGACAGCGCCATCGAGCACGCGCAGCGACCGCTCGACTTCGATCGTGAAGTCGACGTGGCCCGGTGTATCGATGATGTTGATGCGATGGTTGTTCCAGATGCACGTGGTGGCGGCCGAGGTGATGGTGATGCCGCGTTCTTGCTCCTGGGCCATGTGGTCCATGGTCGCGGCGCCGTCGTGGACCTCACCGATCTTGTAGCTCTTGCCGGTGTAGTAGAGGATGCGCTCGGTCGTGGTCGTCTTGCCCGCGTCGATGTGGGCCATGATGCCGATGTTGCGGGTGCGCTCGAGTGGGTATTCGCGCTTAGCCATCTCTACTTCTCTCTCTGGTGTTGCTCACTGTTTGCCTTTCGTGCGTCGGGGGGCGCGCGAAGCCAATCTGGCGATAGGCACGGCGTTCAATGCTATCGGCGCGGCGTTGGCGTTCGCGCGGACAGCGAGCCGTGCCGGCGTTACGGTGGCTGCGATGGGCCCCGACGAATACCGCAGTTACGACGCCCTCGGCCTGGCTGAACTGGTGCGCTCGGCGCAGGTCACCGCCGGCGAGCTGCTCGACCTGGCGATGCAGCGAGCCGCAGCCACTGATCAGCAGATCGCCGCCGTGGTCTACATGCAGGTCGATCGGGCCCGCCGGGCAATCGCCGCCGGGCTCCCTCAGGGCCCATTCACCGGGGTTCCGTTTCTGATCAAGGATCTCGGTTGCGAGGCGATCGACTTCCCCACGTGTATGGGCTCTGCGCTGTACCGCGACCACCGCTACTCGGTCGACTGCGAGCTGTTCAACAGGCTGGAACGCTCGGGGCTGGTCACCTTCGCCCGCACCACCAGCCCCGAGTTCGGCATCGGACCGACTGCCGAGGGGGCTGCCTATGGCCGGCCGACCCGGAACCCGTGGAACCTCGGCCACGTCGCCGGCGGGTCTTCGGCCGGGTCAGCGGCTGCCGTGGCGGCTGGAATCGTGGCCATCGCCCACGGCAGTGACGGGGGAGGCTCGGTGCGCATACCCGCCTCGTCGTGCGGCCTGTTCGGGCTCAAGCCGACGCGTGCCCGCCTGCCCGACGGGCCATCAGCCGGCGAGGGATGGGCCGGCATGGCCATCGATGGGTTTCTGACGCGCAGCGTGCGAGATACGGCGGCACTGATCGACGCCACCCACGGCCCCGACCTCGGCGCCCCGTACTACGCCCCGCCGCTGCAGGCCCCATTGCTCACGGCTGTCACCGCTCCCCCGCGACGGCTACGTATCGCCTATTCGACAATGTCTTTCACCGGAGATCCGGTTCATCCCGACTGCCGAGCCGCGGTCGCCCACACTGCCGCACTCTGTTCACAGCTCGGCCATGAATTGGTCGAAACCGATCCGCACATCGACATCCACCGATTCATGCGGGCCTGGACGAATATCGTCGCCTGCGGCACGGAACTGACTGTGCGCTCACGCGAGGCCGAACTCGGTCGGCGGGCACTGCCTGACGAACTCGATGGCGTCACCCGCGGTGCCGTCGCCCTCGGTCGGACGACCTCCGGTGCGGACTACCTGGAGGCAGTGGACTCGGTGCACGCCATCGGCAGGCAGGCGGCTCGCTTCCTCGGCGACGAGCGCGGCCTCGACATGCTGCTTACACCGACACTTGCCGAACCGCCCGCCGAGATCGGGCGGTTCAAGCCCGACAACGACGACTTTCTCGATTATCGCCTCGGTCCGCAGGGCGTGCTGGCCTATTCACCGTTCACCGCGCTCGCCAACGGCACCGGCCAGCCGGCGATGTCGGTGCCGCTGTACTGGAACGGCGACGGCCTTCCTGTCGGCACGCATTTCATGGCGCGGGCCGGCGACGAGGCCCTGTTGCTGCAGCTGGCAGCCCAGCTCGAACAGTCCGATCCGTGGTTCGACCGGGTGCCGTTGCTATAGCAGTGTGAGCTCTAACCGGCCGTCGCCGCCTTGGCCAAGGCCATCCGGCGCAACGGCGGCAGGGTCGGTGGTGGCTGCCTGCGCGGCGGTAACTCACGCAACAATTGCGTCGACGCCTGGGTGATCGTCATCACGGCACGCTCAAACGCGGCGTCGGTGGCGGGCGAGGTCTTCTGCACACCGCTGATCTTGCGCACATATTGACGAGCGGCAGCTTCGATCTCTTCCGGCGTGGCCAGTGGTTCCAGCCCTCGCAAAGTGGTGATGTTGCGGCACATGTCGCGATCGTACGCCGCACCACCGGCCCGTGTAGATCTGAGGTGCCTGACAGAGGCGACGCCGAGCGAGGTCTCCGTATTGATGGCTCACGCCGAGGGGGGTACATGCCGATGCTGAATGTATGGCAGCGTCGCCGACACTCTCGCCGTGGCCGGCACCGACACTGACCGATGCGGCACCGCACAAAACCGGCGAGTCAGCACGCGCCCAGGCGGAAAGCGAGCCTGACTTCACGCAGTCCATCGAGCGCCAGCCTCGCCGACCCGTCGGCAACCTCCTCACAACAGCCCGGAGGCTCAGCAGCCGCAGCGAACGAGCGGAACGCGCCGCAGCCAGGGAAGAGCAGAAGATCGAGGATGAACTCGCCGACCTGCCGGCCGGATGGTTCATACTGCATTCGATCGCCATCGGAGAGTTCGACGAGCATGGTTGCGACATCGACCACCTCGTGATCGGCCCCGGCGGCGTATTCGCCCTCCACCTCGACCATCAGCCTGCCGCCAAGGTCTGGGTCAGCGAGCACAAGGTGACGATCAACGGTCGAGACACCGACCACCTCCGCAGGGCGCGCTTCGCAGCACGCCGTTCGACCAGATTGCTCACCGATGCGTGCGGCTTCGGCGTCACTGTGCAATCGGTGCTGGTTCTGATCGGTGCAGCCACCCTGCAGACGTTGAGTCGCCCGGCCGAGGTGCACGTGCGTACTCAACACGACATCCGCGACTGGCTGTGCACGCAGCCAGTGCGGCTCGACGCGACGACGGTCAAGGCGATCCACGACCGTGCCCGATTCAGCAACACATGGCAGCCAAGCAGCGCAGCGGCAAGCCTGGTTGACTAGTCCCGTGAAACGATTCCCCAGGCCTGCCGTGTGCCGCATCGTGCCGTTCGCTGCGCTCGCCGCGCTCGCCGCGTTCGCCGCCGGCTGCGGCAGCGGCGCGACGCAGGTTGCGCTGACCACCAGCACGTTCCCTGCGGAATCTTCGACAACGCAGCACGCGCTCGGCCCGGCGGGCCCGGAGACGACGCTACTCCTCAACACGACGACCGCCTTGCCGATCGACCCCGAGGTCGAGCGGGCTGTGAGGAAAGGTGTGCAAGAATTCTTCGCCGCCTACATGGCTTGCGGGCAGGCACCCGCCGAGTGTCATTCCTCCGACTTCCACTCCGAACGAGGCACGGCGGTCGGGCAGGGCTTGGTTCACTTCCAAGGGCTCGCCGCCAGGGGCGAGTACTTCGGCCCGGACCTGCGCGGCTCGTACATCGTCACTCAATCCGTCGCTTTTGAGGATCCGACGAGCGCGGTGGCCTTCTCGTGCTGGTACGACGCCTCGATCCTGCTCGGTCCGCCCGATGCCGGCGGGCAGCCCGTTGTGCTCAACGACAAGATCAGCAGCTGGCGCGAGAAGCAATCGCTGTACTTCGACGGCGCCGATTGGAAAGTCGGCGAGGCGGCAACGGTCCAAGAACTCGGCGAGGGAAACCAATGCCCACCGCCGGAGCCCAACGGCTGAGCGCCAGGTGCAGAGATTCCGGCCTACGGCCGAGGTTCGAGCACCACCACAGGGATCTGCCGCGAGGTCTTGCGTTGATAGCCGGCATAGTTCGCGTGTTTGGCAGTAAGCGTCTCCCACAGGCGGGTGCGCTCGTCGCCCTCGGCCACTCGCGCACGCATCTGCCGGGTCGAACCGTTCATGACCACCTCGACATCGGGGTTGGCGGCGAGGTTGGCGAACCACACCGGGTCGCGATCGTCGCCGCCAAAAGACGCGACGAGAACCACGTTGTCGCCCTCGACCAGCGGACTGCTCAACATCGTTGGCCGACGCTGACCCGACTTGCGACCGACCGTGGTGAGCTTGACCACCGGCATTCCGCTGACCTTGCCGGCCAGCTTGCCCTGCGACAGGTCGAATACGGCGCGGTGGAAGCGGGTGACAACTTTGAATACGGCATCTTTCGGAAACGTCATCACAGGCTCGTTTCGCTCACCAGCGGTAGTGGGCGAAGGCCTTGTTACTTTCGGCCATCTTCTGCATGTCGTCACGACGCTTGATTGAGGCACCCAGCCCGTTGCCGGCATCAAGCAACTCGCCGGCGAGGCACTCGGCCATTGTCTTTTCGCGCCGGGCCCGGCTGAAGTCGACCAGCCAACGGATGGCCAACGTCGACGCTCGGCGCGGACGCACCTCCATCGGCACCTGGTAGGTGGCGCCACCGACGCGGCGGCTCTTGACTTCGAGTGGAGGCTTGATGTTGTCGAGCGCACGCTTGAGCGTGGCGATCGGCTCGGCGCCCGACTTCTCCTCGACGATCTTCAAGGCGTCGTAGACGATCTTCTCGGCAACCGAGCGCTTACCATGCAGCATCACCTTGTTGACGATCTGAGCGACAAGTAGCGACCGGTAGATGGGGTCGGGGGTCAATTCGCGACGCTGCGCAGGACCTTTACGAGGCATGGGTCAACAATCCTTACTTGGCGAGCTTTGCGCCATAGCGACTACGGGCCTGCTTGCGGTTCTTCACCCCGGCCGCGTCCAGCGCGCCGCGAATGATCTTGTACCGCACGCCCGGCAGGTCGCGCACGCGACCGCCGCGCACGAGCACGATGGAGTGCTCCTGCAGGTTGTGGCCCTCGCCGGGGATGTAGGCCGTGACCTCGACACCGCTGGTCAGACGCACGCGAGCGACTTTGCGCATCGCCGAGTTCGGCTTCTTGGGGGTGTTGGTGTACACGCGAGTGCAGACCCCACGACGCTGCGGCGAACCCTTGAGGGCCGGCGTTTTGGTCTTCGAGAACTTGGTGCTACGCCCTTGCCGGACGAGCTGCTGAATGGTGGGCACGCGTCTACCTTTACCGAACGAATTGTCGACTTCCGCGCCGGTTATCCAACGCAGGACCCTGCAATGTTAGAGGCGGCAGGTGAAAGGGGCAACACGCGCGGCGTCCCCAGGACCAGGTTTCCTGGCTGTGGTGTGTTTTGGCCTCGAAGATCGCCATTCGTAATCTTCAAGAAAGTCTCATCGATGCCGATGACTCCCACATGCCATCGGCGGTCATCGGCGGGTACCTCGTGTGCCTCGCGCTTCTGGCGCGTTGGGGACGTGAGTCGATCGCGCACCGACGCCGGATCAACAAGCTCCAATTCCGCATCCACGTCAACGGGATTCGTGGCAAATCGACCGTCACCCGGATCATCGCCGGGCTGCTCCGCGAGGGCGATGTGGTGACCGTCGCCAAGTCGACCGGCACGGCAGCGGCGGTGATCAACCGCGACGGCGTCGACGAACCGATACATCGCAAGGCCGCGCCGACAATTCTCGAGCAGATCGAGGTCACCAAGAAGTACGTGCACGGCGACGTGCGGGCGTTGGTCATCGAATGTATGGCGTTGAAGCCGCAGTACCAGGCCGTGAGCGAGAAGATGATCGTCCGCTCCAACATCGGCGTGCTCACCAATGTCCGCGAAGACCATCAGGACGTGATGGGCGAGACGCTGCCAGAGATAGCTCGCTCGCTGTTGTCGACATGCCCGTACAACGGCGTCCTGATCACCGCCGAGCGCAACCCGGAGATCGTGCCGATCATGCAGGAGGTCGCCGCCAAGCGCGGCAGCACCCTGATCATCGCCGACCCGGAATGGGTAACCGACGAGGAGTTGGAGAAGTTCGACTACATCGCCTTCAAGGAGAACGTGGCGATCGCTCTGGCCGTTGCCGAACTCACCGGCATTCCCCGCGACGTCGCCTTCCGTGGCATGTGGGCTGCCGAGCCCGACCCTGGCGTGTTGCGCATGAAGGAACTGAAGATCCACGGCAAGCGGGTCACGTGGGCCAACCTGTTCGCTGTCAACGATCGGGAATCGATGACCGTGGCCATGGAGAAACTCGTGCCGCACATGACGCCGGAGACCACCACGGTCGGAATCCTCAACAACCGTGCCGACCGTGAACGGCGAGCCGTCCAGTTCGCCGCAGTCGCCGTGCAGGACCTCGACTTCATGCGCCTCGTCACCTTCGGTGCCTTCGAGGGTTTGGTCACCGATCTCCTCGTGCAGCACGGCTACCCGCTCGATCAGATCATCAACCTCGGTGACACCCACAGCCCACCTGTCGAAACCATCGTCGACCGGATGATCGGGCAGATGCCGACCCCACACGTGCTGGTGGTCGGCTTCGTCAATATTCACACCAATCAAGCAGAGATGATGCTTGATCACTTCGAGAACGTCGCCGAGCCCTGGGTGCATGGGCAGCCGGCGACCGCTGCAGCCGAGAGCGGCGGGGACGGGTAAGTGCACGACTATCTCTTCTCATCGGAGATCGTCCGCTTCGCCTTCGTCTTCGGCATCTGCGTGTCGATGATGCTCTACGAGCGCCTCCACCTGACCACCGGTTCGATCGTCGTGCCCGGCTACATCGCCGTCTTCCTGATCTATCCGATGGTGGTGGTCGCCACCTTCGTCAACGCCCTGCTCTCGTATGCGCTGATGCACCACGTGCTGCGCAAACGCTTCATACTCTACGGCCGTGCCAAGTTCACTCTGATGGCGCTGATCTCGATCGCAATCCAGACCGCAATGCTCAAGCTCAGCCCGTCGGGGCCGTGGCTGTGGGAGAGCAACATCCCGTTGTTCGTCGGCGCCGGCTACGTCGTGCCGGCGTTGATCGCTCACGACATGGGCCGGCAGGGCATCAAGCGCACCACCAAAGCCGTACTGCTCGCCGGCGTCATCGTCTCGTTACCCATCGCCCTCGCCTTGCTGTTGCAGTTGAAAGGCGTCAACGACCTCGCCCCCCTGGCCGGCTTCGGCACGATGTCTATTGCCAACCGCTGGATCCCGGTTGCCGTGCTGCTCTCCGCTGCCGGCTCGTGGGGCGTGGGTCACAACTACGACCTCAAGTCCGGCGGTTTCGTCGGTGCCGCCTACGTCGGAATGTTCATGGGCGATCCGTATCAGGTGGTGGTTGCGTTCAGCATCGCCCTCGTCACGTTCTTGCTCGTCCGCTACGTGCTGATGAACTATCTGATCCTGTTCGGCCGTCGAAAGTTCTCGGCGATGCTGCTGACGTCGTCGATGATCTCGTGGACATTGCTATGGGTCGGGCCGTCCTTTTTGGGTGCCCGCGTCACCAACCACCTCGACCTGGCGTCGATGGCATTGACCCCGCTGTTCGTGCCTGGCCTGCTGGCCAACGACATGGACCGCACCAGCCCGCTGCGAGTGGTGGCCGGCGCCGGTCTCGCCGCGGCGTTCGTCGTGCCATCGACATGGTGGATCCAATCGATCGTCGAAGGACAACCGATTGGGATGCTATGGATGATGCTGGCAGTCGCCGCCTTCGCTGTCATCTTCTGGAAGACGGCGCGGCAGTTGTACCGCCACTATCGGCCGGCGAACAGTGTCGATCAACCTGCTCGGGAGCAGGAGTTGCCGCTACCGGTCGAGCAGCCGATCATCGATCACACCGACGAGCCCATCTGGGCCCAAACCGAGCGCCGCAGGGCCAGTCGGCCGTGGACGGACCGGCCCGTGGTCACGGTGCCCGACGACCCCTCCGGCATCACATGGCGCGAACTACTGCCGAACGTCTACTCGATCGATTCCACAGCGTGGAGCCCGAAGGGCCACAAGCGCTGGCAGGACGCACACCCCGACGCGTGGAACGACGCTGACCGCTGGCTCTCCGAAGCGCTCAGTGCGGGTGAGTGGGAAGCAAAAGTCGCCTGATCGCCGGCTCTCCGGTATGTCAGCCCTCGGCTGCGTCGCCGCCCACTGCGTCGGTGGAATAGGTGCCGTGGATGTTGCTCAGCCATGCCGCCGGGTCCTCGTCGACATCGCTGGAGAAGTAGGCCATCGGCTGGTACTCGGGGGCCTTCACGTCGAACTCGCGGTAGCGCATCATGCCGGAGCCGGCTGGGATGAGCTTGCCGATGATGATGTTCTCCTTGAGGCCGATCAGGTTGTCACCCTTGCCGTCGATCGCGGCCTCGGTGAGCACCCGGGTGGTCTCCTGGAACGATGCCGCGGACAACCACGATTCGGTTGCCAACGATGCCTTGGTGATGCCCATGAGTTCGGGCCGACCCTCGGCAGGCTTCTTGCTGTCTTCGACCATCCGCCGATTGGTGTCGCGGAACACCTTGGCGTCGGCGCGCTCGCCGGGAAGGAACGAAGTGTCGCCCGGCTCCTGCACGCCGATGCGGCGGGTCATCTGCCGCACGATCAGTTCGATGTGCTTGTCGCTGATCGACACACCCTGATCGCGGTACACCTTCTGCACCTCTTCGACGAGGTAGGTCTGGGTCTCACGGATTCCCTTGATCTCCATGATCTCCTTCGGATCGAAGGGACCGTCGGTGATCGGATCGCCGGCCTTGATCTCTTGACCGTCGGTGACTATGGCGCGGCTACCCGTGGGCAGCACGACCTGGTGCTCTTCACCCTGATCGTCGATGACGGTGACCGGGATGCCCTTGCCCTCGTCGTCGCCGATGCGCACTACACCACTGGCCCTGGCCAGACGGGCCGAGCCGCGCGGTGTACGGGCCTCGAACAGCTCGACCACGCGGGGCAAACCACCGGCGATGTCCTTGCCAGCCACACCACCGGTGTGGAAGGTACGCATCGTCAACTGTGTACCGGGCTCGCCGATCGACTGCGCGGCGATGACGCCGACAGCCTCGCCGAGCTCGATCGACTTGCCGGTGGCCAGCGACCGGCCGTAACACAACGCGCACACGCCCAACTCGGCGTCGCAGGTCAGCACGGAACGGATTCGAACCCGATTGACCTTGGGGTCGTCGCGCAGCGCAGCCATCTCGATGTCGCCGATGATCGTGTTCCTGGAGATCACCGAACCGTCGCTGAGGGTGACGTCTTGCGACAGGGCACGACCGAACAACTTGGTTTCGAGATAGGCGCGCTTGGTCGCAGTGTCGGGAGCGACGTGCTCGAGCCACAGACCGAGGCTGCTGCCGCAGTCGGGCTCGCGCACGATCAGTTCTTGGGCGACGTCGACCAGACGACGGGTGAGGTACCCGGAGTCGGCTGTACGCAGCGCGGTGTCGACCAGGCCCTTGCGGGCGCCCGGCGTGGCGATGAAGTACTCGAGGGTTTCGAGACCCTCGCGGAAGTTCTTCTTGATCGGACGCGGAATCATGTCGCCACGGGGGTTGGCCACCAGGCCACGCATGCCGGCGATCTGACGCATCTGGGTCATGTTGCCGCGGGCGCCCGAGCCGACCATCATGTCGATCGGGTTGAACCGCTGCGCCTTGAACTCCTTCTCCATCGCCTCTTGCACCTTTGCCGTGGCGTCGGTCCAGATGCGCACTTCCTGCTGGCGGCGCTCGCCGTCGGTGATGATGCCACGGCGGAACTGGTTCTCGACCTTGTCGGCGCGGCCTTCGTACTCGTCGAGCAGTGCCTTCTTGGCCTTCGGGGTCTTGACGTCGTCGATCGACACGGTCAGTCCACTTTGCGAGGCGTAGCGATAGCACACGTTCTTGAGCGCATCGAGCGCGGCGGCAACTGCCGACTTGTGGTAGTGATCGCTGAGACGCTCGACGATCACACCCATTTCCTTCTTCTTGACCAGGTAATCGATGTGACCGAAGCGCATGGTGTAGTCGGCGGGCAATGCCTCTTCGAACAGCAACCGACCAGCAGTCGTCTCGAAGGTATCGGCAGGGCGGCCGTCGATCGTCGGGCGGCGCAGCGTGATCAGGGCATGCAGATTGAGCGACCCTTCGTCGAGGGCGCGCAGCACTTCCCAGGTGTGCCGGAACACTCGGCCGGAACCGAGGGCGTCCTCCATGATCTCGCTGAGGTAGTAGCCACCGATGATGAGATCCTGCGACGGCGTCACGATCGGGCGACCCGATGCCGGCGACAAGATGTTGTTGGCACTGAGCATCAGCACGCGGGCCTCGGCTTGGGCCTCGGCCGACAACGGCACGTGAATAGCCATCTGGTCAC
>JANNHY010000376.1:0-6970 GCA_031404635.1 Ilumatobacteraceae bacterium
CAAGCCCGAATCGACACCGGCGAGATCGTCGCGGTGTACGACTTCGGCGGCGGAACGTTCGACGCCGCGCTGGTGCGCCGTACGGTCGACCGATTCGAGCTGATAGGTGTGCCGGAAGGAATGGAACGGCTCGGCGGGATCGACTTCGACCAAGCGGTGATGGCACACGTCGACGCGACGTTGGCCGGACTGGTGTCGGGTGCCGATCGCAACGATCCGTTGACCCGGCCCGCCCAGGCCCGCCTGCGGTCTGATTGCCGACGCGCCAAGGAAGCCCTGTCGACCGACAGCGACACCACGATTCCGGTCTCGTTGCCGGGTGTGCAAACCGAAGTGCGGCTGACTCGCGACGAGTTCGAGTCGATGGTTCGCCCACGTGTCGGTGAAACGGTCAAGGCGCTCGAGCGCGCTGTCGCTTCTGCCCACATCGAGATGGCTCAGGTCGCCCGCATCTTGCTCGTGGGTGGAACCTCACGGATGCCGATCGTGGCCGAGATGCTGCGCAGCGCCACCGGCCGGCCGATCGCCCTTGACGCCCACCCCAAACTGGCGATCGCCGTCGGCGCGGCCCTTGCCGGCACGAGCTCGATTCAGCAACCTGCGGAGGCCACAGCGGCCGAGACCGTCGCCCCGGCCTGGCAGGCGCCCGCCCGGGCGCCCGCTCCGCCACCCGAGGTGGTTCGCTCGCCGGGCAGCGGCCGTCGCAAGGGGCTGCTGATCGGTGCCGTCGGTGGAGGGATCGGGATCGCTGCAGTCGTCGCTGCGTTGGCGCTCGGCGGTGGTGGTGGCTCGACGACTGGTGATACGACTCCGGTCTCGGTGCCGACATCGATTTCCGCAGCGACGGCGACAACGGCGTCGGTGGTCACGTCCGAAGCCGTTGCGGCGACGGCGGTCTCGGAGTCGACGGCACAGGTGGCCGACACATCTGTCACTGCTCCGACTGGTCGCGGTGTCGCCGCGATCGTCTCCGCGGTCTCGATGGGGCAGGCGCCGATCAGCGACATTCGGGCGACCGCGGTCGACGCGCAAGGTGCTGTGTACATCGTTGGAGCAGATGCGGCGGTGTTGCGGGTCGGCAACGGCGATTCAACGGTGATCGCGCCGCCAAATCCGGCGCTCGGCGTTCCCGGCGGTATCGCCGTGACGTCGGACGGAACCGTGCTGCTGTCGACGCCGGCAGGAGTCCAGTCGATCGTCGCGGGCGGTGCCCCGACCGTGTTGCTCGACGCCGCGTCCGCAGGTCTTGGCGCGACCCCGGGCCCGATCACGCTCGACGGTGTGGGCAATCTCTATCTCGCCGACAACGACACGCACCGCATCATCCGGCGAGGCACCGATGGGGCGCTGAGCCTGATCGCAGGGTCCGGAGCGGCGGCCACGCCCGGCCCGCCTGCCGGCGACGGCCAACCGGCCGGGTCGGTGCCGATCGGCACGATCACCGGGCTGGCGGTCGACCCGGCCGGCAACTTGTTGTTCGCCGACTCGACCGCGCTGGCGATCCGACGGGTCGCCGCCAATGGCACGCTGTCGACCCTTGCCGGCGGTGGCGCGATTCGGGTGGCCGCCGCCGACGGAACGTGGATCGCCGACGGCGCTGCGGCCAACACTGTCGCATTCCTGGCACTCGACGGAATGACGGTCGACGCTTCGAGCCGCGTGTATGCCACCGACTCAGAGAGCGGAGCGATCGTGCGGATCATTGCCGATGGCACGGTCGAACTCGTGATCGCTCGACAGGTCGGGGTCGATCCGATCGACGGGGTCGCCGCCCGCGAAACCGCCGTCACCGCCGTCGGTACCGTCTCGACCGATCGGGCGGGCACGCTCTACTTCGAGGACGGCCCAACACTGCGGTCGCTGCCGGGCGCCTGACCGAGCGCGCCATCTCGATCCACCTCGACACCGGTGTCGCTCACCTTCGGCTGGGTGCCGATCTCCGCATCGGTGCACCAGCCGAGCGCGGCACCCAGATTCTCGACTGCTGGTCAGGAACGCGTCGAACCCGCAGTCGCTCAGTCGGTGGTTCCGGCATAGACGTGCTCGAGCGTGCGGGCGGCGACGTCGCACACTTCGACCAGCGTCGGATCGGCGAGCGGGTCGGTGGCAAGGGTTCGCCAGCGACCGATCCCGGCGAGTGCCGCGGTGCGCACCGCTGCCGACGTGGCGGACGCATCGAGACCGACCAACAGCGAAGGGGCCTGACCCGACAACAGCCGATCGAGTTCGGCGCGTTCACCGTCCGCCAAGACCACGGCACCAGACCCGACGAGGTGTGCAGCCCTGACTTGGGCGAACTCGACCGTCGTCGCCTCGATCTGCTCGACACGACGTTCGATGTCGGCTGCCGCAATCGGGTCGCCCTCCCTGACCGTGCGGGCGATCGATCGAAGCGCGGTGAGCCCCGACCGTGCCTGCAGCACCCGGGCCCGCGGGGCGAAGTGACGCGAGATCAGCTCGCGGAGAGCGATCAGTCCTGATCGCTGCACGAGGATCGGCCCGAGCGCCGCCGCCGTCGTCGCACGACCCGACCGCACCTCGTCGACCGCTAATCGGATCCCGAACATGCCGAACCGGGCCAGCAGTTCGCGCCGCGCCTCGACGGTCAGTTCGGAACTCGAGAGTTCGCAGAACTGGTCGGCCGACATCAGCATGCCCGCCAATGTGTCGGGGTCGGTGGCGGCGAGCATGCGTAGTGCGGCGACCTCGTCCTCACGGAGCGTCAGCCCGGTCTCCGCCAACAACCCGGCAAGCGGCACGACGGCGGCGCACAGTCCTCGCAACTGCGGATCGACCTCGTACCGACGGGCGATGCGAGCCGATGACTCCATCGCGTCAGACCTCCCGGCGCCGATCTCGTCGGCGCGACTGAGCACGGCGACGGCGTTGACCGGGGACGCGGCGGTGACCGAGCGGTCCATGAATGCATCGAGGAAGGCGATGTCGGCGCGATGGGCGTGTCGAATCAGGTAGATGACCGCGTCGGCATCGCTAGGCCGGTCCGGGTCGGCTTCGAGAAAGTCGCGCGTCCTGCGCGAGTTCTCGTCGTTGATGCTGGCGAGACCGGGTGTATCGATCAGCGTGATCGATTCGAGCGCCGACGTCGGCCACGACACCTCAATTGTCTCGACGTCGCGCTCGTTGAGCGCCCCGAGTTTGATATCGAGAGAACCGCCGGAGCGGGCGAAGGCGAGCGACTCGTTGCGGCCGTCACGCAGCCGGGCGACCACCTCGTAGCCCTGACCGCGGCGGTAGCGACTGACGATCTTGGTACATTCGCCGGCGTCGGTCGGGGCGAGCCGCTCGCCGACCAAGGCGTTCAACAACGTCGACTTGCCCGCTTTCACCCGGCCGGCGATCGCTACCTGTAGCGGCCCACTGAGTCGATCGACGACCGCTTGCGCCTGTTCGCGAATCGCCGCCGATGCGGTGGAGGCGCAGATCTGCCTGGCGACGGCCACTACCTCGTCGGCGACGTTGGATCGATCCGCCACAGTCATGATGCGACCTTGGCGAGCGCCGCCTCTTGTTTCGCCAAGGCGTCGATCTGCGACGCCAGCGCGACGCTGCGCTTTTGGCGGTCTTGAGCCGACGACTGTGCGTCGGCCTGCGCCCGAGTCGCGGTGTCGGTGTAGGTGCGCACGAGTTCGGTGATGCGGGCAGTGAACTCGTCGCGAAGATCACGTTGGATCTCGCGGATCAAGTTACCGATCTGGTTGCCCATCTCGAACTGCACGTCGTCGAGGAACTGCCGAACCTGGCTGCGGGCGGCCTGTCGACGGGCGGCGATCTTGCGTTTGCGATCGTCGGCCAGCCCCATGCCGCCGAACACGGCGCCGATCCCCAGCAACACCGGGTTTGAGGCGATCAACACACCGGCGGCGGTCGGCAGGAACGAACCGAGCATGCCGAACATGTAGATCCCGCCCTGCGCTCCTCGGATGGTGGTGATCGAGGAAGTAAAAGCCTTCTTGCCACCCGACGCGGATTGCTCGAGCGCCTTGCCCTGCCACATCTCGGTGACGTCGAAGCTGGCCCCGATCGGTGACAGTTCAGCGAGGTCGAGGTGCTCGTCGCGAAGCAGTTCGACCACTTCGGCACGGATGTCGTTGCGCCCCTTTTCGAGGTCGACGAACACGTTGGTGACCTCGTCGGCCACGACGGTTTGGATGTACCGCGCCAGCTCGTCCCACTCGCTGCCTTTGGTGAGCTCCTCGATCCGTTCGTCCATCATGCGCGAGATGTTGCGGCTCGCCCCGCGGAATCGATAGTTGACGTTGTTCGACAGGTCAGCCACTCGGTCACCGACCAGCACGTTCCACTTGGCGGCGGGGCCGCGCAGGAACTCGAGCCGAGCTTTGGCTTGCTCGAGGGCGCTGAGTGCCTCGGCCGCCGTCGCCGGATCCGCGAGGATTCCTTGCTCGGCGCGCATACCGGCCAGAACTTGGCCGATGATCGCCAGCACGTCGCTGACCGAGCGTTGCGTCGCCGACGCCTTGGCCGGCCCGACGACGTCGTCACTGAGGTGCTTGACGACATCGGGGACACGGCTCAGTACGTTGAGCGACTTGTCCTTACGTTGCAGCGCCTCGATCCGCAGGGCACTGCTGACGGCAACCATAGGCGGTGAGAAACCGGCCTTCTGAAAATGACCCCGGTTGAGGTCCATGATCCGCTGCCAGTTGGGGTAGAGGTCGATCTTGGTCTGGGCGAACAACACGGTCGGGCACAGATCGCTGGCGCGCCGCAAGAACTCGACTTCGGGCGCGCTCAGCTCGGCCGAGGCGTCGCTGGCAAAGATCAACCCGTCGGCGAACGGCAGAAAGCTGAGTGTCGCCGCGGCATGGCCGGCACCGAGCCCGCCCATTCCCGGCGTGTCGACGATTACGAGGCCTTGCTTGAGCAATGGGCTGGGTACGACGATGTCGACCCGCTCGACCCGCTTGTGGTTGCCGGGGTTGCCGGCCTCGCTGACCCAGTCGCCGACCTGTTCGATCGGGATCGTCTCAGTGGTGGGCGGATCGCCGGCCGCACCAGATTCGGCCTTGCGGCGCACGACCGCCCCGGGTTGCTCACCCCATCGCACGAGCGTGATCGCCGACGTCGCCAGATCGTCGTCGACAGGGCAGACGGGCTGACCGAGCAGAGCGTTGATGAGCGAGCTCTTGCCCTGCTTGAACTCTCCGACCACGCATACGACCGTTGCCGGACGGCGGAGCCGGGCCGCGGCAACCGATGCCCGTTCGGCCAGGTCAGCGCGCCCGATCCGCTGAAGCGTCTTGGCGACCTCGATGATGAGCGCGTCCGCACCGGCGGCCGGTGTAGTTGCGCTGCTCGGTGGTACTGACGTGTCGGTCATTGGCCGATATCGTCCCAAACCTCTTCGGCGGCGGACTCGGTGATCTCGCTACTGACGATGTCGGACGTGAAGTCATCGAACGCCTCGGCCTCGACGAGCTCGACGACCTGGGCGAGTTCGGTCTCTCCCGACGAGATCGCGTCGCTGAGATCGCCGGAGCCGGCCAATACGGTCACCGATTCGGCCAGAGGGTCTACAATCGGTTCGGGTGCCGGCGCCTCGGTTAGTGCCGCACCGCTGCTGCCCAGTGCGGAGACAAGACCGCCATCGCCGACCATGGCGTCGTCGAATCCGGTCACGTCGACGTCACCGGAGATGCTGGAACTTCGCTCGCCCTCGACCGACCTGGTCCCCACGATCTCCACCGACGCATCGATGCCCCGATCGCCGGCGCTGAGGCCGCCGTCGGCTTCGATCGTCGAGGTGCGGTTGCCGGCCTCGTCGGTGACGCTGCTGAATCCGGCATGCGCGTCGGTGGCCACACCCCTGCCGCCGAGCCCGGTCGCGCCGGCCTCGAAGCCTGTGTCGAAGAGCACGTCGCCATCGGCGATATCGATCGAGGCGTCGGTGTGCAGTTCGGCGCCGCTGCCGAGCGGGCCGTCGATCAGCACGTCGGTGCTCGTCGAGGCGCTGAACCCTTCAGGCCCGAGTTCGACCGAGGCGTCGTTGTGGAAGCTGGCGCCGGTGTCGAGCGGCCCTTCGGCGAACACGTCAATCACCGAGGTTGCTCCCCAGGTTCCATCGGCGTTGCGATACAACTCGCCGGACACCTCGCCGCCGACCGAGCCGAACGGCAGCGGCAACGTTGCCTGGATCTCGCCGCCAATCGAAACGGTGCCATCGGCACCGATGTTGAGATGACCTTCTGCGTACGGCAGCGGCCCCCAGTCGACGCCGAGCGACCCGCTCATCGCCAGCCCGTCGTCGGAGTCGTAGGAGATCTCGCCGCTGGCGATTCCGATGTCGAAGCCGGCGTGAGCGTCGAATCCCTGCTCGCCGACGCTGACGCCGACCGACGCAAAGCCGAGGTTGAGCTCGCCCGTCAGTTGGCCATCTTCGTAGTCGACATCGATGATTCCACCTGTGATGAAGTCGACCGGGTCGAAGATCACCGCGTCAGCGACGGTCAACGTCCAGTCGACGACGTCCTCGACCACATCGACGACGGCTTCGGCGACGTCCTCGATGGCTTCGGCCACGTCTTCGACGACATCGACCACGGCCTCGGCGACGTCTTCGGCTGCCTGACCGACCCAATCCACGGCGTCCTCGACGGCGTTGCCGACGTCGTTCCAGAAGTTGTCCCAATCGCTCATGCCGCAGCTACCTCTCGTTGTCTCATCGGCCGAACCCGGCAGGTATCAGTGATGGTATGGAACTCGCAGTCGACCGTCACCGGGAGCCTTCCCGGTTCGTCCAGGCTCTCGTGTACCCGACCCGACCCGTCGTTGTTTTGGTCGCCGGGCAGTACAGTCAAGGCATGGCGGACGAACAACCCAAACACGCATCGACGTCGCGGATCGCGGTGCACCCGAGCGAAATGATCCCTGGCATCCCCCGATTCGTCTTCGCGGTACCCGACGGTTGGGTCATCGACGAGGCACCGGGAGC
>JANNHY010000377.1:0-10587 GCA_031404635.1 Ilumatobacteraceae bacterium
GGGCGTCACGATCGGGCGGCCCGAAGCGGGCGACAGGATGTTGTTCGCGCTGAGCATCAGCACGCGTGCCTCCGCCTGAGCCTCGGCCGACAACGGCACGTGAATAGCCATCTGGTCACCATCGAAGTCGGCGTTGAAAGCGGTGCAGACCAACGGGTGGATCTGCAGCGCCTTGCCTTCGACCAGTACCGGCTCGAAGGCCTGGATGCCAAGGCGGTGCAGCGTCGGTGCACGGTTGAGCAGCACAGGATGCTCCTTGATCACGTCTTCGAGCACGTCCCACACCTGCGGGCGGCGGCGCTCGACCATGCGCTTGGCCGACTTTATATTTTGCGACAACTCGAGGTCGACGAGACGCTTCATCACGAACGGCTTGAACAACTCGAGCGCCATCAGCTTCGGCAGGCCGCACTGATGCAGCTTCAGCGTCGGGCCGGCGACGATGACCGAACGGCCGGAATAGTCGACGCGCTTGCCGAGCAAGTTCTGACGGAAGCGACCCTGCTTGCCCTTCAACATGTCGGACAGCGACTTCAGCGGACGGTTACCCGGCCCGGTGACCGGCCGACCGCGGCGACCGTTGTCGAACAGGGCGTCGACGGCCTCTTGCAGCATGCGCTTTTCGTTGTTGACGATGATTTCAGGTGCACCGAGATCGAGCAACCGCTTCAGACGGTTGTTGCGGTTGATGACCCGCCGGTACAGGTCGTTGAGGTCGCTGGTGGCGAACCGGCCACCATCGAGCTGAACCATCGGGCGCAATTCGGGCGGGATGACCGGCACGACGTCGAGGATCATGGCCTTCGGGTCGTTGAGGCGGCGGCCGTGATCGTCGCGCTGGTTGAACGAGGCGACGATCTTCAGGCGCTTGATCGCCTTCTGCCGGCGTTGGGCCGACAGCGGCTTGCGCCCACTGGCGTTGTGGTCGATCGCGCTGCGGAGCTTGATCTCCTCGACGTCGAAGTCGATGCGATCGATGAGCGACTTGATCGAATCGGCACCGGTGCCACCCTCGAAGTAGTCGCTGTAACGGTCGCGCAGCTCGCGCCACAGCAACTCGTCGTCGATGATCAACCGGCTGTGCAGGCTCTTGAACTCGTCCCACGTGCGGGCCAACAGATCGAGCTCCATCTCGTAGCGCTCGCGGATGCTGGCCAGTTCCTTGTCGAGAGCGTTGCGGGCCTTGCGGGCGTCGGCGCCTTCCGACTCGGCCTTCTCGGCCTCGGTCTCGGCATCCTTGATGCGCCGATCGATGGCCAGATCGAGTTCTTTACGGACCGCGTCGCGCTCTTCGATGTACTCGGCCTCGAGGCTGGCGAGGTTCTCGTGGCGGGCGTCTTCGTCGACCCAGGTCACCAGGTTGGCGGCGAAGTAGATGACCTTCTCCAGCTGCTTGGCCTTGAGTTCCTCTTTCGGCTCGATGCCGGCCAGCAGGTAGGCCAGCCAGCTGCGGGTGCCGCGCAGGTACCAGATGTGCACGACCGGCGCGCTGAGCTCGATGTGGCCCATGCGTTCGCGGCGAACCTTCGAACGAGTCACTTCGACCCCACAACGCTCGCAGATGATGCCCTTGAAGCGCACCCGCTTGTACTTGCCGCAGTAGCACTCCCAGTCCCGGGTAGGCCCGAAGATCTTCTCGCAGAACAGGCCGTCCTTCTCGGGACGCAGTGTGCGGTAGTTGATCGTCTCTGGCTTCTTAACTTCACCGTGCGACCACAGTCGAATCTGGTCAGCCGTGGCCAACCCGATCTTCAACTGGTCGAACATGTTCACATCAAGCATCGTTCTCTCGGTTCTCGTTCGTCGCTTCTCGTCAGTGCTTGTCTAAGTCTCAGTAGGAGGCGTTGCGGGCGGCACGTCGTGCCTCGCGCTCGCGGTCGTCTTCGTCGGTGCCGCGCTCGTTGCGGCTGATGTCGATGCCCAGTTCCTCGGCGGTGCGGAAGACGTCTTCGTCCATCTCACGCATCTCGATCTCGGAGCCGTCATCGGCGAGCACCTCGACGTTGAGGCACAGCGCCTGCATCTCCTTCATCAGCACCTTGAAGCTCTCGGGGATGCCGGGCTCGGGGATGTTCTCGCCCTTGACGATCGCCTCGTAGACCTTCACGCGGCCGAGAACGTCGTCGGACTTGATGGTCAGCAGCTCCTGCAAGCAGTACGCCGCGCCGTACGCCTCGAGCGCCCACACCTCCATCTCACCGAAGCGCTGGCCACCGAATTGCGCCTTGCCACCCAACGGCTGCTGGGTGATCATGCTGTAAGGCCCGGTGGAGCGAGCGTGAATCTTGTCGTCGACCAGGTGGGCCAGCTTCAAGATGTACATGTAGCCGACGGTCACCGGGTTGTCGTACAACTCGCCGGTACGGCCGTTGCGCAGCGGGGTCTTGCCGTCGAGTTGGATCATGCGATTGCCGTCGACCGACTCGGCGTTGAGGTTCTTGAAGATCGACTGGATCGTCGGGTGCTTGCCGGCGGCTTCCTCCTCGTCCCAGTGAGCACCGTCGAACACCGGAGTGGCGATGAAGGTGCTCGGCTTGGTGTTGGGACGGGTCTTCGACTCGGTGCCGCGGATCGGAATGTCGCCGATCTGCTTGCCGTTCCTTGCGTCGGTCCAACCCCATCGAGCTGCATAGCCGAGGTGCGCTTCGAGCACCTGACCGACGTTCATGCGGCTGGGCACGCCGAGCGGGTTGAGGATGATGTCAACCGCAGTGCCGTCGGCCATGTAAGGCATGTCCTCGATCGGCAGGATCTTGGAGATGACACCCTTGTTGCCGTGGCGGCCGGCCAGCTTGTCGCCGACAGAGATCTTGCGCTTCTGGGCGACGTACACACGGACCAACTCATTGACGCCGGGCGGCAGTTCGTGGCCGTCGGCGCGGGTGAAGACTTTTACGTCGATGACCTTGCCGCTCTCGCCGTGGGGCACCTTCAGCGACGTGTCACGTACTTCGCGGGCCTTCTCGCCGAAAATGGCGCGCAGCAGGCGCTCCTCCGGTGTCAGCTCTGTCTCGCCTTTCGGGGTGACCTTGCCGACCAGCACGTCGCCGGGGCCGACCTCGGCGCCGACGCGGATGATGCCGCGGTCGTCGAGGTCGCGGAGGATGTCGTCGCTGAGATTCGGGATGTCACGCGAGATCTCCTCGGGACCGAGCTTGGTGTCGCGGGCGTCGACCTCGTGCTCGTGGATATGGATCGAGGTGAGCACGTCGTCTTTCACCAGACGCTCACTCAAGATGATGGCGTCCTCGAAGTTGTATCCCTCCCACGGCATCAAGGCGACCAGCAGGTTCTTGCCGAGCGCCAGTTCGCCATGATCGGTCGACGGACCGTCGGCGATGATCGTACCCTTGACGACCTTGTCGCCTTCCTTGACGCGGGCACGATGGTTGATACAGGTGTCTTGGTTGCTGCGGCGGAACTTGCTGAGCGGATAGACGTGCTTGCCGCTGAACTGACCCTCTGTGGCTTTGTAGACGACAGTGATCGACGAACCGCTGACCTCGGTGACCTCACCGTCGCCGGTGGCCTGGATCAGATCGGCGGCGTCACGCGCGGCGCGGTCCTCGATGCCCGTACCGATGTACGGGGCCTCGGCACGGACCAGCGGGACTGCCTGGCGTTGCATGTTGGCACCCATCAGGGCCCGGTTGGCGTCGTCGTGCTCGAGGAACGGGATCAGCGCCGTGGCGACGGAAACGATCTGCTTCGGGCTGACGTCCATCAACTGCACCTCGATCGGCGGTACCGAAGCGATGTCGGTGGTGGCGCCGAAGAAGCTCTCCGCTTCGAGCATCTTGCGCAAGTCCTCCAAGCTGGCCGCCTGCGGGCTGCGGCGCACGAGCACGCGAGCGTCCTTGAACGTGCCGTCGGCGTTGATCGGCGTGTTGGCCTGGGCGACGACGTAGTTCTCCTCCTCGTCGGCAGCCATGTACCGGATCTCTGAAGAGACCTTGCCGTTCTTGACCACCCGGTACGGCGTCTCGATGAATCCGTACGGGTTGACCCGGGCGAAGGTGCTGAGCGCACCGATCAGGCCGATGTTCGGGCCCTCCGGGGTCTCGATCGGGCACATCCGGCCGTAGTGGCTGAAGTGCACGTCACGAACCTCGAAGCCGGCGCGCTCGCGGCTGAGCCCACCCGGCCCGAGCGCCGACAAGCGGCGACGGTGGGTGAGGCCCGAGAGCGGGTTGACCTGATCCATGAACTGCGACAGCTGCGAGGTTCCGAAGAACTCTTTGATCGCGGCGACGACCGGGCGGATGTTGACCAGCGTGGTCGGGGTGATGGCCTCGACGTCTTGGGTGGTCATCCGCTCGCGAACGACACGCTCCATGCGGCTGAGGCCGATGCGCACCTGGTTCTGGATAAGTTCGCCGACACTGCGGATTCGGCGGTTGGCGAAGTGGTCCTGGTCGTCGAGGCGGTAGCCGGGCTCCTGCTTGACGAGATGGAGCATGTAGCTGACGGCGGCGACGATCTCGTTGGGGCGCAACACGTCGGTGTCGTCGGGGTCGCTGTTCATGCTGCGCTTGGTCGGGTCGTCGCCCTCGCTGCGGAAGAACGAACCGAGTTCGCGAGTGCCCTTGCCGAACAACGAGTCGAGCTTGGCGACCTCGCCGCCCAGCTTTCGGTCGAGCTTGTAGCGCCCGACTCGGCTGAGGTCGTAGCGGCGGTTCTCGAAGAACGCGTTGCGGAAGTAGGCGCGGGCTGACTCGACGGTCGGCGGCTCGCCCGGACGAGCACGCTTGTAGATCTCGACCAGCGCCTCGTTCTGTGTGGGGGCGATGTGCTTTTCCTTCTCCCACTGGCCTTCGAGGAAGTCGAACTGGGCGACGAAACGCTCCAGGAAACCCGGGGCGTGCTCCTCGTCGTAGCCACAGGCTCGTAGCAGCGTGAAGATCCCCATGCGTCGCTTGCGGGCGACGCGGGTGCCGGCGGTGACGTCTTTGCCGGGCTTGTGCTCGACGTCGAACTCCAGCCATTCGCCGCGGTAAGGGTGCACCGTGCCCTTGACGAGTTGATGCTTGCTGAGGTTTCGAAGGCGGAACCGCTCGCCCGGCTCGAAGATCACACCGGGGCTACGGACCAACTGCGACACGACGACACGCTCGGTGCCATTGATGATGAACGTGCCCTTCTCGGTCATCATCGGGAAGTCGCCCATGAACACGGTCTGCTCTTTGATCTCGCCCGTGTTGCGGTTGTAGAACTTGGCGCGCACGAAAATCGGCGCGCTGTAGGTCATGTCCTTCTCTTTGCACTCGTCGACCGAGAACTTCGGCGGCGGCCGCAGATCTTCGTCGTCGGGCTCGAACTCCAGTTCGAGCTGGAGGACTTCGCTGAAGTCCTTGATCGGCGAGATGTCGCGGAACGTCTCGGCCAGGCCTTCGTTCAAGAACCACTCGAAACTCTCGCGCTGGACGGCGATCAGATCGGGCAACTCCAGCGGCTCTGACAGATTGGCGAACGAGTAGCGCTCGCGAGACGTGGATCGAGGGGCCACAATTACTCCTTGACAGCTGATGGGGCAGCAGATGGAAAGACGGCGACGAGCTGGGTCGGGGCGCGCAGGGTCACCTGGGCATAGCGATAGCAAGAGACGAGACGCACGGCAACATTCGATCCTACCCGCGGCGCACGCGAACGTCAACCGCTAACTGGCACAACGGCCAGGCGGGTCATTTGTGACCGCGAACGGTAAGCCTGAAACCCGCTTCTGTCAAGGGATTCGGGTGAAACCCCAGGTCACCAGATGCGAGCGATCAGGCATCGACGAGCGCATCGTCACGATCGAGCTCGTGACAGGTCTGCGCGGCCGACCATGCCACTTCAGCAGTTCCGGGCTCGGTCGTGGTCGGTAGCCCACGATTGACGACCACGCGAACCAAAGCGTGCACTACAGCCGGGTCGAAGTGGGTTCCCTGGCCGGCCTCGATGTGGGCGAGGGCGTGTGCGGGATCCCACCCGGGGCGGTATGCGCGATCGGAGGTGAGCGCGTCCCACACGTCGGCGACCGCAACCACTCGCGCTTCGAGGGGGATGGTGGTGCCAACGAGTCCGGCCGGATAGCCCATGCCGTCCACGCGCTCGTGATGGGAGAGGATCACCGGCAGAACCTCGCGCAGCGACGGCGCTGCCGAAGCGAGTTCATAGCCGAGTTGTGGGTGCGTTTCGACGATCGTGCGTTCCTCCGCTGTCAAGGCACCAGGCTTGTTGAGGATTTGATCGGGGATCGCGATCTTGCCGACGTCGTGGAGATAGGCCCCGCGGGCAATGATCCGCAGCCGGTCCGGTGGCAGCGACATCTGCAACCCGAGTTCCACGGCGAGTTCGGCCGTTCGCTGGCTGTGGCCATGGGTGTAGGCATCTTTGATCTCGACCGCCTTGACCAGCGTCGACAACGCTTCCGGATAGCCGCGGACGATGTGGGCGAAGGGGTCGTCGACGAACGTGTCGGCCAATACACCGGCGACGGCACTCTGTTGGCGGCCACGTGCGATCACGGCGTAAACAGCAGCACCGAAGCCGGCGAGAAGGTAGGCGTGGTAGTCCCACCACGAGATCTGCGCGAACTTGCCGTGTTCGAACGACAGCACAGCCGCCACCGACATCGCCGCCGCCAGGACTAAGGCGAGCTGGATCGTATCCTTGCCAAGATGCCAACGCCGACCGTGGCGCCAGATCACCACCAGCAAGAGCACAACGACGATCGTCGACACTGCACCGCGAATTGCGTTCTCCGCAACAATCGGGTCGCCTCCGCGGAATCGGGTCGGATCGAGGATGACTGCGGCGGCGAACACGGTCGCCGGCGCCAACGGTGACACCACCGTGATCAGTGGATGGCGGCCGACCCAACGGTTGAGCCCGTGGTCCTGCCGGCGGCCGGCGATGAACAAACAGACGGCGAATCCCGTGAGTGCCGCAAGCGGAAAGCGCGCGACCCATTGGTTCGGCGGCTGATGCATCGCCCCCGGCGTGGTGAGAGCATGGGCCAGCAGGAGGAGCCCGACGATCGAACAGCCGAGTGCCAACCAGACGACGCCCGACTGCGGCGACCGAGTAGCCGAGATCACCGCGACCGCGGCCACGAAAATCGCACATGCTGCGATCGCCGATGTCAGCACCAGGTGACCGCTGGCCGAGAACCACTTCACATCGAACCCGGGCATCGTGCGCAGGAACGCAAGGAATGCGGTCGGCCCAGAAAGAAGCGCCAGCACCACGAGCCACCGCCGCAACATCTGCACGATCAAGTATCGGAAGGAACGCGCCGTACCTTGAGTCGAATAGAGTTGATCTGCGCTCCGGCGCGTGTTGCTTGTCGGTGGCTCGATGTCGCCGTTCAGCCCTCGCCCAGGCTGACCTCTCCCGCCACGCACTCGCGCCGGCCGGGCAGGATGTCGATGCTGCGCCGCATGTGGCGAAGCTGGCGCTGCGGTTCGAATCCGAGCTCCAGCAGCGCGGTCACATGTCCGCTCTCCGGGGGCACACTGATCCGCGGTGGGCCGTGCCAGTCGAGCCGCGATGCCGCGGCAACGAGCGCGGCAAGCGCATCGTGGTCCTCGGCGACGACCGGCGCCAGGGTCGCCGCTTGAGCAATGTAGTAGCCGACCAACTGTTGGCCGCGCCGCAGCACTCCGGAGCGTCCGGGATGCTGGTCGATCGCTTTTGCCAGGACGCCTCGCCGTGACGCTCCGAATCGCATCGCGTCGAAGGCAACGACCTCGTCGACATCGGCGACCGTCAGGGGGACGCATCCGTCGGGCGAGTGGATTTCGGCTGTGCTCCCGCCGAGCGCCAATACCCGGGTCGGCCCGCAATCCACGAATCCCATCCGTTGGTACATCGGGCCACCGACCACCGACGCGTCGAGCACCGGTGCACAGCCG
Source organism: Ilumatobacteraceae bacterium (assembly GCA_031404635.1). Taxonomy (GTDB): domain Bacteria; phylum Actinomycetota; class Acidimicrobiia; order Acidimicrobiales; family Ilumatobacteraceae; genus JAENVT01. The sequence goes on from JANNHY010000377.1 coordinate 7,896, forward strand.
TGGCCGGAAAGCACGCCACTCAGAAACTCGGTGATCGCTGTGGCAATCCCTCTGCGTTCGAACCCAGGAGCTGTGGCGACCAGACCGATCCAACCGAAGCCACCGTCGGGGTAGGCCACGCAACAGCCGGTGCCAACGACCGAACCTTGGTGTTCGACGACCGCCAGCCCATCTGGTTGCGCCGCCACGAATCGGTCGATGCTCGCACGAAACGACGGCACGCCATAGGCGCGCTGCATGACGATGTCGATGGCGTCGAGCACCGCCGGTTCCGCCACCGGGTCGACACGTCGCGGCGTCACGGCGAGCGATTGCACCAATGGAGTGTCTCACGCCCCGCTGGGGGCCTTGAGGCACTCCGTCAGTTATTTGACTTCGACCGAAGCGCCAGCCTCGGCGAGCTTGGCCCTAGCTGCCTCGGCGGCCTCCTTGGTGGCCTTCTCGAGTACCGCCTTTGGAGCGGCGTCGACGAGATCCTTGGCTTCCTTCAGGCCCAGGCTGGTCAGCTCGCGCACGACCTTGATGACCTGAATCTTCTGGGCGCCGGCCCCGGTGAGGATGACGTCGAACTCATCCTTTTCCTCCTCGGCGGGGGCCGCGGCGGCGGGGCCCCCTGCGGCGGCCACGGCCACAGGCGCGGCGGCGGTCACACCGAACTTCTCTTCGAATGCATCGAGCAGTTCCTTGAGTTCGATGACGGTCATGCTGGAAATGGCGTCGAGGACGTCGTCTTTGCTGAGTGCCATGGTGTTGTTCTCCTTACGAACGGTTGTTACGAGTTTGGTTGGTGAGAGTGACGGGGCCGGCCGAATCAGGCGGCTTGTTGTTGGTCGATGAGGGCCTTGAGACCGTACGCAAAGTTGCGCGGCAGGGCCTGCAGCAGACCTGCGGTCTTGACCAGCGGTGCCTGGAAGGCACCGGCGACCATCGACAGCAACACGTCGCGGCTCGGCAGATCGGCAAGCGCTTCGATGTGTTTGACCGACAGCGTCCTGCCGCCCATCGCCCCACCCTTGATGATCAGGAATGGATTGGTTTTGGCTGCGTCTTTCAGCGCCTTGGCAACGCCTGCGGCATCGCCGCTGACGAACGCGATTGCGGTGGGTCCGATGAGTAGCTCGGCGAGACCGTCGATGCCCGCCTTCTCGGCGCCGAAGCGAGCCAATGTGTTCTTGTACACCTTGTACTCGCCACCACTGTTGCGCAACTGACGGCGCAATGTCGCCAGTTGGCCGACGCTCATGCCGCGGTATTCGGTGATGATCGCCGCCTGAGCGGAACTCAACTTTGCAGCGACCTCGTCGACCACAGCGACCTTCTCGGCACGGGGGTTCTCAGTTGTCATGCACACCTCCTTCTGCTTCGACTCAGGGTGCTCGCTTTACAGCGAACACCGTGAGGAGCGAACGGCACAGGTGCCAGACGTCGGATCACGAGTTCACCTCGGCTGGTGGGCGAACCCATTATCCCGTCAGGGACCAGCGGTCTTTGGCGAGCGACCGTTTTGGTTGTGCCGCAAGACTACCGGCGGTTTCGCCCGTGCGTCACGGCCGATGGTCCGGGTGTCCGACCTCGGGGCGGAGACGGTTGGTGTCGACTTTGATGCCGGGGCCCATGGTGGGAGAGACCGAGATCTTCCTCAGGTACCGACCCTTGGCGGAAGCGGGCTTGGCACGCTGCAGTTCGTCGAGCACGGCACGAAAGTTGGCTTCGAGCGCAGCCGGTTCGAAGCTGGCCTTGCCGATCGTCACGTGCACGTTGCCGTAGCGGTCGGTGCGGTATTCGACCTTGCCACCCTTGAACTCGGCGACGGCGCGGGCGACGTCTTGAGTGACGGTGCCGGTCTTCGGGTTCGGCATCAGACCACGCGGGCCGAGTACGCGGCCGAGACGACCGACCAGCGGCATCATGTCGGGCGTGGCGATGGCCAGATCGAAGTCCATCTTGCCCTTTTGAATATCTTCGGCCAGATCGTCGGCACCGACGATGTCGGCACCAGCGTCGCGGGCTTCCTGGGCGGCGTCACCCGAGGCGAACACGGCAACCCGGATGGTCTTGCCGGTGCCTTCCGGCAAGGCGACGGTGCCACGGACCATCTGATCGGCTTTGCGCGGATCGACGCCGAGACGCACGGCTACGTCGACACCCTCGTCGAACGTGGCCTTGGCCATCGTCTTGGCCAGTGTCACGGCCTCGGTCGGCGTGAACAGTTGGTCGCGGTCGAACGCCTTGACCGAATCTGCGAACTTCTTTCCTGACATTGTCTGTCTCCCTCACATGTAGCGCCGCCGGGCGAGGTCGTCCCGGTCGAGCGGATTGCTGATGAACTGGATAGCTACGAAACCTTCAAGCCCATCGAGCGGGCGGTGCCACGGATCTGCAGCTTGGCTGCTTCGAGGTCGTAGGCGTTGAGGTCGGGCATCTTGATTTTTGCGACTTCTTCGATATCGGCATCGGTCACCGTGCCGGCAACCGTCTTGCCCGGCTCCGTCGAGCCCTTGTCGAGCCCGGCCTTTTGGCGCAGCAACACCGCCGCCGGCGGGGTCTTCAAGATGAACGTGAATGTACGATCTTCGAAGATCGTGATCTCGACCGGAATGATCGTGCCGACCTGCGACTCGGTGGCCGCGTTGTATTGCTTGACGAAGTCCATGATGCCCACGCCGTGAGGCCCGAGCGCGGTACCGACGGG
>JANNHY010000378.1:0-1575 GCA_031404635.1 Ilumatobacteraceae bacterium
TTGAGCATGTAGCGCTCGTTGTCGGCGAAACCGGCGAACGGGCCCATGCGACTCGCTGTTCGGGCACTGGTGACATAGGCGTGGCCGGTCATCAACGAGGTGAGCGTCGCTGCCCAGGCACGCCCCTCGACCGAGTCGTAGGGCAGCCCGAGAGCCATCAACAGCGCACCGAGGTTGGCGTAGCCGAGACCCAAATGGCGGAACTGGCGGCTGGTCTCGGCGATTTTCTCGGTCGGGTAGTCGGCGCGACCGACCAGGATCTCTTGCGCCGTGAAGATCACCTCGACCGTGTGCTTGTAGGCATCGACGTCGAAGTTGCCTTCTTCGTCGAGATAGTGCAGCAGGTTGATCGAAGCCAGGTTGCACGCCGAGTTGTCGAGGTGCATGTACTCGCTGCACGGGTTGGAGGCGTTGATCCGACCGGTGGCGTGGGCGGTGTGCCATTTGTTGATCGTGGTATCGAACTGCAGGCCGGGATCGGCACATTCCCACGATGCCGTTGCCAACTGGCGCCACAGATCGCGGGCACGCACGGTGCGCACCGTCGAGCCATCGTTTACGGCGTGCAGATCCCAATCGGTGTCGTTGATGACGGCGTGCATGAACTCGTCGCTGACCCGAACCGAGTTGTTGGCGTTCTGATACTGGACGCTGAAGCTGTCGGAACCGTCGAGATCCATATCGAAACCGGCGTCGCGCAGTACCCGGGCCTTGCGCTCCTCTTTGGCCTTGCACCATACGAACTCTTCGATGTCGGGGTGATCGACGTTGAGGATCGCCATCTTGGCGGCACGGCGGGTCTTGCCGCCGCTTTTGATGGTGCCTGCAGATGCGTCGGCGCCGCGCATGAAACTGACCGGGCCGCTGGCCGTGCCGCCGCCATTGAGCAGCTCGAAACTGGAGCGGATGTTCGACAGGTTTATACCGGCGCCAGATCCACCCTTGAAGATCACCCCCTCCTCGCGATACCAATTGAGGATGCCGTCCATCGTGTCGTCGACGGCGAGGATGAAGCACGCACTGGCCTGCTGCGGCACACCCCTGACCCCGATGTTGAACCACACCGGGCTGTTGAACGCGGCGCGCTGGGTGACGAGGACGAACTTCAATTCGTCGTTGAACGCTTCGATCTCGGCCGGATCGACGAAGTAGCCGCCATCGACACCCCACTGGGTGATGGTGTCGGCGACGCGGTCGATGACCTGGCGCAGCGACGACTCGCGCTCCGGCGTTCCGAGCGTGCCTCGGAAGTATTTCTGGGCAACGATGTTCGTGGCGTTGAGCGACCAACCGACCGGGAACTCGACGCCGAGTTGCTCGAAGGCGACCGTGCCGTCTTTCCAGTTGGTGATCCGCGCATCGCGGCGCTCCCACGACACCTGCTCGTACGGGTGCGTGCCCGGCGACGTGAAATGACGGGTTATCCCGATGGTGAGACGGTCAGGCGCCAATGACATATGGAGCTCCTTTGGGGGTGCTGAGACGGTATCGATTCTGGTGGGCGACCACAAGATGTGGTGGTGAGGGTGCCCCATGACCTACACACACCACAAGTGGTTGTAAGATTACAGCACT
>JANNHY010000379.1:0-2300 GCA_031404635.1 Ilumatobacteraceae bacterium
GGAGCCTCGCTCGGGCCAGACTCGAGCCGTTGCCCGACGGGCGGCTGGCGATTCGTCTTAGCGGCGTCCCCGGCGACCAGCGTGTTCGACGACCTGTACATAAACGAACGCGTTTACGGCGCGCACGGTCTCATCGACCAACTGTAGGACTGGATTGCGTCGTCGGGCTGATCCCCAGTTCGGTGGCAATGTCTCGTGGTGTCTACATGCCTTGACCATGAGCTTCATGGCTTGTTGTTTCGTGGTGTGCCGGGGTGGCCAGTTGCGGTGATGCCGACCAGTCCGGCGCTCACCTGCCAGAGCCGTGCCGCAGCGTCCTCGTCGTAGCTGCGCTTGGACGATCTTTTGGGCTTGCTGTTGGCGAAGAAGCGGCCGGTCACCTGCTCGAGATCGGGAGCGGAAGCCACGTGGATCGACGTGGCGGCCCCCTGGGCCGGGGCTTTCATGAAAGGCCGCATGAACGGGGTGAACAGCCGCTGCATTCCGCCCGGGTCCTCGGCTCCGAACGATGTGCGCACCACGCCGGGATGTAGCGCATTGGCGGTGACAGACGTGACCTGTAGCCTCCTGGCCAGCTCGTAGGTGAACAAGACGTTGGCGAGCTTGGACTGGCTGTAGGCCCGCGCCCCGGAGTAGGCCCGTTCGCCTTGGAGATCGTCGAAGTCGATTCGCCCGAAGGCCTGCACGTTGGAAGAGACCGTGACCACGCGGGCCGGGGCGCTCTCGTTCAGCCGGTCGAGGAGCAGGTTGGTGAGCAGGAATGGCGCGAGATGGTTGACGGCGAAGGTGCGCTCGAGCCCGTCGGCTGTGGCGTGGCGGGTGTTCCAGTACCCCCCGACGTTGTTCACCAGCACATCGATTCGGGAAAGGCTCCGGAGTACTTCGTCAGCCAGCCTTCGCACCTCCAACTGGCAGGACAGGTCCGCGACGAACACGTCGACCTGCCCGCCGCCGGCTGTGCGGATCTCGCCAGCGGCGCCCTCGGCGCGGTCGCGGTCGCGGCCGGAGATCGCGACGTGCGCACCCATCGTGGCCAGGCCCAGGGCGGTCGCCTTGCCGATGCCTGCGGTGCCACCGGTGACCAGCACTGTCCTGCCGGCCATCGGCCCGCTGTGGATCTGTTCCATGCTTCGTGCTCCTTCGGTGTGTGTCGTGGGAGTGTCGGCAGTCGCTTCGATGGCGAGTAGGGCATTGCCAGCGTTGAACGGGAGGAAGCGAGCGATCTTTGCGGGAGCGCTCGTGCCACTTTATGGTGTTCTGGGAGGCCATTCGACGAGCTACTCACGCTGGGCTCGCGAAGCCGTTGCTCTGACCGACCGATCGACCCGACGTTCACGACGAGCGAGGATGTGATGAGCAATTCCAGGATCCTGTTCACCTGCCGGCCCAGACGCTGTCGTCACCGTGCTTCGAATCGACCACCGATCCGACGTGTACCGACCGAGATAGCCGTCGACGCTTGCGCGGCCTCAACTGCGTACGCTTCGCGCCGAGCGCAACCGCCGTCAGATTCGCCGGCCACGAGAGCGTGTTGATGATCGCGATGTGCGATAGCTGGTCAGTAGTTGAGCAGGGTCTTGACGAGGTCTGCGACGTGGCGGCTCTGCTCTGCGTGAATGGCTCCGAGGCGATGCACCAGGCGGCGGCGGCTGATGGAGCGGATGAGTTCGCATTGGACGTAGCTGGTCTCATCGAGCCCGGTGGTGGCGGTTGGCTCGACCTCGATGTGTAGGGCAAGGCCGCGATGGGTCGTTGTCAGCGGACAGACGATGACGAAGGGAAAGTCTTGGCCGAAGGTGTCGGGGGGTCCGAGTACGAGAGCGGGATGGTGGCCTGCCGTTCCTCCGGATCCCCGTCGCGACCGTGATCGGGCCTCGGATGCTCGGGCGCCTCGCCTCTTGGCTGAATCGATCGTGATCCACTCGAGTTCCATCAGGACATGTACGCCCCCGCCGCAACGGGCGTCACCGACCCAATCAGGAGCGATGGAGTCCTACAACATGGCTGACCGGGACGCCGAGTGCATGCTGCGCCAGGTATTCGACGAGGTCCGTTCGCCGCCGCAACGGCAGGCGATGTCGACCTCTCGCAACTCTTGGTATACAACGATTGACGATGTCATGATCGTCACAGTCAGGACATAATAAGTTTTAGAAAATTCCTTGTGACAGGGTTGACAAATGCTGATGACCAAACTAACGTTCGACTCATGAAGGAATGTGAGGTCGTCGAACTGGTCCACCAACTGGCCGCCACCGACCTCTCTTGCGCCAGCGTCGAGTGTTGCACACAGGTGTTAC
>JANNHY010000380.1:0-14278 GCA_031404635.1 Ilumatobacteraceae bacterium
GAACCAAGCAATGCCGTACGCCACCGAGTTGGTGGCCACGTGGGCAATCATCGTGGCGAGCACGCTGCCCGATCGATACCTGATCCAGCACCACCACAACCCTGCCGCGAGAGTGCCGATCACGGCCAGAACCACGGCCGCGACGATCCCACCGGCGCCATCGCCGAACAGTTCGGTCATCGTCGGGTTGACCTTGTTGAGGCCGAGCGCTGGAAGCACGTGCCACAGCCCGAACAGCAGCGACGCGACGAAACAGCCGCGCAGCAGTCCGAACCGCTTGGCGAGCAGCCCGGGCAGCACCCCGCGGAACGCCGTCTCCTCGAGTACGACCGTGCCGAGGGGGATGCGAACGAACGTCTGGTAGAGCATCGTCGACCACGCCGAGCCGACCCGACGATCGTGATAGAGATCGTTGAACACCGGCATCGTCACCGCCAGCAGCAGCAGACCGGCCGTGAAGATGAACAATGTCACCCCCCACATCACACCGGACCGCCAGCGGGTGAAACCCACTTCGGCCGGGGTAGCTGCTGGTCTGGCAATCAGCACGCACACCGCGGCGACTGCCAGGTTCCATGGCACATAGGCAGCGTCGGGCAGCAACCGGTTCGACATCAGGTTGGCGACGGCGAGCACCCCGATCACGCCACTTGTCGCGACCGTCGACGTTCTACGCTCGGTTGCAACTCCACCAGTCACGGGAAGCGAGGGTAATCGGCGATGTCCGCAGCGATGCCAGAGGCGTTGCCGCAACAGCCAACGTCTCCGGCTGCACGTAACTCCTACATCGACTTCCTGCGCGCCTTCAGCCTGCTCGTGGTCGTGGCCTGGCATTGGGTGTTCACGATTGTCCGGTGGAGCGATGACGGACCGCACGCCACCAACCCGATCGGATTCACCACCGGCTTGTGGATGGTGACGTGGCTCTTGCAGGTGATGCCACTGTTCTTCTACGTCGGCGGATACAGCCATCTCACCGCTTGGGAGCGGGCTCAGTCGCGCGGCGAGCACCTTTCGACGTTCGTCGTCAAACGACTTCGCCGACTGGCCGTGCCGGCGCTATCCCTGCTGATCGTCTGGATCGGCCTCGGCATTGCGCTCGGGGTGATCTTCAATCTCGAGTGGATCGGGCGGGCGGTGCTGCTCGTCGTCAGTCCGCTGTGGTTCATGGCGGTCTACTTGATGCTCGTCGCCCTGCTGCCGCTGTTCTTGTGGCTGCATCGCCGATGGGACACGATCGTCCTGGTGTTCCTCGCCGCCATCGCCGCGGCTGTCGACATCGGCCGCTTCCGATATCACCTCGAGTGGCTCGGTCTCGTCAACATGATCGCCGTCTGGGGTCTGTGCCATCAGCTCGGATTTTTCTACGACCGCATCGTCGGCGCCGTGCGAAAAGTCGATTGGACACTTCTATGGGCCGGCCTCGCCGCACTCGCCGGGTTGGTCGGAAGCGGGCTGTACCCCGGATCTATGGTCGGCGTGCCGGGCGAGCGCTCCAACATGGCGCCGCCGACGCTGTGCATCATCGCATTGGTGCTGTTTCAAGCAGGCGTCGCCGAGATCCTTCGACCGGGCATGGAGGTGCGCCTCGCCCGCCCGCGGTGGGAACGCCTCAGCGGCACCATCAACCGCTTCTCGATGCCGCTGTTCTTGTTCCATACGACTGGCATGGCGCTTCATCGCGCCGTTCGGTACGCGTTGGCCGGCAACCGCAACGAGGCACGTGATCCCACGCTGTGGTGGTGGCTTTATCGGCCGCTGGCCTTCATCGGCCCTCTGCTGTTCACGCTTCCGGTCATATTCGCCTTCGGGCGTCAATGGGTGAAGCGCTCTCCGGCCACCTGATGCTGACAGCAACCGTGCTGGCGCTCGTCGCCGCACTCCTTCACGCCCTGTGGAACTTGTCGGTCAAACAGTCCGTCGGCGATCGATTCATCGCCCTGTGGGGGCAGTTCTTCGTCGCCGGCGTGCTCGCGGCCGTTGTGTTGGTCATCGCCGGCGGCATTCCCACTGGTGGTTACTTCTGGGCGGCAGTGTCGGGCTTGACTCATCTGCCGTATTGCGTCCTACTGGCCAAGGCCTACGGCGTAGGCGACTTCTCGCTGGCGTACCCGATTGCCCGCGGCGGCGGCGCCTTGGTCGCCGGCCTCGGCGGCATCGCCTTGCTTGGTGACAGGTTTCGCCCTCTGGGAGTCGTTGGCATGGTTGTCGTAGCCCTCGGCCTGTTCGCTCTTGCCGGGAGGGGTGCATCGGCTCAGGTGATCGTCGCCCTCGGCGTTGCCATCACGATCGGGATCTACTCCGTAGCCGACGCCAAAGGAATCCGCAGCGTCGACACGCCGCTGTACGCCGCCGCGTCGTTCGTCGGCATCACGGTATCCACGAGCGTGTACGCGCTCGCCACCGCCCGGTCCGGCGAGATGGTTGCGGCCATGCGAACCAACTGGCGTCGTTTCGTGGCGATGGGTGTTGCGTCGGGAACCACGTACGCGCTGGTACAGATCGCCTTCCAGCGAGCGCCCGTCGGTTACGTCACGTGCTTGCGCGAGTCGAGCGTGGTGATCGCCGCGTTCGTCGGCACCCGATACCTCGGCGAGGGTCAAGCGACGAGACGCATCGCCGCCGCTACTGTCGTCGTCGCCGGATTGCTGCTACTCGTGCTCGGACGCTAACTGCCTTCGGCGTCAGGTGACACTGATCAGTCGGGCCGTAGTGACTACGCGGAAGCGGACGGACCCTGGTGGCGTACACGCCACAAGCTGGACTGTGGCGATCGAGGTATCGCGACCGATGCTATAGATCGTGCCGAAGTGTGGAATCGTCACGTCCTGGCGCACGACCATGTAGTTGTAGGAATGGCCATCGTCGCCGATCAGCGAGATCACGGCGCCGAACGGCAAGGAGTTGATGTACCGGAACGGCGCTCCGTGAGTTGTTCGGTGGCCGAACAGCACGATGTTGCCGGGCACTGCCAGTTCAGCTGCCCCGTTCCATGTGGCGGCAAGACCGAGGTTGGCAACCGCATCGAGGTTGCCGCCCGTCCCGACACCGGTGAACATACCGATCGCGTTGGCGTTGACTGCCTGAGCAGTGTTCCGCCCGAAATCAGGGTTTGACGGCGGCGGTAGCACGGCGGCTGTCGGCGGACCGAGGAACCACCCATTCAGATCGGCGATCATGTGCAGACCCCGCTGCGTGAACAGACTGATCCCCCGACTACTTGCCCTGACGACGGCATGGTTAGCGACTGTTTGATCCCACGTATCGACATTGAGGTTCGATGCCTCCGGCCGAGGGACACCTGACGGAAATGCTGTCACGAAGCCAGCCAGCATCGACTCCGTTCCGGTGATGTTGACCGCGACTGCAGATACTTGACCAGCCGGCGGACCGTACACGGGGAACTCGAGAGTGGTGCCACCCCACGTCGGGAGGGCATAAGAGGTTCGGGAGTCGAGGAGCCGTGTCGGGTTGGAGGGGAAGAAAAGTCCGTCGGTCGATGGTGTGGCCGACGCCCCGGTAAACCAGCCGGCGACATCGACGATGAGGTGACCGCCACCCATGCTGAAAACGTTGAAGACCCGCGACCCGGGCGAGAGCAGGACGATGGCCTGCCCGGCACGCGTCTGCCCGGGTGTATCGATGTTGATGTTGCTGGCTTTCGGACGAGGTGACGGGCCGACCGGGTACGCCGTCCAAAAGCCAACTGCCGCCTCGGTCGCCGTGAGATTGACCACGACCGCGATGGCGTCGGGTGGAACACCGGCCGAACTGACATCGACAGTTTCGACGCCCCCGACTCCGACGGGGACGGCGCGCTCTCGCGTGTCGAGAACCCTGTAGGCGCCGTCAGAACGAGTCACCAGGCGGCCACTTGCCACTTCGTTCCTAACCGGCACATACGCGCCGGACACGTCGACGACCACATCCATCGGTCTTTGCATGTACACATCGACCGACCCGCCGGCGCCGAGTTTGACGGTGACCATGTTGGCCATCACCTGCCCTGCGCCGTCGAAGTTGACGTTGGAGGCCGTTGGCACCACGGTTCCCGATGGGAAGACCGTGATGAAGCCAGGCGCCGACGTGTTGACTCCGGTCACATTGAGCACGGCCGCCGAGGCGTCGTCGGGCACACCACCCCTGCCTGCCACCTTGACGCGCACAATGGTGTCGGAAATTCGAGTAAATCCCGACGCACCCTCATCGGCACGGGTGTCGGCAAGCCGGGACGGCGCGACGGCTTGGTAGGCCGAGGAACCTGTGATAAATCCTGCCGCGTGGACCGTGGGGGTGGTGATCGAAAGGGTTGGCTCGACCACCAGTCCGGCCGTTGCGAGGATGGTAAGGGCGATCGCCTTGGCGCTCTTCATCTGCACTTGCATACCTTAGAGGATCGTCACGTGGCCCGGCCGTCGTTAGAAGTAAATGATTCTTTCGGCCTGTTTTTCGGCCGAGTCGAGGTCGTCGGTGTATGCCCCTGTCGACAGGTACTTCCAGCCTCCGTCGGAGACGATGAAGACGATCACGCCGTCGCTGATCTCGCCGGCAACCTTGACGGCCCCGGCCAGCGAGGCACCTGAGGAGATGCCGGCGAAGACGCCGCATTCCTGCACTAAACGTCGGGTCCACTCCAGGCTCTCGCGAGGCCGCACGACCCGCTTGCGGTCGAGCAGCTCAAAGCCGTACCACTGTTCGAAGACCGGCGGGATATAGCCATCGTCAATGTTGCGCAGCCCTTCGACACGCTCGCCGAGCGGCGGTTCGACCGCAATCACCTTGATTGCCGGATTCTGCTCCTTCAGGTACCGGCCCGTTCCCATCAGGGTTCCGCTGGTGCCGAGGCCGGCCACGAAGTGGGTGATCTCGGGGCAATCGCGCCAGATCTCGGGGCCAGTGCCCTCGTAGTGGGCGAGCGGATTGGCGTCGTTGCCGTACTGATAGAGGAAGCACCACTCGGGATGGGCGGCGGCCATCTCCTGGGCGCGGCGCACTGCACCGTTGCTGCCCTCATCACCGGGGGTCAGGATCACCTCGGCGCCAAACACCTCCAGCATCTGGCGGCGCTCTATCGACACGCTGGCCGGCATGAGGATCTTGATCGGGTAGCCCTTCATCCGGGCAATCGCGGCCAAGGCAATACCGGTGTTGCCACTCGAGGGTTCGATGATCGTCTGGCCAGGTAGCAGGCGGCCGTCCTTCTCGGCGTGCTCGATCATCGACTTGGCGATGCGATCTTTCACCGAGCCGAACGGATTCTGCCCTTCCAATTTGGCGATGATCCGCACGTTGGCGTTCGGCGACAGCCGACTGACGTCGACCATAGGGGTGTTGCCGATCATGTCGAGCACGTTCTCGAAGGGAACCATCATCACCTCCAACAGCTTGTAATCGATCATATATTCCGACCAACCTGATCAATCCTGTCGGGATTCTAGCTCATCCGACGGCGACACGCTCCTCGGAGATCACGCCATCGACGATGCGGTACGAGCGGGTTTCCGGAGCTTCGCGTTTCAAGCTGACGATCACGTAGTGCCAACTCGGGTCTGGCGCCTGGGCGACATCGGTCGGGCTGGGATACGGGTCGGAGTGGGTGTGGCTGTGGAAGACGCCGACGATCTCCAGGGCCTCGGCCTGTGCTGCCCGCTCGGCGAGCAGCAACTCCTTGGGTGGGATCGTGTAGATCCGCGCCGACGCAGCCTCGTTGGTACAGGCGACGAAGCGCCTCACTTCGTCGCCACGGCCGACCAGCAGACCGCACGCCTCCAGCGGATAGCCGTCGTAGGCATGACCGATCATCTCGGCAAAGGCACGATTGGCGACAGCGAGCATCGGCCGAAGGGTAGCGAGGCGGTCGCTGACGAGGCGACCGCTACCCTCACCTCCATGTCGGAGGATCGCAAGCTCATCGCCAGCAACCGCAAGGCGCGACACGACTACGCAATCCTCGACACCATCGAGACAGGCATCGTCTTGCAGGGCAGCGAAGTGAAGAGCCTGCGTCTCGGCCATCTGCAGATGGCCGATGCCTACGCCCGCGTGCTCAACGGGGCGATCTGGCTCGATGGCGTACACATCCCGCCCTACAAGTTCGCCCACGGCGTCGGGGCGCATGACCCCGACCGGCCACGCAAACTGCTGCTACACGGTCGCGAGATCAAACGCATCGCGGCCGAGGTTGCCCTGGAGCGATTGGCTCTCGTTCCGCTGGCTTTCTACTTCAAAGACGGCAAGGTCAAGGTCGAATTGGCGTTGGCCCGCGGGCGCAAGAAGGCCGACAAGCGAAACGCCATGGCCGAACGTGACGCTCAGCGCGATATCCAGCGCGCTCTCGGGCGCCAGGCGAAGGGTCGCGATTGACGGCAGCCGCTCAGAGTGTGATCACGGCCAGGGTTGCCTCGGCATGCAGGCTGACCATCTCGGGACTCACCTCGTCGTTGCCTGGCAGTTCGACGATGAACGCCGTTCCTCCCTCGACTGCATGATTGACGTACTGGCTTGCCGTGCCCGTGCAACCGGCAGTACACGGCGTTGACGCTGTCGTCAGCCCGACGATCGCAGCGAACTTCGTGGGGATTTCCCTGCGCGCTCCCCCGACCGACACGCGGTTGGCGTCCTGGTGCCAGAACATGGTGATCTGCGGCTGGATCTCGTCGACGAATGACTCCAGCGCCTGGGTCTCGGGCTGGTCTGCCGGCGCTTCGCCGGAGTATTGGCCGTTGTCCTCCGACAGCGGGATGTAGTTCCAGTTGTACGACACGTTGCGGTTGAGGTCGACGCCGTTGGCGTTGTGGCGGGTGTTGGCAGCCTGGCCGTCGGGGTTGATGCTGTCGATGATCCACAAATCGATGCCCGCCGGTGTCGGCATGGTGCGGATCAATTGAGTGACGCCGTAACCCCTGGCCTCGTTGCCGTGGATCACGCCGATCAACAGAACTGCACGGCCTCCCGGTTCGCCCAGACGATAGGCAGTGATGTCTCGACCTTGCACCGACTGGCCGATCACCCTGGTTCCGATGACCTTGGGTTGAACCACCGCTGCCGATGTGGTGGTGGTCGTCGTCGACGTGGTAACGGGGGTCGTGGACGTCGACGATGAGGTCGTCGAGGTGCTCGATGGTTCCGGCGACGCCACCGACGACTCGACCTCGTCGATCGAGGTGGGGACGGTCGAGGGCGACTGTCGGTCAGTGCCTTGTGGCGACGAACTCGTCTTCGCATCCGACGCGCACGACAGAAGGAGCTGCGAGGTGACGACGAGGGCGTACCACGATCGACGTGTCACAGCGGACCTGGTTCGGCGACGGTTTCCAGTGCCGCCGTTGCCGCGGTCGGCGAGGGTCATGGGCCACACGCTATCCGCTGCCTCGGTGCTCGATTCCGGGAGCTGTGAGCCTGTTTGAGTCTTCCGGCGCGCGATTCGGCTCACGGCAGCAGGACGATGACACGACCGATAGAGTGGGTGGCGCAATCAATCACTGGGGCTGACAGGTTTCGACATCAGTATCTGTGGGCGAGCGTGCGACCCGAGTTGCTCAGACTCGCTAAACGGGGCAAAAAACAGAATTGCCAACGAGCAGTTCGCTCTCGCCGCCTGATTTGAGGTGAGCGAAGAGACATCGTGACCAGAAATGGCGCACGGGGCCGATCCACCGCAGCCCGGCAACAGAAGCGGGGGATGACGGCGAGAAAGACCGCTGACCGCAGGAAAGTCTGCTGACACTCGGAAAAGACCGAGCGTGGACCGCCGCTTGCGACGGTCAGCCGACCCGCCGGTCTCGCTGCGTTAGCGAGTGAGTCGGGAACGGTCGTAGCACGGACGTTCATTGCCTGATGGACGGGGGTTCGATTCCCCCCAGCTCCACAAGACATAACACCACGTAGATAGTCCTTTCTGAGACCTCCGGAAGGGGCCAATCTACCGGATTTCTACCGCTCCGGCGAGCGACACAGGCGAGCGACACCGGCGAGCGACTTGACAGGCGAGCTTGACCGGCGAACGACACCAGCGAGGTGACATCAGCGAGGTCCCTGCAGCAAGGTCCCTGCTGGCGGGCTCTCGGTGGCTGCGTGCTGCCGGGACCGAGCTACAAGTGCTCGGGCCGCGGGCCGGAGCTTGATGTCGACTCCGACCAGGGCAGGCTCGCGCTAAGCTCGGCCAGGAGGTACTGATGGCGGTTTTGCTGTTCGAGTGGAACGAGTCGGACCGGATCGACAGTGAGCTCCAGCCAGGCGACACGGCCTGCTTGGGCCGCAGCCGGTCGGTCTGGATTCGCACCGAGCAAGGTGAGGTTGAGGAACTGCCTGCAGTTTGTCACCCCGACTACGTGCACGTCGGTAGTCTGATCTCGACCGACCCCGAGATCAACGAGGGCTCTTACACGAACGTCATTGGCCCACTTGGTCGGATCGGCGACGTCTACTTCGCCGGGACGTCGGACGAGGGTTGGGAGGCGGCCCACGCATGTACCGGCGTGGCTTCTTCACGCGGCTTCGACTTCCCGGTGCCAGTTGACCAGGCGGCGGCGCGCTCGCGAGATGGCTTGGCGGTCACGGGGGTCGCCCGGTCCATCGAACTCACCTAAGCCGACAGCGCTGAGCAGTCTCCAGTCCGAGGGCGGCACGACGCCGGCTTCGACAGCGTTGGCAGCCAAGGCGAGATCGAAGCGATGAATCACCTCTGCCTCGACGTCGGCCTTGTCGGCCGGGCAGCCGTTGTCCGGGAGATGGGAGAGGTCCGCAGCGGGCGCGGTTCGGGTGTCGCGTTTGTAGCGGTGGCGTGTGCGGGCGAAGATCACGCCGCCGGGACCACTGCATCTAGCCGTCGCTGGTCGCTACTGGAGCTAACCGGATAGGCAGTACAACTGTTCGCTATGGCGTCGACGTGCGCAACATGGAGGAGCGGTACGAGCAGCTGCGCCGAAGCCACGCGTGCGCTCCGCTCGACCGGAACAGCGTGACGGAGTTGCTGTCAATCACCGGCAACCTGATCGAGGAGGGTCGCCGCATCCGCAAGGTTCTCGAACGCCTTCCCGAGAGCTTCGGCGAGGTGCGCCAGCTCCTGAACGAGTTGAACCGGAGCGTCAGGTGAAGGGCTACCCGGGAGGATTCACCTATGGCTGGCCGAGCGCGCGTGGGCGCTTCGCGTAGACTTCTGGTCATGAGTGACGCGTCTCGGATCCCCGATGCGCCGGTGCTCGACGTCGTTGACGACGGGCTCTCGGATGAGGAGATCGCTGCGCGCACGGCGGCATGGCTCGATGAGCTTCGCTCGAAGCCCCGGTCCGTGCATCGGAGACGGCGGCCGAGGCTCTCGACCGTCTTTACGCCGACGGCGAGTTGGGACCTCGGCTGTCCTCGACGCCTCGGCTGCGGTTGAGCTGGTCGCCAGGACGCCGCTCGGACTCGAGATCGCAGATCTGATCGCGCCCACGACGGTGTTGTCGGTTCCGGACGGGCCGTTCGACGTCGAGGTGCACGCCGTACTGCGCCGACGGGATCTCAACGGCGTGTTGGAGCACGAGGACATCGTGGCCGCGCGGTTACGACTGGCGGACCTGCGAGTGCGCCGGGCCCGGGTGATGCTGAGTGCTCGACTCACCAGATCACGGCGTCGGCGCGCGGTGTCAGCCGACTGGTCGCCTAAATCAAAATATCGGGATGTCGCCGACGCCTTTCCACGTGGCCTCGAGTTCAGGCAGCAGTCGGCCGTCACGAAGGTTGTCGGTAAACACTGAGAGCACCCGGTCAACACCGGTCGCCGATGCATTGAGAACGGCTTGGTAACGAAATTGATGTGCAAGCTCACCAATCTGACGTGTGAACGTCCGGTCCTCCTGGACGAGTCGCGTCAAATCGAGGCCGAGGTGACCAAGCGTGACGGCATCCGTCAGGTCGAGCACAGTTGAGAATTCAACGTCAAGCGATAGAGCGCGCGAGGCAGGAATCCTCCGGGTCCGAGCGGGTGATCATTGGCGTACCGTAAGAACTCGGCCGCCGCACAACCGGACGTCGAGCACAAGTAAAGAACAGGGAAGCTGTTCGGCGGGTTGAATCGGCCACCTTGCATTCGCGCACCCTCGCCACTGAGCGGGTCGTAGTTGGTGCCTGCTGCCGGTAGCAGCGTCCCGAGTACGAGCGCCGCTGTGCAGTGCTGATCGCGACAGCAAGGTCGGTCATGTCAAGCAGTCACGCCCTCAGCCAACGCGAGCAGAGCGGCGATCACCTTCCGGTACTCGCCTTCGGCGATGAGATCCAGTGGCTTGTCGTAGCCGAGTTCTCGGCTCGGGCTTCGGAACCACAGTCTCGCCGACTCCGGCCTCATAACGTCCCGAGCTAGGTCGAGGACCGCCTTCAGCTCGAGAAGTCGCTCTTCGGATTCACGACGCGGACTAACCTCCGCAGCCTGCCAGCGGGCAACACTGCGCGAAGTTGAGCCGAGCACCCGAGCAACATCGGTCGCGTCGACAACTTCGTCGGCCAGAACCTCATCCAGCACGCCAGCCACTTCAGGCATCTCATTCTCCTCCTGATCCAATGACACCCTTGTCATTTGTCGTCAGTATGTCATATAGTATGTCGTAAGGTTGTCGCAATGACAACAGGGAGGCTACGAAATTGAAACTGGACTTCGGTCACGGATTCGTGCCGCGTATCGACAAGCGCAACTGGACCGGCGTCGACAGCGCCCTTGGTCCACCGGGACGCCGTCCCTTCGACGATCCCCTCGATCTGCCGTGGGCGATCGCCGATCTTTCGTTCACACATCGCAAGCCGACGATCGTCACCGACCTCCACGCCCATGGCGTCAAGGTTCTTGCGGACTCGTCGGCTTGGCGTTACCGAGAAGCCTCGACGTTCTCCATCGAGGCGATGATGAGCGTTCCTTACGCCCCAATAGACCCGCTCGGTGCGCACGGTACGTCCATCGTCGAGTACGTCAAAGCGGACCTTCGCCACCAAGAGGCTCGTCAGGTGGATGCGTACCTGATCCCCGGTTTCGTGCCGCGCCACAAAATGGACGACACTACCGATCTCACCATGACGGCGATCGACACTGCGCTTCGGATGGCGGATCTGACGCCTAAGCCGTTCGTCGCGTACATCGGCGTCCACTCCGAGCAACCTGACCTCGCTATACGACTGCTTGGCGAGATCTGCCGAACCGTCGAAGGCATCTACCTCCAGGTAACCCCGTTCGCACCGCAGACCGACTCCCCTCGAAGCTCATCGATGAGGGCCGTCCAACATGATCAAGAGGAAGGCAAGACGGCGGTCGTTACGCGACGTCGAACTGAGAGGGAAGCGACAGACCCCCAAGCGCTGTGGAGAGTGCGCGGCCAGGTATTGAAGTCGGGTGGTGAGCTGTGACTTCACACGCCGACGCCTCGCAATTGCTGCACGAGTCAACTCCCGTTCGATATCGTCCCGACCCGCGGGCCTTCGTCACCTGGTTTCCATCGACGACCTTGCCGAGCATCTCGGAGTCTCCGTTCGCCACGTTCGCAGGCTCGTCAGCGAGCGACGCATCCCGTTCCACAAGTGGGGGCGTCTGCTCCGCTTCGATATCGACGAAGTAAATGAGTGGCTCGACGGCACCCGCGTCGAACCGCGTGACGAGCGGTGGATCTCATGAGCCGGTCCGATTGCCGGCGGCGCCAGGGCCCTCAACCAGATCCGCCATTCCTGGCTGAGGAGATGTGGTCGCTCTCCGACAACCGTAACTTCCGGTGGTTCTGCGAATCGGCCTTCCTCGTCGATGAGTATGAGCCGGTCAGCCTGTCCGGGGCAGCCTGCCTTGCCTTCGCAACGCATCTGGCGTCCGTGCTCGAGCCCTTGGAACCGGCCTCGAGTCTGGCCGGCGACGACGACGTGTGTGTCCAGTTCAGAACGCTCGAGGGCGGCAACGCGTGGGGCTCGCTCTGGCGTTGCGACGTCACGTGGACGCGCTACCCGCAGCGAAGATTCGCCGTCGCTGGCAGCTATGACTACCGACTACTCAACGAACTCCGGGGTGCGGAGTTGCTCCTGTTCGTCGACGCTTCGGTGTGGGAGTGGTGGGGGCGGACCGATGTCCACGTTCTGGTTCCGAACGATCGAGAGCTGTGGTCGCAATGCGAGGCCTAGGCTTCAGTCCGCGCGTCATGGGCGCGACTCGCCGAACACGGCCCTCCAACGTCGACCACGAGATCTTGGATCTCGTCCGGAGGTGAGCCATGGGGTTCGTCGAGCCCACGAAGTTCTCATGGGTAACTGATGCAGAGTCGGGAACTCGTACGAAGAAGGCTGCTCGCGGCACCAAGTGGAAGGCGCGGTACATCGATCCGGCCGGGCGGGATCGCAGGCGGACATTCGAACGGAAGATCGACGCCGAAAAGTTCCTCGAGCGCATTGGCATGGAGATGCAGACCAGCGAATGGATCGACCCGAGGACGACCAAGAGCCGATTCGACGACTGGGTCGAGATCTGGTGGAAAACCACGGTGAAACTGGCGCCGTCGACGCGCCGAGGCTACGAGAAGATGCCTCGCCTCTACGTGCGCCCAAAGTTCGATGGCCGCAGGATCAACTCCATCGAGTGGCTCGAGGTCGAACTCTTCGCCACGTCCCTCCTCGAGCAGGAGCTGAGCGCCAAGACGGTCCGGGAGACCCTGTCCGTGCTCTCGCTCATCATGAAGACTGCGATGCGAGCGCGAGTGATCCGAGAGAATCCTGCGGCCGGCCACACGATGCCGCACAGACGACAACGAACCCAGATCCTCGACATGCCCGAGATCCTGAGCCTCGTAGCTCATACCGACGAGCGCTATCGGCCGGCGATCTGGCTGCTCGTGCTCGCCGGATTGCGGGCGTCCGAATTGTGTGGACTCAGGGTCATGGACATCGACTGGCAGGGCCACTCGCTGACCGTCAACGAGGTGCAAATGTGGGTCAAGGGCGAGCTCGTCGTCAAGGGACCCAAGACCGCCAGCGGTGTCCGCACCATTCCGTTGCCAGCGTGGCTGATCGCCGACATCTCCGCCGTCATCAACGCACGAGCAGAGTCTGCTGGCATCGCGATCCTGGCAACCGATCGCTTGTTCACGTCACCGAGAGGCAAGCCGATGCTCGACCACACGATCTGGCGAATCGTGAACCGAGCCCGCGAATCAGCCGGTCTCCCCCATTTTCGTCCGTACGACCTCCGCCACTCCCACGCCTCACTGCTGATCAACCTCGGGGCACACCCCAAAGCCATCAGTGAACGGATGGGCCACACTGAGATCGGTGTCACGATGAACGTCTACGGCCACCTCTTCGAAGGTGCCCAAGGACAGCTCACCCGAGACCTCGATGACCTCCTCGAACGCAGTCGCAGCGAAGTCAGCGGTGAACTCGAACGCGGCGAGAACGGCGGAGAATGATGGACACGGCTATTGGCGATCACCGTCGGGCTCGAGAAGTGCCACGACTTGCACATGCATGTGTTTGTTTATGGTTCTATGTATTCTTTCGTGGGCAGAGATGTTAACGTCATTGGCGAGCGGCCGGAGTTGCACTCCATCCAGCCATCTGGCCCGATCGCCGCATGGAGAGGACCATTCGATGACGAACGCACTCGCTAGCCGACTCGATTCCATCCAACAACACAGCGGGATCTCCGGCCGAGACATCGCCCAACTGCTCGCAACGACCCCCCAAACGGTGTCGCGCTGGAGGACCGGGCAGGCCGCGCCGCAGCCGCGGTTGCTCGACCGTCTGCTCACCTTGGAATGGCTCGTCTCGCAGCTGGCCGACTACTACTCGGCCGACGAAGCGAAGCTGTGGCTGTTTAGCCCCCATCGCCTCCTCGGAGGCTCCCGTCCGGCCGATCTCATCGTCGAGCAGAGAACTGACGAGGTGCTCAAGCTCATCGACCAGCTCGATTCTGCCGCCTACATCTGAGCCAGGCTGTATGCCCCCGCACGACCCGGACCTCCTCGATGCCTTGGAGACCTGCGTTGTCGAGCGGGTGCTCGGCACGGTCTGGCGCCAGGTTCTTGCGCCCTCGTCGGTGACCCGAGCAAACCTTCGCGGCGGTCGATGGAACCCGTCTGGGGTCGAGACCCTGTACTGCTCGCTCGACCCGCTCACCGCGGCGTCGGAGATCGATTACCTCCTCGCTGCCCAGCCGGTGCCGATCGCCCAGCACCTCTTGCAAACCCCCTTGGGGCCAGCGCTAGCGCCGGCGGTGGCGGTGGCGGTGGTGTTGCTAGTGATCCACAAACCAATGCAAAACGTGCGAGCTTGCTTCAAC
>JANNHY010000381.1:0-4566 GCA_031404635.1 Ilumatobacteraceae bacterium
CAAGCAGGCATTCGGACACCTTGGCCAGCGGCCCGAGATGATCGAGTTCGTCACCAACGTCGACCCCGACACGCGCACGCTGATCGATATCCCCGCGCCCGGCCATCTGTACTGGACCGACCAGACGGTCGCCGACATGGAAGTGCGGTATCCCGGCATCGATATGGCGCCCTACCGAGCCGCGCGGCACTGAGCTGCCGCCATTGGTGTATCATTGGTGTATGATTGGTGTATGTCACGCACCAACGTTGATATCGACGACGAGGCGTGCGCCCAGGTCATGCGCATGTACAACCTCGACACCAAGCGTGAGGCCATCAACCTGGCCCTTCGCAAACTGGCTGTCGTCCCGATGACCAAAGCCGAGGCCATGGCGATGCAGGGCTTCTGGAAGGACCGCCCGCTTGACGATCCGATCGTGCCCGATGACGACGCTCTGCATCATTGGCGAACTGATGCTGATCGCTGATACCTCGGCCTGGGTCGAGTGGCTTCGGATGACCGGCAGCCCCACCAACGTGGCGTTCCGTCAGGCGTTTGGCGACGACCTCGTCGTCCTGCCCGAGCCGGTCAAGGCGGAGCTGTTGTGTGGCGCCCGCAGCCGATCGGAAGTCACCACGCTGCGGCGCCTGCTCGAGACCGTCGACTTTGAACTCATCCACCCGCGCGACGACTTCGAATCGGCCACCGAGTTGTTCCACAAGGCTCGCCAACGAGGCGTCACCGTTCGTGGTGTGATGGATTGCCTGATCGCGGCGATGGCTCTGCGGCTCCAGCTACCAGTACTTCATCATGATCGCGACCTCGCCCTCATCGCGCCGCTCGTCGACCTACCCGAGGCCCCCGGCTCGCTCGTCGTGGCCTGAGCATGCAAGGTGACCGACGCCTGACCGCGCTCGATCAGCTCGTATCGTCGCATGCAATGACAACGCTGCAGCTCGAAGGGGACCCAACCGATGTCGGCATGTCGGCCGAGCGACTCGCTCGTATCGACGCCCATTTCCGCAAGTACGTCGACGACGGGCGGCTACCGGGCTGGCTGATCACCGTCAGCCGACACGGCAAGCTCGTGCACCTGTCGACCTACGGCCAACGCGACGTCGAGGCCTCGACCGCGGTCGAGACCGACACGTTGTGGCGGATCTTCTCGATGACCAAGCCGATCACCGCCGTTCTCGCTCTGCAACTGTGGGAGGAAGGTGCGTTCGAACTCAACGACTCCGTGCATCGCTACATCCCGGCCTTCGAGCACCAGCGGGTCTGGCGGACCGGCAGCTCCAGGTCGCCGATCTTCGATCCCGTCGTCGAGAAGATGCGCCTATGGCACCTTTTCTCTCACACCAGCGGCCTCACCTATGGATTCATGTACGCCCACCCCGTCGACGAGATGTATCGCCAGGCCGGGTTCGAGTGGGGAGTGCCGCAGGATCTCGACCTGGGGGCGATCGTCGACAAATGGGCAGCGCTACCCCTGCTGTTCCAGCCTGGCACCGAGTGGAACTATTCGGTCGGTGTTGATGTACTCGGCCGGGTGCTCGAGATCGTCACCGGCCAGCGACTCGACGAGTTGATGCGCACCCGCCTCTTGGAGCCGCTCGGCATGAACGAGACCACGTGGTTCGTCGACGAAGCGCATGCGCCTCGCCTTGCCACGCTGTACGGTGCTCACCCGGCGACCCGCAAAGCGGTGCGCATGGACAGCATGCACCGCCTCGCCTTGCACGAACCGAAGGCCCACCTCGGCGGCGGCGGTCTGGTCAGCACCGCTCACGACTACCACCGCTTCACGCAGATGTTGCTGCGCGGCGGCGAGCTCGACGGAGTTCGCATCCTGGCTCCCCGCACGGTGAAATACATGGCCAGCAATCACCTGCCGGGCGGCGTCGATCTCACCGCGTTCGGCCGCCCATTGTTCGCCGAAACCACATTCGACGGAGTCGGCTTCGGGCTCGGCGTCAGCGTGACGATCGATCCGGTCAAGGCTCGCGTGCCCGGCAGCGTCGGCGAGTTCGCCTGGGGTGGTGCGGCAAGCACCGCATTCTGGATCGACCCCGCTGAGGACCTCACCGTGCAATTCTTCACCCAACTGCTGCCGAGCAGCACCCACCCGATCCGTAGCCAACTCAAGCAACTCGTCTTCCAGTCGATCATCGACAGATGAATGCGAGGTCGGGCACCACTACTGTCCGAGGATGCTGCTGTCTGATCTCTGCATCTTCACCGAGCCCCAGCAGGGCGCCTCGTACGACACCCTGCTGGCAGTCGCCCGGCGGGCCGAGGCACTTGGCTTCGGCGGGTTCTTCCGCAGCGACCATTACTTGAAGATGGGCGACGCCAGTGGTCTGCCCGGGCCGACCGATGCCTGGATCACCCTTGCCGGACTGGCTCGTGAGACCAGGTCGATCCGTCTCGGAACCTTGGTCTCGCCGGTCACCTTCCGCGGGCCGGGGCTGCTGGCGATCAGTGTCGCTCAGGTCGACCAGATGAGTGGCGGCCGCGTCGAACTCGGTATCGGCGCCGGCTGGTACGAGGCCGAGCACACGGCATACGGGTTCGACTTCCCCGACGCAGGCAGCCGCTTCGACAGCCTCACCGATCAGCTGGCGATCATCGACGGTTTGTGGAACAACCCGATCGGTGAGACATTCAACTACGCCGGCAAGGTGCACAGCGTCAGCGATTCGCCGGGATTGCCGAAACCAGCGCAGCAGCCGCTACCGATCATCATCGGCGGTGGCGGCCCGTCGCGCACACCGGCGTTGGCGGCCCGATACGCCAACGAGTACAACGTCGCATTCGCGCCGGTGGATGCGTTCATCGAACGTAAACAGCGAGTCGAGGCCGCATGCGCAGCGCTCGGCCGGCAGCGCCCGATGCGCTATTCGGTGGGCATCGTGGTGTGTACCGGCACAACAGAGGCTGAGATTTCACGGCGTGCCGCAGCCATCGGGCGCGACGCGGCGGAACTCCGCCAGAACGGTGCCGCCGGATCAGCGCAGGAGACCGCAGCAGCAATTCGTAGCTTCGTCGACGCCGGCGCCGAGCGGATCTACCTGCAGGTTCTCGATCTGTCAGACCTCGACCATCTCGACTTCATCGCCGGCATGGTCGCCCCGCTGCTTGGCTGAAGCACGGCGCTGGGGGCGCCCGACGATCATTCGCACGACCGCTGCCCAAGCGGCGACGATCGTCAGGACCAGGGCGATGATTGCGTAAATCCTGTTCCTGACGTCGCTTCCGGCAAGACCGGCGTGGACGAACACCAGCCAAACCAGGCCGTAACTGCTCATGTGCAGGCTTCTCCACAGACGCCGCGGGATCCGCTTCATCATCCACGAGCTGATCTGGACAATGGCGAACAAGTAGAAGGCGATCACACCGAGGGCGACCGGCATGGTCTTCCACGATGATCCGAATGGTACGAACACTTCGACCCAACCGAATTGCACGTAGTTGTCGGCGACGAGCCCGATCAGATGCAGGGCGGTACCGAACACCGCCAGCAAGCTGAACCAGCGATGCATTGCCAGCATCCACGCCGGCTTGTCGTGAGGCTTCAGCGCTCGCGTGGCCATCATCACCCCAAACACCAAGCTGGCCACCAAAAGCACCGCTGCAACGAGCGCGCCGGACCGCGACACGTACCACCAGAACTGCGGGTTCATACCGCTCGCCCGAGCCGCCGACATTCGAACGCCGACCACGCTTGGTTGCTCGACGTTGTCGTGTCGGCATATGTCAGTCGGGCACCGAGCCCGTGCTCGTCGAGAACGGCAAGCATCGTCGCGCCGCGCACCATCACGGCTTTCGTCCACACCTCGGCCCACGCCGCGGTACCGGCGATCACCGTGACGGCGACGATTTCGTGAGCATGGTGCGCAGGCCGTCCTGTTGCCGGGTCGAGCAGATGGTGGACAGATCCTCCGTCCTCCCCCTGCCAGCAGCGACGAAGCGTCCCCGATGTGGCAATGCCGCCTTCGACCACCATCAGTTGCCCGATCTCGTCGTCGGGCTTCGCCGCGTCGGCGACCCCCACCAGCCAGCCATCGGGTTGCGGGGCAGCGCCGCGCACAGCGACATCGCCACCAATCGATACCGATGCGCCCTGCGCTCCGGCGGCGATCAGGTAGCCAACGACCAAGTCGGCGGCGAGCCCCTTGCCAATGCCGCCGGCGTCGAAACAGATCCCCTGTGGAGCGCTGACGATCATGCGCTCGTGATCGATCGACAACGCCTCGAGATCACCGCGTCGCAGAGCGCCGTGCGGCAAGGAGGTGACCGCCGACGGGTCGTGCCAGCTGGCGCCATAACCGAGGGTGACCAGCGGTGCCAGCAACGTCGGATCGAACGCACCTGCGGTCGCCCTCCAACCGTCGAGCATGGCCTGGAGTAGAACCATCGTCGCCGGGTCGATATGGACGGTCGACCCGGCGGCGTGGTTCAGACGGCTGATGTCACTTTGAGGGCGGAAGCGACTCCAGCGTCGTTCTAGGTGATCGATCGATACTCTCGCCAGATCGAGCAACTCCGGTGAGCCGCCGACGATGACCGCGTCGACGGCACACC
>JANNHY010000382.1:0-2629 GCA_031404635.1 Ilumatobacteraceae bacterium
CCTGTCGCGGCTGTACGGGCCACGACGGGCGCCTCACCGGCCGTTCACCATCACTCATCCACCAAGCACGGGCCGGTCGCCCGTCGCACTGACCACCGGGAGGACCCCCGATGCCCACTCCGAACCCTACGCCTGTCGACACCGACGAGGTCTACGACCCGCTCGAGCCGCACACGTTGGTGATCCCCGACATGGCGCAGCTGGTCGCCGAGATCGAGAACATGGCACCGGCAGACCGCGAAGCACTCACCGCCCGGCTCTTCGACCCAGAAACTCCGGCCGAGGCGTGACCGACAGTCGCCGTCGGAACGTCGCCACTCATACTCGACCGCAAGGCAACAGATCGGCAGTTATTCCGGTAATCCGTCAAGGGGTGATCGGGTTATTCCGGTAATCGATGGTCAGGCGGTCTCGGCGGGGAGGGTGTCGAGGAGCCGTTTGAAGATCGCTGCCCGGTCGGTCTGGTGGTTGCGGGTGGCGTGGTCGGCTTGGGCTCGAAGGGTGGGGCGGAACTCGACGGCGGTCTGGTAGTAGCCGCAGCCTTCGCAGATCGTCTCGTAGACGCAGTCGGTGGCGACGGGCCGGTTGCACCAGCCGTTGGCGAGCATCCGGCGGTGTTCACCGGCGAGTTGTTGGAGGCGTTGCTCGGGATCGCTGGCGGTGTAGAGGGCGTCGATCTTGGCGGACGCGGTGGCGTACTCGTCGGCGACGGTCTTGTTGGCAATCCGGGCGTAGGTGAACGTCATTCGCAGGCTGCGATGGCCGAGCATCGACGCTGACCTCACCACTGATACATCGAACCGCGACGACCGCCTGTCCGGTCGTGATGGCCGAGACAAGAACTACACGAAGCTCGCCGGACACCCGACCAGAATGCCCTGATGGAGTGCTCGACGCAAGGAAGATCCGGAGCACAGAACACCCATATATTGCATCTGCGAACGCTCGTCGCGACCAGCCCGTCGGACGCTCAGAGTGATCGCCGCGAACCAACGAGATTCGACATTCAACCGGTATGGGACGTGTCGGGCGGATTGTGGGATAGGCGATATGAGGCACCCGACTTGGGCAGACCTCGAGCTGTCAGAGGACTCGACCCGTGGGGTAGTGCAGTGGCATCGAGCACGGGAATCAGGTGCCAAGCGAGCGTCGCAACGGTGGCCCGTTGACGCTGGCCCGTCTCAGGCCGAGAGTGCCGCTGGGCGCTCGGCAGGATCCTTGTTGATCGGGTTGGTCCAGACCTCGCCAGGCAGGTTCGTGCCGATCACGATCCGCTGATCTGTGCCCGCAAGGGTGCGGTGTAGCCATCCTGCGGGCGCCTGGGCCCGGCATCCTGGCCCTGTCTGGGTCACGTTGCCGTGTTCGTCGGCGAACGCTCCGGTGCCGGAGATCACCCAGGCGACTGAATCGAACTCGTGCCAGTGCAGGATCTCGTCCTGCTCCTGGACATCATCGAACGCCAACCCGTGGAACCCCATGGCCGCCACCTGCTCGAGCGCTTCCTTTTCAGTGATCGATACCCCTGTCGTGAACTCGTATTCCACAGCGTGCCATCCTTTCGTTCGTGCCCCTGGCCGCGTTATCCGTCTCACACCGGTTCACGGGTCAGTATTGCAGGCTCTCGCCACAGCGGCGAGCGCGCCGTGCGGAGGTCGCTGGGAGGTCAGCTCGCCGGACGGTCGAGCCCGTACATAGCCGCGTCTTCGGCGACGGGGCGGCGCATCTGATCGCCCCATGTGGGGTGGGTCGAGATCTCTTTAGAAATGCAAGGGATTCTTCGAAGGCGCGCAGCCCTTGGGGAGTTCGGTCGTCGGCGCGGAGCAGCCACCGGTGCTCGGTGCGGCCGTCGCCGAGGTCGATGAACTCGTACGTTTCCAAGCCCTCGACGAACGCGTGCTCGACACCCTCGGCTTCAACTCGGGAGAGATGGCAGGTGAAGTACTCGTAGGGTCTCCAGTCGGAGATAGTCCCGGAGACCGTCGCCGCCGACGCCGTGAGCACAGTGGCTCGACGCTCCCGTTGCGACCCGACCCTCGCTGTTCGGCTTGAACTCGATTCCCGTCTCGACGACCGACAGGTGACGGTGTCGTTTCCTGGTTCCACGAAGTACTGCCAGCACACCGCCGGCGGAGCATCGACGATGTACGAGCCCCCGAAGCTATCAATTCCTGAGCACGTATATCGCCACGGGTGACATCTTAGTTTCATCCCGCCACTCTATTGAATCATCACTAGAACCGAGCGGTTTGTGAATCTTGGCAAGCATTAGCCCAGCCCGTTCGGCGGCCCGTGTGTAATCATCATCAGTCCAGTAGTAGTCATACAATACTACGTCAATGCCTCGAATAAGCAGCTTTACCGTCTCGCCGCTACGGAGCGGCCTGTCGTTCTCTGGAAACGCGTATGACAACGACACCCAGTCTCCTTCGCTAGCTTCCATTGAAGCGGTTACGAATATGATGATGCCATCCTTCCGAAGCACTCGTTTCATTTCTTTGAGGATGCCCTCGATCTCTTCGATTCGCGATACTCCAAGAACACAAAGCTCGAAAAGACCAGATCGAACTCGGAATCCTCAAAAGGCAGGTGCCCGCTGGGAATATGGTGATACTCGCCCGACCTATCTTTG
>JANNHY010000383.1:0-8531 GCA_031404635.1 Ilumatobacteraceae bacterium
CCAGTCCGTACACGGGAGTCGGCATGGCCTCCATGCGGGCCTTGATCTGCAGGGAGAGGAACTGGCTGTAGTGCCGAGATTGATGCAGGTTGCCGCCGTGGAACCACAGCCCCTCTTGCCGGGTCGGCTTCCACATGTTGCGCTCCTCGCCCTCCCACGGGCCGGGGTCCTTGGCGGTGCTCGAGCCCAGGCCCCACACCTTGCCGACCTTGTCGGCGACGTCCTGTGAGATGAGCTGGGCAACCCAACCGTTCATCGAGGAATAGCCGGTCGCCAGGACGATCAGGTCGGCTTCGAGCTCGCTGCCATCGGTGAGCACGACCGAATGCGGGCGGATCTCGGCGATGCTCACGCCGCTTCGCAGCTTGATGTCGCCGTTGGCGACCAAGTCCGACGCACCGACGTCGATGTAGTAGCCGGACCCGCGGCGAAGGTACTTCATGAACAGACCCGAGCCGTCTTCGCCCCAGTCCAGCATGAAACCGGCCTGTTCCAGGCGCTGGTAGAAATCGGCGTCGACCCGTGCCATCTCTTCGTACACCGGGATCTGGAACGTGTGCATGATCCGGTACGGGATGGAGGCGAAGATCAGGTCGGCGATCTCGGTCGTCACGCCGTTGTCCAGCGCCCGTTCGGAGTAGAGGTCGCCGAGGGCGAGCTCCATCAGCGTTTCGGAGCGGGCGATGTGCGTCGACGAGCGCTGGATCATCGTGACGTCGGCGCCGTTCTCCCATAGAGCGGCGCAGATGTCGTGGGCCGAGTTGTTCGACCCGAGCACGATGCAGTTGCGACCGGCGTAGGTTGCGCTGTCCTGGTGCGCGTTGGAGTGGTGGATCTCGCCCGTGAACGTCTCGGCGCCGGGGATCTCGGGGACGTTGGGCATGCCTGACATGCCCGTCGCCATCACCAGCTGGTTCGGCTTGAGCACCACCTGCTCGTCGGTGCCGTCGCCGCGGTGGCGCACCACGTCGACGGTCCATTCTCCCGCATCCTCGTCGTATTGGGCGTGGGTGGCCTCGCTGGCGCCCCAGTAGTTGAGCTCCATTACCTTGGTGTAGGCCTCCAACCAATCGGCGATCTTGTCCTTGGGCGAGAACACGGGCCAGTTCTCCGGGAACTTGACATACGGCAGGTGGTCGTACCATACGGGGTCGTGCAGGCACAGGGCCTTGTAGCGCCGGCGCCACGAGTCGCCCGGACGCGAGTTCTTCTCGAGGATGATCGTCGGCACGTCGAGCTGCTTGAGTCGAGCTCCGAGGGCGATACCGCCCTGACCGCCGCCGACGATCACGCAGTACGGCTGGTCGTCGTAGCCGAGCGACAACTCAGCCGCGTTCTTTCGCTCCAACCACGACCGGCGACCCTTGACGGCGCCGTGCTCGACCCCCTTGGGACGTGCGGTGAGGCGCTTCTCCTCGTACCCCTTGAGCTCGACCATCGTTGTCAGCAGCGTCCAGCACTCGTTCGCCTTGAGCCGGATGTGGCCATGACCGCGGGCGCCCGCGGTCTCGAAGTCAAACCAGCCGTCGGTGATCCCGTCGGCCGCGTTGGCCACGCCCACCAGGGCGAAGCCGCTCGGCTGCACGTCCTCGAGCTGGGAGCGGAGCATGTCCGCGATCCCCTGCCGGCCCTCGAGCGTCTTGATGTTCCAGGTGAACGACACCAGATCGCGCCAGTAGGACTCGTCGGCGAACATCGCCGCCGCGCCGTCGATGTCTCCTCCGTCCAGGGCCGCCTGGAAGTCGCTCAGCCAGCCGGACACGTACTCGGTCGCAGTCGTCACAATCAGACCCCCCTCAATCGGAGCATGTACTCAAGGTCTATCGCACATATGGGTCATCAACCTGCACAACTTCGAGATAACGCATTCCCCGAGATTGACGGCGCGGAGTGGACGCTCCGGGAACTGCAACGACTCCCGAGGCGGGCCCCACCAGGGCCATCGGAGCTAACCCAGAATCACGTCGATGCGCGATCGGAAGCACGTCCTGGACGGCGTTCAGCAGAATCTGCGTGCTTACTACGAGGGGGCTGCGGTCTCGGCGAGGCAGCGCTCGCCCTCGCTGAGGATCTCGGCGACGACGGTGAGGTCGTCGGTGTCGACGTCTCTGCGGAGATGGTACGCGTCGCCCGCGCAGTATTGTCCGATCGGGACCACCGAGGTGCTTCGCCAGGGGCGCGTGCTTCGCTGTCATGACTGGCTGGCTGCTGCCGGGCGAGGCCTTCGTGATCTCCGTTGGCTGTCGCGTCAAACGCCGCGACTTCGATGCAGAAAGACGCGCGAAACTGCATCGGTCAGCTGAAGCGGGATGCTTGAGTGCCTGGCGGATTGAAGACGCCCGGCTTGGCGTCGGGATTCGCGACGACGACCTCACCCTCGAGACCATCAGGGTCGACGAAGAACAGCGAAAATGCCGGGCCGAAATCGGTGACGAAGTCGTCAGCGGCGCCGCAGGCCATGAGGCGTCGCCGGATCTCCTCGAACGCTTCGAGCGAAGCTGCCTGGAGCCCCACATGGTCGAGGCGGCCCCGACCGAACATCGGTGTCTGACGGTCCGCCTCCGCGTTGCCGTCGATCTCGAACACATTCAGCTCGCGCCCCTCGCCGATGTCGATGAGCGAGAGCTTGAAGCCCGCCTGCTGCTCGATCGTGCGCGCCGGCGGAGCGTCGAAGACGTCTGTGTAGAAACGCGACAGGCGCGCCGTGTCCCGGGTGAGCACAGCCACATGGTTGACGCCGTCCAGAAGCACGCCTTGAGCCTAGATCTGAAAGGTACATGGGATTGACAGGTCGTCACCTGGTGCTCGACATGCTGCCGTCACCCCGGTCGCGCCGACGTGACTGACCACGCAATGCAGCGAGACAGCGCTGCAGCGGGCCATCAGACTCCAACACCAGTAGGGCACGAGCCCGGTTGAGTTCAGGGTCGGTCGTCGTCCGAGGAGACTTGAGCGAGCACGGCACGCCGCATACAGCGTCGTCGCCAGCTCGTCGACCTCATTTCGCAGCAACGGGTGGACCGCCTTCTTCGCCACGAGATCTACCTCACGGCCAAACAACCCAACGAGTTCGCCCTCGAGATCGTCGGCCTGATCCGCTCTGACGGGCAACGTCTCGACCGGCGCACCGCCCACCGTTGGGTCCGATCGATCGGCAAGTAGGCCGGTCCACGTCGTCATGCATACATATTCGGGGGTAGCCCCGGCCCTCGACGTGTCCGCCTCGGGCCGTCGAGGTGAATCCGCACCTCGATCCGGCAGACTTCAGCCTGGTGCCCGTGGTCCGTGGTGGTTACCGACGCCAGAACAGTAGGTGCGTGACGCCACTAGGGCTCGCCACGGACTCGAGATGGAACCGGTCGAGCAGGTCCTCGGAGGAGGTCCAGAGTCGCTCGCCGCGGCCGAGTTCGACCGGCGCAACGGCGACATGCATGGTGTCGACGAGGTC
This sequence comes from Ilumatobacteraceae bacterium, assembly GCA_031404635.1. Taxonomy (GTDB): domain Bacteria; phylum Actinomycetota; class Acidimicrobiia; order Acidimicrobiales; family Ilumatobacteraceae; genus JAENVT01. The sequence continues at coordinate 3,449 of JANNHY010000383.1, forward strand.
GGCCTCCAAGAACTGCCGGATGATGGCAACGCCGCCCCCGAGCCGTACGTCCTTCCCATCAGCGGCGTCCTTGGCTCGCTGCAACGCCTCCGCGGGTGTGGCATCGAGGAAGTGGAACGTGGTGTCGGCCAACGTGAAGCTCGGTCGGTGGTGGTGGGTAAGGACAAACACGGGCGTGTGGAACGGCGGGGTGTCTCCCCACCAACCTTCCCAGTCGAGGTTCTCCCACGGGCCCCGCTGAGGTCCGAACTTGTTGCGACCCATGATCTCGGCACCGATGTTCCGCGAGAAGTCGCGAGTGAAGTAGTCGTCGAGGCCGCGGGATCCGCCGGAATCGGTGCGGTTCGGCCAGCTCGCGGTGGCAAAGGCCCACGAGGCCAGGTCGGCCGGGTTGGCATGCCCGAAGGGCCGATCGAGGCTCTGGCCTTCACCGGAGCCGAACCCATCCATCGATACGCAGAAGTTCTGCACTCGGAGCAGCTGAGCCATTTCTTGATCCTTTCTCGGTGTGCGCTGTGAACCCTCGTTCGTCGTCATGGAGCGTCGACTGGCGGTGCAAGGCCGATGCCGGCGTAGTGCGCCTGCGCTTGAGCGAAGCCGTCCCAGTCCCACGCGACAGGACGGCCAGCGAGGCACGGTGCAAGCCACGCGAGCGAGGCGTGCAGTCCAACGACGTAGCAGTTGTCGATCGCGGTGTCGGGGTCGGTGACGAAGTGGCTGAGCCGCAACACGCAGCCGGGTCGAGCGCTGCTCGCAGCTGGATGAGTTCTGTAGACCGGTGCGCGGTCATACGAGCTTCGAGAGGTGTGCGTCGAGTTGGTCGAGCATCGCGGTGTAGCCGTGCCGACTTCCGTCGATGGGTCCGTCGCCTGTTGTTGAGGTCACCTGGTCGGTGATCGTCAGCACCGTCCCGCCTTCGACGTCGGGCTTGACGGCCCAGGTCACCATTGACATCGCCAAGAGGTCGCCGGCTGTTGTTATGAGTCGTTCACTGAACACGATCACCTCGCCGTCGACGATGTGTTCGTATCGCGTCGTGCCGGCGAAACTGGGTGATTCCCTGAGTCCGCAGATGAAGTGGTCGACGCCGCCGACGGCGAAGTCGTGCGACTCGAAGATGACGATCTCGTCGTCGGATGGTGCGCTCCAGATGACGCGCTGTTCGATGTCGGCGTAGGCAGCGAACACGACGTGAGGTGGCTGCGCCAGGGTCCGTTCGAATCGGATGGTGTCGTGGACGATGGCGGTGCTCATTGGGTCTTGCCTTTCGGACGAGTCTTCGGGGAGTCGGTGATGTCGAGATGCTGTTCGAGCCGGTCGAGGCGCCGATCCCAGGACAGGCGCCGCTCAACCAGCCAGCCTTCAGCGCACAGCAGCGTGCCGCGGTCGAGCGAGCAGATCCTCTGGCGGCCGTCTTTCCTGGAGGAGATCAGCTCTGCGTGCTCGAGTATGCGGACATGTTGGGTGATCGCGGTCAAACTGACGTCGAATGGTTCGGCCAGCACAGTCACTGTGGCCGGTCCGGCGTCGAGGTGTTCGAGCATGGCGCGACGTGTGGGGTCTGCCAACGCTCGGAACACCTTGTCCACGTCGTACTGAGCCATCGGCTTCAGTATCCTCGACCGGTACGCTGAAGTCAACACTTCAGTTTTGGTCACAGCCACCGAGAAGCCGACACTCGTGGATGAGGTCGGGGCCGGCAGCGCGATCAATCGCACCGTCGACGCCGCCGCCACCGAGTAACGGCGACGCGTACCGGTAAACCTCGCCGTCGCTGGCGTCGAAACTGCCGCGAAGGCCAGCTCGTCGACCCTCATCGTCCGCCCACCCTCGATTCCTGTTGCCTCAACACCTCCACTCGACGAAGAACAGTGCGGTTCCGTCGACGGATCCTCGCGAGCCAGGGCGCCTGGCTTCACACCCAGGGAGCAGTCGGTCGTAGCCTCATGCGATGTTCCTGGCCCGGCACGACTGCCCACCATCGGTGCGGTCGCCGGGATGGTGACGCTCCGCGGGATCCGCCGGCGCGTGGGCACCGCGTGGTCGGCGCTTGCGGGTCCGGCGCCGCCGCTGCCCAGTCCGGCACCTCCACCTCCGCCACCGCGGGAATGGTGGGAGCTGCTTCCGTTCCCCAGCCACAGGATCCGCCTCACCGGCGACCTGTACACCTCGCCAGATGGCGTCGATGCGGCGCACGATTTGCGCACCGACGTGGTGATCGAGCACATCGGCGGTTCGCTGCACGGACGATCCGTCATCGACCTGGGCTGCCTGGAAGGCGCTTTCGCGATCGAGTTCGCCCGCCGGGGCGCAGCCCGCGTGGTGGGGGTGGAGGCACGCGAGATCAGCGTGCGCCGGTGCAATCTGGCCTGCGAAATGATCGGGCTGGAGAACGTCGAGTTCAAGGTCGGCGACGTCACCGAGGAGCTCGCGGCGTCACCGGGGACGTTCGACGTCGTCTTCGCCTCGGGGATCGTCTACCACCTCGCCGATCCGGCGGCGTTCCTGCGTCTGACTCGGCAGGCGTGCACCGGCATCGTCCTGATCGACACCCACGTAGCCGATCCGGTTACCGTCTTCAAGGACTGCTCGCCGGAGATCGTCGAGCACGTCTCCGGCGGACGCACCTACCGCGGCCGCACCTTTGGGGAGTTCGACCCTGCAGCACACGAGGCGGACCGCTCACGGATGCTGTGGGCCGCGTGGGGCAACCCGCTCTCGTTCTGGCCGCTGGAGGAGGACCTGGTGAGGATGATGCACGATGCCGGCTTTCGCGAGGTGATCAAGATCGACACCTCCGATGCAGGCCAGCGCTGGCGGGTCGATCCCCGCAGCAGGGTGATGTACGTCTGTTCGGTATGAGCCGCTGAAGGTCGGCTTCACACCCAGGAATCAGGGCATCGTTCAGCCTCACGGCGATGTTGCTGTCGCCGCACGAACAACAACGGCTGATTCTGCGCCGTACGACAATGCGCTATGTCCATTGATGTCGGGGCATCAGACCTTGGACCGGGGGTGATCGCGGGTGTCGTTGTCAGTGAGACCGTGTCGCCATAGCCGCTTCTGGCAAGTCGGTGGTTTCAGGACCTCGTACCGGTGAACATGACTTCGACCATCGGGGCCGTCTCCACGAGTACGTCGAGTGGCTGCTGGGTCCGAAACCATGTCGCGCTCAGATGGTCGAGAACAGCGCAGCGGGTTGCCGTATCGGTGACCGGTATCGCTCGTGCGGCGAGATCGAGGTGGGCGTGGCGCTTGAGGTGCACGGCAAGGCTTGGGTCTGCGTGGAGGTTGGCCAGCCAGTCCCGTTGACCCGGTGTCCCCGTGATGAAGAAACGGCCGTCGACGTCGAGCATCCAGATCTCGATCCGGCGAGGCAACCCGGTGTGCCGTCCCGTGGTCGTGATGTCCACGGTCGGATCGTCAGCGAGTTCGACGCGCACAACATCCACAGCGGCAGCGTACGGTGCCCAACTTCGTCCACGCCACGTACCGCTCCGCATGAAGCGCTGATGCGCCACCTGGTCAACTCCGCAATGTCGTCGTTCTGCACTCGCTGCTCGGAGCGCGCGCGATATGGGCGGTTCGCGTATTTCCTGACGCGATCAGATCTGGCAGTTCTGCTTGGGTGGATTGCGTCCGATTAGTCGAGCCCGGGATCGAATGTCAGCGACGTGGACAGCTCGCGGTGCGATTCGATCTGTTCTTGCAGTTCGTCGATTTTTCGTTGCGCCAACGCGATCGTGTCTGCACCTGCCAGGAAGCGCCGCGGTGGCGAGTCTTCAGCGACAATAGTGAGCAATGCCTGTGCGAGCTTGTCGGGATCGCCGGCCTGCTGACCGTCTTGAGACTGCCACCACCTGCGCTGCGCAGCGCTGCGCTCGGCATAGTCCGGTACGGACAACGCAGGCCAGATCAGGGACTCCGGGCTGGCGAGCCCAGTGCGGAAGAAGCCCGGGTTGACGATCGTTGTCCGAATACCCAGTGGCGCAACCTCCTGTTCGAGGGCGCCCATCCATCCTTCCAAGCCCGCCTTCGAAGCCGCATAGACGGACGAATACTCGAAGGCGATGATTCCGGCTCCCGACGAAATCGCGACGAGATGACCCGAGCGCTGCTTGCGCATGATCGGTAGGACTGCCCGAGTGACATTCATCGGGCCGATCAGATTGGTGGCCAACTGATGCTCGACTTGTTCGGGCGACATTTCTTCGAAGTAGCCCTTGAACGACGCCCCTGCGCTGTTGACGAGAACGTCGATCTGGCCGAACCGCTCGACGGCCGACTCGACCGCTGCGTTGGCGTCATCGACGCTCGTCACGTCGAGCCTCACCACCAACAAATCGTCGGATTCGCCGACGGCCTTCAGCACCTCGTCAGGACGACGACCGGTAGCGACCACTGCATCACCAGACGCCAGCGCAGCCGTCGTGAACGCCACACCCATGCCGCGGCTCGCGCCGGTGATGAACCACACCTTTCGGTCTGCCATCACTCATCATCCTCTGAATGGAACACTAGCGCAGAATGCCCAGTGATGTGGAGCTTGTTGTCCACCACTCCGATCAGGCAGTTCGGTGCTCCCGAAATTCACAATCGCACACTCCCTGGGGAGTCTGGGAGTGCGCGAGATCAATCAGGCAATTATGCGTGGGATAGAAATTGGTCTCGGTGGCGTCTCGATTGCGGTCACCATCAAGCGTGACGAACAGTGGGTATTAGGGCCCTAACGAAGCATTCGGAAGCGAATACGGTGCGACAGGGTGGAATCGACACGACCCTGCCTCTCCCAGATTTTGATGAGCCCATGCCGCCACCCGCCGCGGTAGGCATGCAGGCCTCGAAGCCGATGTGGCGACAGCGGTGGTGGAAGCTCCCGGTCTGGGCGTGGGTCATCATTGCCTTTGGGCTTGGAGGTGCCACGGGCGCTAGCACCAACACCACCGACAAGAAAGACTCGCAAGCTAAGTACTTGCCGGCATAAATATGAGCACGTAATTACGATCACGTAAGGATGAGTCACTGGTAACGTATCGTCTTCCCCGAGAGGGGGTTCCGATGCCCAGAAGAAGCCCGTACGTGC
>JANNHY010000384.1:0-1992 GCA_031404635.1 Ilumatobacteraceae bacterium
GAGATCGCGGCGACGCCGGCGGACCCTGTTGAGCGAAACTCACCACGCCACCGTACCCACGCCCCCTCAACCTCTCGACGCGATGAGAGATGAGCCGTCGGAGAGCGCACACTGCTCATCGCGGTCCGGCGTCTCCGGCGGGCGATGAGAGATGTGCGTTGCAGGACGGCTCATCTCTCATCGCCCGGTGCTGCGACGGGGCGGCAGCGTGGCAGCATGGCTGCTGTGACACTGCCCACCCAGACCGCCCTCACCGATCTCACCGACGCCGCGCTGCGCGCCTGTGGGGCCGCCGGCCTGGCCGCGGCCGGCGAACATTCGGCCCGCAGCCCGATAACCGGCACGACCCTCGGAAGTGTCGGGGCTGCGACGTCGATCGACCAGACCGTGGCCGCGGCCAACACCGCCTTCCAATCCTGGCGCATCACTCCGGCGCCACGGCGCGGCGAAATGATCCGCCAGTTTGCGGCGCTACTGCGCACCCACAAAGCCGACCTCGGCCGCCTGGTGCAGATCGAGGTCGGCAAGATCGAGAGTGAGGCGCTGGGTGAGGTGCAGGAGATGATCGACATCTGCGACTTCGCCGTCGGTCTCAGCCGCCAACTGCACGGCCTGACGATAGCCAGCGAACGCCCCGGTCACCGGTTGATGGAGCAATGGCACCCACTCGGCCCGACCGCGGTGATCACCGCCTTCAACTTCCCGGTGGCGGTGTGGAGCTGGAATGCGGCGCTGGCCGTGGTGTGCGGCAACCCGGTGATCTGGAAACCCAGCGACCTCACTCCACTGACCGCCATCGCCACCAGCGCCTTGTTCGACAAGGCCGCCGCAGGAGTCGGGGCTCCGGCGCATCTCAACCAGGTCGTGCTAGGGGGCGCCGATGTCGGCGCCGCGCTGGTCGCCCACCTCGGCGTTCCACTGGTCAGCGCCACCGGCTCGACACGCATGGGCCAACAGGTCGCCCGTGTGGTCGCCGCACGGTTCGGCCGCAGCATCCTCGAGCTCGGCGGCAACAACGCGGCGATCGTCGCACCATCGGCCGATATCGAACTCGTCGTCCGCGGGATGACGTTCGCCGCCGCCGGCACTGCCGGCCAGCGGTGCACCTCGCTGCGACGCGCCATCGTCCACCGCTCGCGCATCGACGAGGTCGTCGAGCGGATGTCGGCGGCCTACGCCACGCTGCCCGTCGGCAGTCCACTCGATGAAGGCACGTTGGTCGGCCCGCTGATCACGGCGATCGCGCTGGAGCGAATGCAGGCCGCGGTCGACACGGCTCGATCCGATGGAGGCACGGTCACCGTCGGTGGCGAGCGCCTGTTGGCTGACGACGCGCCCGACGCCGCCTACGTGCGCCCGGCGATCGTGATCATGCCGGCGCAGACCGACATCGTCGCCACCGAGACGTTCGCTCCGCTGCTGTACGTATTGGCCTACGACGACTTCGACGAAGCACTGGCATTGCACAACGGTGTGCCCCAGGGGCTCGCCAGCAGCATCTTCACCACCGACGTGCGCGAGGCCGAACGGTTCTGCGCCGCCGACGGCAGCGACTGCGGCATCGCCAACGTCAACATCGGCCCGAGCGGCGCCGAGATCGGCGGCGCGTTCGGCGGCGAGAAGGCCACCGGCGGGGGCCGCGAGAGTGGCAGCGATGCCTGGAAGGCGTACATGCGCCGGGCGACCAACACGATCAACTACTCCAACGATCTCCCCCTCGCCCAAGGCGTCAAATTCGGCTGACCCCCTCGCCCGCCTGGCGGGGTGGGACTCAGCGGATTCGGCGCAGCAACCGCAGGCTGCCGGTGACACCGATGTCGGTGAACAAACCGCTGTGCAGCGCCGGCAGGTAGATCTGCTCGTACGGCGACCGGCCGCCGTCGTGCGGATCGGGATGCCAAGCCGGCGTAGGGGCACGTGAGTGCAAGCATCCACGTGCCCCAGCTCGCAGGCACGCCGCCAGTATCCGCGAGCCGATCGTTCTGCGACCGG
>JANNHY010000385.1:0-2405 GCA_031404635.1 Ilumatobacteraceae bacterium
GCTGAGGCGTCCTTACGATGCCTGCGAGCCGTGAGTATCTTCAACCGACGCGTATGGCTCCGACGAACCAAAATCGTTTCCGCCTACCGCGGCGGGCTGGTGTTGGTCACCCACGATCGACACGTGCTCGACAAGGTCACCACCAAGGTGCTCGAACTCGATCGCGGCACGGCCTATTTGCACGTTCCGACGGGCTGGCATGCCGGCTCCGGCTACGCGGCGTACCTGGCCGGCCGGGCGGAGCGCGAGGAGCGGGCGGAGGTTGCCGAACAGGTCCGCAAGAACCTGGCGACACGCGAGCTGGCTTGGTTGCGCCGCGGCGCCCCGGCACGCACCGCCAAGTCGAAGGCACGGATAGCCACGGCAACAGCGTTGGTCGAGGGCAGGGCCCAGCCGGCCGCCCGCGAGGGTGACCTCGGTTTGGCGCTGGGTTCGAAGCGGTTGGGATCGAAGGGAATCGACTTGACCGATGTCGCCTTCGTCTGGCCCGACGGCCCCGGGGTGATCGACCCATGCTCGCTGGTGTTCGAACCTGGTGATCGGGTCGGGGTCGTCGGGGCCAACGGTGCCGGCAAATCAACGCTGCTCGACCTCGTCGCCGGCCGGCTGGTGCCGACTGCCGGCCGGGTGGATCGCGGAGCCACCGTGCAGATCGGCTACTACGACCAGCTCGGACGCAATCTCGATCTCACCCAGCGGGTGCGTGAGGCCATAGCCGGCGACAAGGGCGAGCCGTCGCTCGCCGATGTCGGGCTGATGAGGCGGTTCTGGTTCGACGGCGATGCTCAGTTCGCCCCGATCGGCACGCTGAGTGGTGGTGAGCGCCGTCGCCTGCAGCTGCTGCTGACGTTGGTTCAACAGCCAAACGTGCTACTTCTCGACGAGCCGACCAACGACTTGGACCTCGACACTTTGCGGGCGATGGAGGACTTCCTCGACGATTGGCCGGGGATCGTCGTGACCGTAAGTCACGACCGAGCGTTTCTCGACCGTGTCACTGATGAACTGCTGGCCCTCGACGGTCATGGCGGTGTGCGTTGGGTCCGCGGCGGCGTCGGTGCATGGCTGACCCAACGCGCCGCGACGACCTCAATTCCTTCCGACGCGTCGCCGCGATCGGCACCGGTGGTCCGAGCCACGGTCTCGGCCCGCAGCCCGTCGACGGTTCGTCGTCAGCTTGGCCAAGCCGAACGCGATCTGGCGGCGGCTGTGGCCGCTCGCGACAAGGTGGCTGCCGAGATGGCTTCGACAAACACCCACTGGGAGCTGGCGGCCCTCAGCGAGCAGTTGGCTGCTGCGCAGACCAAGGTCAATGACGCCGAGGAGTCGTGGTTGACCCTCGCAGCCACCGCCGAAGACCTCGGCCTCGACACCTAGTTCCTTGGGCGCGGGGTCTACAGGAGCACCTGCATGATGGCAACGTCGAGCCACTTGTTGAACTTGCGCCCGACCTCGCGTTCGATCCCGACCGGTTCGAATCCGCACGACTTGTGCAGGGCGATCGAGGCATCGCTGGTCGCCGTGATCCGGGCGAAAACGGCGTGGAATCCCGAAACCGACGCCATACGGAGTAGCTCGGTGAGCAGCAGCTTGCCGATCCCTTGGCCACCACGGTCGCCGCGAACGTAGACCGAGTCCTCCACACTGGTGCGATATGCGGCTCGTTCCTTGTATGGAGACAGTGACCCGAAACCGACGACGTCACCTCGTTCGTCGGTTGGATCGACAGCAACGATCGCCGCGAACGCACCGTTGCGGTCGGCGATCCATCGCTGCTGATCGGCCAACGTCCTCGGTACCAGGTCAAACGTGGCCAAGGTGTTGGAGACCTCGTGATTGTAGATCTGACGAATCTGCTCGGCATCGCCCAACGACGCCAGCCGCAACGAGATCGACTCGACCCGGCTCTCGTTCACGCCGGCCGAGCGTAGTGCTCCGAAGCGCGAGAATCCCGTGGTAGATGCCCGGTGGTGGGCGCTATGCTTCGCGGCTGGCTTGCGGGTGGAACCGCGCGCCAGCGATCGCCCTTTTAGCTCAGTCGGTAGAGCAACGCCATGGTAAGGCGTAGGTCGTGGGTTCGATTCCCACAGAGGGCTCGACCAAAACGGTCCGCCTGCCTTCGGGCAGACGTAACCGGTCGGCAAAGCCCTGGCGGCGTAGCTCAGTTGGTCAGAGCATCCGGCTCATAATCGGAAGGTCATCGGTTCGAGACCGATCGCCGCTACAAAACTCAATTCACCACACGACACCACAGGAGAACGTCTGCGATGAGCAAGGCGAAGTTTCAGCGGACCAAGCCGCATGTGAATATTGGCACGATGGGTCATATTGATCATGGTAAGACGACGTTGACGGCGGCGATTTCGAAGACGTTGGCTGGTAAGGGGTTGGCGACGTATACGCCG
>JANNHY010000386.1:0-5567 GCA_031404635.1 Ilumatobacteraceae bacterium
CTGAGCCGCACGCGAGCCGGTCTGTCGGTTCGCGCCGTGGGCGAGTCGCCGGCGACCGCCGATTCGATGGGAGTGGCCGTTTCGCGGAGCCGTTACCTGCACGTGCTGGCCGGCGGCTTCCTGGCCGGTGCCGCCGGTGCCAACCACGTGCTCGGCCCGGTGCCGTCGTGGAGCCAGGACGGCACGACGAGCGGGCTCGGGTGGATCGCCCTGGCGTTGGTGGTGTTCGCCTCGTGGAACCCGACGAGGGTGTTGCTCGGTGCGTTCCTCTTCGGTTTCTCGCGCCAGCTCAACTTCTACCTGCAGGGACGGGGTGTCGACATCCCAGCGGAGGTGCTGTCGATGCTTCCCTACGTGCTGACCATCTTCGTTCTCGTGGTCTGGGGCAGCCGCGACATGCGCCGACGGGTGGGTGCGCCGGCCGCCCTCGGTGTGGCGTACGTGCGAGAGGAGCGATGACACTCACCAAGGTTGACTCCTACCTACCGGTAGGTAGGCTTGCCAACCAGTGAGGTTGCCGAAGTTGATCCAAGGGGGGATGGGCGTCGGGGTTTCCTCTTGGGCGTTGGCTCGGGCGGTCTCCCGAAAAGGCCAACTCGGCGTGGTGTCGGGGGTCGCCCTCGACGTCGTGCACGCCCGCCGCTTGAACGACGGCGATCCCGGCGGTCACCTGCGCCGGGCGTACGAAGGCTTCGTGCGGCCCGAGGTCGTCGAAAGGGTGCTGCGCCGCTACTACCGCGCCAGCGGGCGGCCGCCCGGTACGCCGTACCTCACCGTGCCGGCATTTCGACTCGATCCACCATCTTTGCTGGTCGATCTGACCGTGCTCGCCAACTTCGCAGAGGTCTCGCTCGCCAAACAAGGCCACAGCGGTCTCATCGGGATCAACTATCTCGAGAAGATCCAACTCCCTACCCTCTACGCGCTGTACGGCGCCATGCTGGCCGGCGTCGACGCGGTGTTGATGGGAGCCGGAATCCCCAAGGAGATCCCGCACGTCCTCGATCTCCTTGCGGCGGGACAACCTGCGACCTATCGCATTTCGGTCGTGGGCGCGGCGCCCGACGACGAGAGGCTGACCCGATTCGACCCTGTGGAGTTCCTGGGCGAAGCGCACGTTCCTACGCTGGTTCGGCCTCGGTTCCTCGCCATCATCGCCTCGAACACGCTGGCCAGCTACCTCGCCAAAAGCGGTCATGGGCGACCGGACGGCTTCGTCGTCGAGGGGCCAATCGCCGGCGGGCACAACGCCCCACCGCGCGCGACCCTCGTGCTCGACGATCAAGGACAACCTGTCTATGGGCCTCGCGACAACGTCGCTCTCGACGCTCTGGCGGCACTCGGCATTCCGTTCTGGCTCGCCGGGGGATACGGCTCGCCAGATCGTTTGCGCGAGGCGCTCGAGGCGGGTGCCCAGGGGATCCAGGTTGGTTCGGCCTTCGCGTTGTGCGAGGAATCGGGCATCGATCCGTCGATCAGAGATGACATCATTACGCGTGCCCTCGCCGGGACGTTAAGCGTGCGGACCGATCCGCGCGCTTCGCCTAGCGGCTATCCGTTCAAGGTCGTTGCGCTCGACAACACAGTCTCCGACCCCGAGGCATACGCCTCGCGTCCCCGCCTGTGCGACCTCGGCGTCTTGCGCACCTCGTACCTTCGCGATGACGGCACCATCGGCTATCGCTGCACCGCTGAGCCAGAAACTGACTATGTCGACAAGGGCGGCGCGCTCGAAGACACCGAGGGACGCAAATGCCTGTGCAACGGTCTCCTCGCCACCATCGGACTCGGACAGGTGCGCCCGCAAGGCCCCGAACTGCCCATCGTCACGGCGGGCGACGACCTCGAGCGTGCCGTCCGTACCCTCGCCGCCGACGGCGGCGCGTACTCGGCGTCGGATGTCGTCGACTACCTGCTCGCTCCGGCCGCGGTGTCGTGACCCTCACATCGCACGGTGCGCAGGGTGATCGGATCTCGCCGCGCGGCTGACGTTCTGGGTCGAACTACGGCCGCTGCCGTCGCAACACCCGACGGAGGGCCGCAACATCCACCAGATCCTGATCTCGACCGGCCGCGAGCTTGTTGTCGATCAAACCTTGGAGACCCAACACGGGTATTTGTAACTGATCGATCGTCACGATCAGCCGGTCGGGCCAGCACTCATCGAAGGTCACGCCACTGGGCGTGGTGAGAACATCGATGCGCTTGGGTGGGTAGCCGAGTTGGACGACCGTGTCAGGCTCGTTGAAGTCGGCCGCGGTTAGACCGAGTGACCCAAATCCGAACTCCTCCAGCGCCGCCATGACCGCCGCGCCGTTGGCCGAATCCATCCACACCCACACGTCGAGATCCTTCGTGAATCGCGGATGGCCGTGTGCGGCCATGGCATACCCGCCTACGACGAGGAACCGCACATCATGGTTGATGAGTGATGTGAAGAACTCGTAGAAGTCTTGGTTCAGGTCCATTCACCCACCCGTAGTAGACGCGGCGGAGATCCTCAACCTCTGCCCAACGCTCAGCAGCAGGACGCTGCAACCAGTATTCGCTGTCGTCGTCCGGTTCGTGCATCGACTTCTTGGTCACGACTCGCTCCACGTTCCAAGTTTACCCTGACGTCCGGCTGAGGAACTGCTCTCCTTCGTCGTACTGTTACGACAGCGCCCAGAAAGCGCTCGGCAACATGGAGGTCAGAACATGGACACGTGGGATGGGATCAAGGCTGATCGCGAGGCGTTTGCGGACTACATGGTGACGCTCTCTGTCGATGACTGGGACGCCTCGACTTGGTGCGACAAGTGGACAGTGAAGGGTGTTGCGGCGCACCTGCTCGTCGCGCCGACGATGTCGAAGGGTCAGATCTTCGGCTCGTTCCTGACGTCGGGGTTCAACCTCGACAGAATGTCGGCCAAGCTGGTGGGTCGCATGACCGCGCGAATGTCGAACGATGAGATCGTGGCCAAGACCCGCGACACCGCGGGGGTCCGCAGCGCGCCGCCCGGCCTCAAGCCTGTTGGGGTGTTCGGTGAGTTGCTCACCCACACGAGCGACATCTCCCTGGCTCTGGGCAAGCCGTTCGATCTTCCCGTGGAGCACTACGTGACGAGCCTCGACTACATGAAGAACGTCCAGCCCGTCCTCGGCTGCAAGAAGCGGATCGCCGGGCTGAGGCTGCGGGCGAACGACGCAGACTGGTCGACCGGCGACGGACCAGTCGTCGAGGGAGACGCGAAGCACTTGCTGTCTGCCATGACCGGGCGCCGACAGGCACTCGACGCCCTCAATGGCGACGGCGTCGAACTCCTGAGGACTCGGTAGCCGCCTCGATCACCTCGAACGAGCCGCGATGACCCCAGATCAGTGAAGCCGCAACGACCCGGTCATCGATCCCGATACCGCGAAGCCGAATGCGGTGATCCGCAAGCCGCCGGAAACACACTAGTCCGAAACTCCTGACTGTCGCTTCTGTTCGGCATCGGTGAGGGCCTGTTCGGTGATGCGTCGGTTGGGAATCAGCACCGCAGCGGCAACGAGTCCCATGAGGGCGAACACGCTGCGCACGCCGAACAATTGTCCGAGCAATCCGCCGAGGGCGGCTCCGAGGGGCCGGGTTCCCCAGGCGACGAGGCGGAAGCTGCTGTTGACCCGGCCGAGGAGGTGATCAGGCGTGACTCGTTGGCGGAACGAGACGGTGGCGATGTTCCACAGCATGGTCGTGACTCCACCTGCGAAGAACACGGCGGCGAGAACCACCACGTTCGTGGTGATCGCCGGAATGGTGACGTAGGCGATCATGCCGAGCACCCCCAACGTGAGCGAGCGGGCTCGGCCGAGGCGGTGGTGGACTCGCTCTGCCACCAGTCCGCCGATCAGTCCCCCGGCTGCAAGCACGGCAAGGAGGATGCCGAACTGCGCTTCGGTCAATTCGAGCGCTGAGTCGGAACCGACGGCGAACAGCACAAGAATCGCACCGACCGCACTGGACGCGAGGTTCGACATGCCGACCATTAGCGCCAGTGTTCGTAGCACGGGCCGTTCGACGATGAACCGAAAGCCCTCGTGAATGTCAGCACGAATCGTCGTTCGTGGTCCGTCGCGCATTGGGCGGAAACCACCGCGGAGGGCGATCAGCGCACCAATTGCCACCACCCACAGAACCGCTGAGGTGGCGAACGACATCGCCAGCGCAACAGCTACAAGGGCACCGGCGATCGGCGGCCCGGCGAACTCTTGGGCGCCGAGTTCGACCGCGTAGAGGCGTCCGTTGGCTCGATCAAGCCGCGACCGGGGCACGAGTGCCGGCAGGATCGACTGAGCAGCTGTGTCGTAGAAGACCTCTGACACCCCGGTGCCAACGGCGGCAACGTACAGCAGCCACAGCGAACCACTGCCGGCGGCGATCGCGACGGCGGGGATTGCAACGAACCCGGCGCGCTCCACGTTCGCCCAGATCATCGTGCGGCGCCTGTCAAGGCGATCGACGAGCGCACCTACGTGGAGAGAACCCACTAACCAGGGTAACGATCGCACCAGTTCGATCCCCGCGACGAGGGCGGGCGAGCGGGTGTAGCGGATCGCGACGAGTGGTAGCGCAACTTTGAAGATGCCGTCGGCGAGGTTGGACAGACCCGATGACGTGACCAGAGTCCAGAACGGTCGACCGAGTCGATCATCTTTCGGGCAGACGCCGTTGTCCATCGACTGGGAGGGTATTGCCTATCGGGTTCGTCAGCCGCCCACCGACTGGATCGCAGCCGGCAATCGCGGTCGATCACGCGGAGACGGCCACGTAGTAGACCACCGCAGCGGCGGCAGCGGTCATGCCGATACAGCTGCTGATGACGACCACCGAACGATTGCGCATGGCCACCAAGCCGACGATGCTGACTGCGACCACGATTTCGGTCGCCCAATACCGCCAATCCGTGGTGTCACTGATCTTGGCGAGCCCGTAGATGCCTTCGCCCAGTAGAACACCGCTCATGGCACCGAACCCTGCGCCGCGCTGGAGAGGATGAGATTGTCGTGACCACGTTGCCGCAACACCGAGTGGGGGTCCAGCGAGAATCGCAGCAGCAATCCAGAACACCACCGTGGACGTTGCTCTCGCGCCTGCATCCCCGGGGACAGGCCAACTCGCGCCCGTCCGCAACTCACGTAGGGTGCGCACGCTACGCTCGGTTCGTCATGAAGCGTTCTGGCCTGTCCGCGGGGCGCATGCTGGCGGACCGAGTTTCTGGATGGGAACTAGCGAGCCTTGTTCGAAGGTCCATCGCGACATTTGCGATTCTCGTCGTGATTCTCATGGCGACGGAGCGCATCGCGCATGCGCAGGAGGGAGGAGGGGAGAGCGAGCTGGCCCCGGGTGACAACGCCTTCGGCCAGGAGAAGGGAGACCTCGAACTCAGCTTCGAGGCGCTTCGCACGGAAGGAGTCGATGACGACACGTGCGAACTGCGCGCCGGATTGGAGTACGGCATCACGGACAGGATCCAGTTCGGCTTCGAGCTCATCGACGTCGACTTCCCTGCCGGCAAACTTGGTTGTCAGGCGGATTGCGATATTGC
>JANNHY010000387.1:0-2916 GCA_031404635.1 Ilumatobacteraceae bacterium
AGAGGCCACCACGCCAACCTGCCCGGCCACACCTTCATCCTCGTCGGACCCGACAGCACAATCCGCTGGCGCGGCGACTACCCCGGCATGTGGATCGAGCCCAGCGAACTCGCCGCCGCCGTCACCAAAAACCTCGGCTGAGAAGACCAGACGAAGGACCAACGATGAACGACGACATCAAGCTCGGGCGCCTCGCCGGCTTCCCGCTCGCCATGAACTGGAGCGTGGTGATCATCGCCGGGCTGCTGACATGGAGCCTGGCGACCACCTCGTTCCCCCACCACGCTGCAGGACATACCGAGCTGACCTACTGGCTGATCGGGTTCGGCACAGCGGTCGTCTTCTTCGCTTCGCTGGTCGCCCACGAACTGGCCCATGCCCTCGTCGCTCGACATCATGAGGTCGAGGTCACCGGGCTCACGCTGTGGCTGTTCGGCGGCGTCGCCCACCTCGCAAGCGAGCCGTCCACGCCACGCGCCGACTTCCGCATCGCAATAGCTGGACCGGCAACGAGCCTCGGATTGGCGGTCGGGTTTCAACTCGTCGCGCTCGGAGCGCAAGCGCTCGGCATCGCCCATCTGCTGGTGGAAGCTGCTACGTGGCTCGCCGGAATCAACCTGATGCTGGGACTCTTCAACTTGCTCCCCGGAGCGCCGCTCGACGGCGGCCGCATCCTGCGGGCATTCCTGTGGCGCCGCCACGGCGATTGGCCCCGCGCCACCGTTTTCGCAGCGCGGGCGGGGAGCATCGTCGCCTGGGTGCTGATCGGCTTCGGAGTGCTCGAGTTCTTCGCCGGCACGAGCATGGGTGGACTGTGGCTGGTGTTCATCGGTTGGTTCGTGCTCAGCGCCGCCCGCGCCGAGGAGGCCGAGGCCGTCACCCTGACGCTCGCAGCGACCTCCAAGTCGCTGACACAAGTGTGAGACCCATCTATCACCCCCCTCTGCCACGGTGAGCGGTCGCCCGTCGCCGGCGGGCTGGTACCCTCCTACTACACTATGTCGAAGTCCACGGAGCGAGGATACGGGGAGGGTTCCGACCCATGGTCGGCCCGTGTCCGGGTGCTGCTTGACCGTGCCGTCGACATGGTTGGCGAACACGACCTGCACGTGGTGCTGCAGCAGATCGTGGAAGGCGCCGCCGAGGTGGCGGGGGCGAAGTACGCCGCGCTCGGTGTGTATGGCAGCAACGGAGCAATCACCCTGTTCGTTCATCACGGCATCGACGCCGAAATGGCGGATCGGATCGGCGAGCCGCCTCGGGGGAAGGGACTGCTGGGCCAAGTGATCGTGACCGACACTCCGATCCGCCTCGACGATCTCTCCGCAGATCCTCGCTCTTGTGGCTTCCCCGCTCATCACCCACCGATGCGATCGTTCCTGGGAGCGCCGATCGGACGTGGAGGTCGCCGCTACGGAAATCTCTATCTCACCGAGAAGCAGGGCGATAGCTCGTTCAGTGCTGAGGACGAGGCCTTGGTCATGGCGCTGGCGGCGTTCGCGGCGAGTGCGATCGAGAGCGCGGAGCTCGTCAATTCGGAACGAGCGCGCGTCGATGCGGTGGCGCGACAGGTGACGGCTGAGGAGTGTGAGCGCGCTCGCAGAGAGTTGCTGGCAGCAGTGATCGCTGCGCAGGAATCGGAACGGGCTCGGGTCTCACGCGATCTCCACGACGACATCGGCCAGGCGCTGACGTCGGTGCTCCTCGGCTTGCGATTGATCGAGGGTTCCGACGAACTCGATGCGGCAGACGGCACCGAACGACCGCGGCGGGTCGATGAGCTGCGGCAACTGGTCGCCGATGCCTTGCGGCGGACTCGTCGGTTGGCCTTCGAGCTGCGTCCGACCGTGCTCGACGATCTGGGTTTGGCTCCGGCGCTGTCTCGCCTGGTCGCAGATGTTGCCGAACGGTCCGGGATGGTCGTGGATGTCGTGGTCGACTCGGTGCCGGAGCAGGCAGAGTTGGCCTCGGAGGTTGCCACGGTGGTGTACCGGGTGGTCCAGGAGGCGTTGACGAACGTGGTCCGCCACGCGCAGGCGTCGATTGCAAGCGTGGCCGTCACCGCCTTCTCGGGGCGGCTTCGGGCGCTGATCGAGGACGATGGCATCGGGTTTGACCCGGGCGAACCCACGCACGGGCATCTCGGCCTGCAAGGGATGAAGGAACGCGCCGAGCTCGTCGGTGGGACGGTTCGTGTCGTATCCGCGCCAGGTTCAGGGACCACGATCGTCCTGGAGGTACCAATTGCCTGAAAGCACGGTGATCCGGGTGGCGTTGTGCGACGACCACGGCATCGTGCGCGGCGGGCTCAAACGGATCCTTGACGCCGAGGACGATCTCGAAGTGGTCGGCGAAGCGGGCAACGTCCATGACGCTGTGGCGCTTGCGACTGCGGAGCGACCCGACGTGTTCGTCATGGATCTCGGCCTTCCCGATGGCAGCGGCATCACCGCCACCGCCGAGGTACGCCGGGTGAGCCCGAGCACACGGGTGCTGGTGCTCACCGTCCACGACGACGTTGCCTATCTGCGGCGGGCATTCGACGCTGGCGCCGACGGTTACATGGTCAAGGAAGCCGCCGATATTGAGCTGGTCCAGGCTGTCCGTCAGGTTGCTGCCGGGAGACAATACGTGCACCCGACACTGGGTGCAGCGCTCCTGGCACCCGACGCTCCGCCGGCACGGTTACACGGTCCCGGCGGTAATCTGTCCGAGCGGGAAGTCGAAGTGTTGCGCTGCATCGCCCTGGGATTGACCAACGGTGAGATCGCTGAACAGCTCTATGTCTCGGTGCGCACCGTCGAGACACACCGGGCCCACATCCATCAGAAGCTAGACATTCGCAGCCGCGCCGAACACGTCCGCTACGCCCGTGACGCCGGCCTACTCGATGACGAGCGTCCTTCCTCGTAATGA
>JANNHY010000388.1:0-5071 GCA_031404635.1 Ilumatobacteraceae bacterium
GGACTTCTCGCTCATCGCTCCGGGAGGATCAGCGACCTACGCGAGGTCGTTCTTGAGCGCCATGAGTTCGCGCGACGACCTTGCCGACATCGTGGTGCTGGTACCAGATCAGGACGACGATCTCAACGGGGTTATCGACCAACTCGTGCACGCAGGGGCCCGCGTGCAACGAACGCGTCTGGGGAGTGGATGGAAGTCTGCGGTGCGGCGACAGCTGCTCGTGCCTTACTACTGCCTTCGGTGTCGGGCCAACGTGGTGTACTGCCCCCGCGAGACGGCGCCGCTGCTGACCCCGACCCACCTCGTCGTGCTGGCCAACAACCTCAAGGTGTGGTCACCTACAGGTTCAGCCACTTTCCCAGCCAGAACGCGCTGGCTGGCCCGGACGTTGGTCGGACGGCTGACCGTGCTCCGCTCGGCGCGTGTGCTCGCTGTGTCGGCGGTGATGGCTGCAGCGTTGCCCAACAGAATCGGTAGGTCAGCCATTGTCGTCCACCACGGATGCGATCTCGAACCCGTCGATCACTCTCGCTTTGAACGAGTTGAAGTGCCTGAATCGTTACGGATCGTGGCTCTCGGGACGATCAGCGAACACAAACGTTTCGACACCTTGATCGAAGCGGTTGCCGTCCTACGAGAACAGGGCCAGCCGGCGCAACTCGACATCTGGGGTCCGCCAGGAGACCCTGCGTGCGCCGAGGATCTCCGGCGGAGAGGGCACGAACGGCTCGGTGCCGACCCATTGCGGGGCGCCGCTGCATCGCGCCAGCGTCAGCAGATCTTTGCCGACGCCGACGTCCTTGCCATGGGTAGCAGCTTGGAGAGCTTCGGCTTTCCATTGCTCGAAGGCATGCGCACCAGCTGCCTGGTCTGGGTGCCGGCATCCGAGCTGGTCGACGAACTCTGTGGACCGGTCGCGGTGACCTACCCGGAAGGCTCACCACTGGCCGCCGCTCGGGCGCTCGTCGCTGCGTTGCCGACTGCCGGCACGCGCTTGACTCGAGGTCGAGATCGTTGCGGCGCGTTCACCTGGGAATCTACTGTGGAGCAGACCCTGCGCGCCGTGCGAGAGGTCATTTCCTAGCCTACGGATCGTGCGACTTGCCCGCCGACGTGCTCACGGTCACATGTCCCGGCCCTATCGGCTTCCCCGGGCAAGAGCGCGGCGGTGGGCATTGTTTGTTGATCGAAGTGTGCCCGGAAGCGACGACGGAGCCCGACGGGCGAACACCAACCACGACGTAAGCGCAGAGAACAAGAGCAGCTGCACGAGTCCGACTGCGAACGTCGTGACGTCGTTCTCGAGCTTGATGAGGTGCAGGAATACAGGTACGTAGATGATGAGATGTCGGGGATCTCTTGAGGGCGACAGTGAAAGCTCGAACGAACGCAGGAGGAGGCCGAGCAGAACCATACCTAGAGCGAGGGGGACGAGACCACCATGGCGATAGAGATCGCCAGGAATCGTCACGGCGTTGGCCGAAAATACGGACGGGGGGAGCTCGTAGTAGTCCTGTGCGAAATCTCGACCGGTGGTGATGGTCGGCTTGGAGGGCCACACGGCGCGTGGAACACTGGCGACCAAGGGGCCGGTGACAAGCTGAGTCCACGGGAGATAAGCAATCGCGCCCGGGGTTTTTTGGCGCACGAGAGCGACGTTGTCGACGAGGCGAACACGTCGCGCCACGGCGGACGGCCCGTCGATCAACAGGCTTTTCACGGTGGCCTTGTCCGCTGTCAGGCTGAGGACAGAGGGGATCTGCTCCAGCGCTGTTGTCAGAGCGACCTGCCCGTTCCTGCTGCTGTTGAGCGTTTGGCGGTAATCCGAGACGAACGGGAACAGGAGAGACACGAGAACAGCCGCAACGACGATCGTGACGACACGGGTTCGGTGACCAACGAAGACCTTCACCAGCGCCACGGTGAGGATTGTGAACAGGGTGCGTTCCTTGCTCGCCGAGGCAAGGCTGATGCTGATCTCCGGCACCAGAAGACCGATCAGGACGATCCGACTGGTGGTCGATCGATGCAGCATGAAGCAATCGATCGCCGCGACGACCAAGGCGATGGTCGTCAAAGATTCGAGCAAGCTCAGCAGCTGCCCCGTGGATGACGGCGACGACAGGGCCTGGGCCGCATCTTGGAGGTAGCCGTATTGACCTGTGCCCAGCCGAAGCAGTCGCGCGCCGGTCCCGACCAGGTACAGCAATACAGCGATCGACGGAACGCGAAGCGACCACGGCCCGAGAGGGAAGACGTTCGACACCAACCGCTTAGCGCCACGAATCACGCCCCGAAGTGGACCGGCCATATATCCAATGGTCAACGCGATCAACCCGATCATGGACATCGCCATTCCACCCGGAATCTGCCCGGGGTCGATGACTTGTGCGCTTCCCTTCTGAGGGGCCAACCATGCGAGGCCGAACACACCGAAGCTCAGGGTGTACAACACCACGGTGGCTGGTCCCAGTCGGGCCAGCAGCGGCCCACCCTCTGCCCGAGCCAATGGTCGCACCAATGCGAAGCAGCCGCCTCCGATCGCGACAGAGCTGAGTGCTGCCATCCAGAGACGCGATTCCAGCGAGCCTCCCTGTCCGAGGACGAGAGTTACACAGCCCAACGCCAAAGCGAAAAAGGCCGCGATCGCCGACACACTGACGTTGTGTCGCCTGTGGTCGGGCGAGTGGGCTCTGAAGCCGACGACCGGTTTGGTCCCGGTCGCTAACGACCCGGAATCGCTTCGGCCGAGCTGCTGCGATTCGGCTCGACGTCGCACATCTTCATGGCTCACAGCGTCATCGCTCACAGACGAGGACAGGACCGCGAGCCGCGATCACTGAGAAGGCGTGGCGGTCGACGAGGGCAGTGCGCAGGTCTGCCACGTGCATGTCGTCGGTGTCATGAAGTTCGATGATCAGCTGATCGCAGCGGCCCAGGGCCAACTCGTCCTCGAGAATGATTCCTGCCTCTGCCCCCTCGATATCGGCGATCAAGGCATAGCGGTCGACGTGATGGCGGGTGAGCAACTCCGAGAGTGTCAGCCGCTCGGTATCGTCGTCGGCATCCTCGGTGCTGGACCTCGTCAGTCGTCCGCCGGTCGTTTGAGCGCCTCTCACGAAAGTGAGTCCTGCCTGCGCACCGTAGGAGATTGCTGCCACCTCCAGCGCCCAGGTAGCAGCACCTGAGTTCGCCTCAAAGTTGCGCCGTGCGATCGCAGCCAGATCATCGTCGGCTTCCACAGCAATTAGGCGACGTCCCGGATCCAGCCGGCGAAGAACCACCGATCCGACGACGCCGATGCTGCTCCCGAGTTCGACCACATCGAGGTCGGACCGAAGGTGCGCGTGTACGAACCGAAGTTCTGCGCTCTCGTAGAATCCGAATGCAAGCTTTGCCCGAGTCGAGTCACTGATCAGAGGACTCGCCGTATTGATCCGTGCTCCCTTGACCCGGATCGAGTTGCCGGTCAAGCGGGCCACCAGACGCCCGACGACCGGTCGGGTGATCGCTCGGACAACCCTGAGCTTGATGGAACTCATGTCGTGCTCGTGAATGGCGGGGAGGCATACGGCGTCGCAGCCCGGAAGGCCTCGGCGGCGAGCCTGGCGAAGTCATCCGAGTCATGCTCGAGTGCCCGTTCTCTCGCTGCAACGGACAGTCGGGCCCTCAGGTCGGAATCGGTGATGAGCTCGGCGAGAACCCGGCGAAGAGCGTCAATATCTCCAACCGGATAGACCATCCCGGTCGTCCCGTGTTCGACGAGGTCGCCTGTTCCCCAGACTGCCGTCGCAGAACTGACCACCGGCACTGCTCCCGCTGCCATCGCTTCGGTGGCAACCAGGATGCGCATGTCTCGTGTTGAGGGAATCACCAGAACGTCGGTGGCGGCCAGCATTCCTGGCATCGCCGATGTGTTCTTGAACCCACTGAAGGTGACCTTGTCGCCAAGATCCCGGCTTTCGACAAGTCGCTCGAGCTGGTTCCTCAGTGGCCCGTCTCCGATCATAGTGACGTGCCAGGGCGGTGAGTCGGCGAGTCCGACAACCGCCTCGATCAGGTGCGAGGGAGCCTTGCGATCGACGAACTTACCTGCGAATGCGATCGAGACCACCCTGCGCTCCCCACCCTCTGCGATCTGCTGATGCGAATCCCGCTGCTCGATCGCGTCGACGAACCGTCGGGTGTCGACCGGGCACACACCGGCGTGAACCTTGTCGGGCATCATGCCGTTGACAACGTAGAAATCACGGTTGAAGACCCCGGTCGACAGCGCGCCGCTGGCGCGGCGGGCGAAGAGCATATGGAGCACGATGGTGCGAACGACTCGTAGGCGGGGCCGAGTGGAGTGCTGCCAGGTGGAGTCGCCGTAGTACAGAATCGGGATGCGGAACAAGGTGGCAAACGCGATCGCGAGCCGGGCGAGCGGAGTTGCCCAGCCGTAGCAAAGAATCACGTCGGGTCGCCGGTCGAGTAGTCGCCGGATGCATTGGAGTGCCCTAGTGCCGGTGAAACGGTGGGACGGCGTCCAGTGCGGGTAGGTAGACGTGAGGTCGACATCCCACAGGATGTCGAGGCCGAAGGATGGGTCGGAGAACCCTCGTTCGTGGAGATCCCAGTACATCACCTCGATGTCGAGATCCGGCTCCTTGCCGAGAAGCGCGAAGCCTTCACCGAAGTGCTGCGCCGGGTGATCGAGAGCAATCGCGACGCGGAGCTGTCCGGACGTTGTCGAGGTAGGCCTGTTCATGTTGATGTCCTTCGGGTTTCATCCGTCTCGGCCCACCAGCGCAAGGAAGGAAGACTCTCCGCGATCGTGGCTCGGGCAGCGAGGTAGTTGGCCTCGATCAGCGTCTCGAGTTGGGGAACCCATTCGGCATACCACTCGATGCCTTCCGGTGTGACTTTGCCCACTCGGTAGCCGTAGGGGGTCACGAGGTCGAAGACGTCCTTCACCCAGGATTCCGGCCACACACCGCCTGAAAAGTTCCTCCACTTTTCCTGTCACCTTCTCCGGGGAACGCCTCAGAACTGGAGTGAACGGATAAATGAACTGAAACTGAAGCCGAAC
>JANNHY010000389.1:0-2148 GCA_031404635.1 Ilumatobacteraceae bacterium
TACATTACCACCCGACACTGCGCAGGTGACCTCAGTGCCCCTCGTCGGAAATGTGCACTTGGCCAGCAGGCTGAATGTGGCCGGGTCAAAGTCAGGCAACGAGCGTCCCGACGCGATCGAGCCACAATCGCGGATGGCGAATCTCCTCCAAGGAAGGCAGATTTGCAGGCGCCAGCCAACAGACGTCGATGGCACGCGGGCCACCCTCGGCCTCGAGTGCGGCGATGAACCGTTCGCCGGCAGCGTACTGGTTGAGCTTTCCTTCAATACCGGTGAGTCGTAGCGTCAGCCGGCTGAGCGGGTTGGATCGGCGTCGCCTCGCCTGCAGCACTGATGTGAATCGTGCGGCCGACGGCACCAGGTCGCCGACTGCTCGGCTCATGGTCACGTCTCCGTGACCCTCCAGCAGCGACATCAATCCGGCGATTTGTTGGATAACCAGGCGTTGTTCGGGCGACGCCAGCAATCCAAAGACGCCGCTGTCGCGCACACGTTGGCGGGCCCGATCCCTGTCGCTGAATGCCTCGCGAATTGCCTCTGCAATCTGGCGAGGGTCGGGGTTGACGAGGCGCACGCTGGTATTGACCAGGTCGGTGAAGTGAGCGCGCATCCACGGTACGCCGGTGAACTGGGCGCGATGGGTCAGCTCGTGGAGCAGCACCCAGGTGCGGAACTCCGCCGGGTCGAAGCCGAACCGCTTCTCCATCGTCGCCAAGTTCGGGCCGACCATGTACACCGCGTCGTCGACGTCGTCTCGACCTACGAGCAGGTCGTACTGGCCAAGAACTCGACCGCTCATCCAGCCGAGTAGCGCTCCGAGTTGGGCGCCGGCCAACTGGCGGCTGATGCTCGCTGCGATCCC
Source organism: Ilumatobacteraceae bacterium (assembly GCA_031404635.1). Lineage (GTDB taxonomy): Bacteria > Actinomycetota > Acidimicrobiia > Acidimicrobiales > Ilumatobacteraceae > JAENVT01. The sequence goes on from JANNHY010000389.1 coordinate 863, forward strand.
GTTGGCGGGCATCTTCGCCGACCACTGATCGATCAGCGGTGCGAGCAGATGCTCGAAAGAAGCAATGTTGGCCCGAATCCAGCTCGGCCGATCGATGACGTCGACAACAGCTTGGCCGGTAAGCGATCGCAGGCCGGTCGTGGCTTCGATCTGATCCTCCAGCCGGGGGATCATCGGCGCCAGGTCGATACTGCCAGCACCCACATTGACGGTTTCGACCGCAGCGTGGCGGCGGGACATCCGTGTCGCCACCTGCTCGGCGCGTCGCCAATCGATTGGCGACGCTGCGGGAACCACGATGCGACCCGGTTACTCTTCGCGGTTGCGCTTCGAAGGGAACTGTGGGGCGGTGACTTTCTTCAGATAGCCGCCGATCAAGCCGACGACCACCAGGACCGACACGGCCAGCAAGATGACGCCGAGCCAGAAATGAAAAATGACCGCTGTCATGCCGGCCAGCGTAGCCGTCATCGAATCAGCCGATGCGACCGTCGCCATCGAAGTCTTCGTTGAAACACCGCTCGATGCGCGAGAGCAGGTCTGGCGGCATCTCGTCGTTGCGGCATTTGGCGGCAATCACTGTGCGCAGTTCGGCGTGAAAGTCGAACGCCTGAAGGCAGTCGGTGCATCCTTCGAGGTGGGCGTGGATGGCGTAATGACCATCGTCGGGCAGCTCTCGGTCGAGAAACGCCTCGAGCTCTCGGATCGTCTCGTTGCAATCAGCCATTGGTTGGTGCTTTCACGTGCTTGTCCTCACCAGCGGCGAGGAGACCGCGCTGCTCTGCAAAGTCGTACAACTTCTTATGCATCGCTTTTCTTCCCCGATGGAGTCGTGACATCACCGTGCCGATCGGCACGTCGACCATCTCGGCGATCTCCTTGTAGGAAAATCCCTCGACGTCGGCCAGCAGGACCGGAACGCGGAATGCCTCCGGTAGCTCTTCGAGCGCGGTTTTCACCTCCTCGTCGGTGAACAGCTCGAACAGGGTGTCTTCGGCGCTGCGGCTCAAAGTGCCAAGGTTGCCGAGCCTGCGGTACAGGTAGAGATCCTCGACATCGTCGAGGTCTGTCTCGACCGGGCGGCGCTGCTTGGCACGGTAGGTGTTGATGTACTGGTTGGTCATGATCCGAAACAGCCAAGCTCGCAGGTTGGTGCCATCCTCGAATCCCGCGAAGCTGCGGTAGGCGCGCAGGTACGTCTCCTGCACGAGGTCCTCGGCGTCGGCGGCGTTGCGGGTCATTCGCCGCGCCGCGCTGTAGAGCTGCGGTGCGAATTGCAACGCTTT
>JANNHY010000390.1:0-25479 GCA_031404635.1 Ilumatobacteraceae bacterium
GCCGGTACCCGCTGGCAGGCGGTGACTGATCACCGGCACTTCGCTCGGCGCCGCCGCGAGCAGCGAAATGTCGATGGAACCCGCCTGGACACAGACTGACTGCACCGCCGTCAACCACACGGCCGGCAGTGCGCCGCCGCGCGACAACAGCTCTTGCAGGTCGCGTGTCGCGGCGAGGGATGCATCAGTTCGATGGACCGCGACCTTGGCGCGAAATCTCATCGTTGTAGCGATGCTGACCGATGACCCCAGTAACACCAGCAGGACCACCGTGACGATCTCATCCCCTTCCGTCATTCGAAGCGAATGAACGGGTGTGGTGTGGAAGTAGTTCAACGCGAGCGCGGCGATTGCCGAGGTCACGAACCCGGCGATCGGGCTGACGAGCGCCGCGGCAACGCACACGAAGGCGAGGGCCAGCGCGGCGTTGGCAATGCTCAAGTCGCTGCGCGCCGTGGCCGTCGCCCACGCCACCAAAATGGCCAGCACAGGCCCGAGAACTGTCGCGGCGCGGTGAGCCGCCTGTCGTGTCGTTGTCTTCACGTCAATGATGTCTACACCCCCGGCCGCCGAGCGACAGCCACAAGCTGACGGGTCGACGGGGTGAGCGACCATCGCGCTCGGCTCGCTCTCGAGGGACATCTTGATCGTGCTGTCGTCGACCCGCCTCCCGCAACGCCCATCGGTCGTCCACGGCACGCCGCCGCCTACCATCTGTCGTCGATGGCGACTGAGAAGGTCAAACTGCGCATTGGCAACGTCGCCAAAGCGGTGCTGGTCACTGGACAGGCGTATCCGGACCCGAAGGACGCGCTAAACGAGTTCATCTCCAACGCCGCCGACGAATACGCCGAAGCCGACCGTGTTGGGCGGATCACAGTGGTGCTGCGACGGCGTGGCCGCGGTGGAGTGTTTGAAGGCACCCAGGTGGGCGCCAAGAACTCCACAGGACCGACGACGGCGCGGTAGCGCCGATTGCCCAGTGCGGCGCGCTAGCGCAAGCCGCCCGCGGTGTGTACGCGGCCGCGAAGCACCGACGTGGCGGATATTGCCCAGTGAGAACGGCGCAGGCAAGAAAGCAGCGCAGAACATCGCACTCCCTGGGAAGTGCGCGATCCACCGGGCAGATGTGGCGCTGGGTCAGATGTCGATCAACTGGATTCGGCGATGGGCTGCCGAGGCGAGCAGTTCGATGTCAGATCGGTCCGAGGTGATGACCGCGCCTCCGCGTCGAAGCGCTATCTCGGCGACGGTGGCGTCGATGGGACCAACCGTCTCGGGCATCGTCCGCCGCAGCGTGCCGGCCCGCTTGGCCTGTTCGAGCGAGAGCGCCTCCACCTCACAACCGTCGAGGAGGAGGGCGAGATTCGGTTGTCGGCCACCTCGCCAGACCTCGACCACGCAACCAGCTGGTACCACCGGGAGCACACCACGCTGCATGGCGCGGGCATGCAGCGCCCAGCGGCCGTCCGCCGCCGTGGCATCGATCTTGAAGACATGGTCGGTTCTCGAGTCGATGAAGTTGCCGAAGTTGGGCGATGCCTCCACGACGGTGGCCGCCGATGAGATGTTCGCCTTGTTTGGCCCGGCTGCCCCGCGATGAAGAAGTTGTTGGACCCGAGTACCAGTGGCCCTTGATCACCCGTGCCGCTGGCCGCCTCCGCCTTCGGAGTGCCCCTGACGAAAGCCAAAAACTGCTCGGTTGGTGCGTTGAGTTCAGTCGGTGCGCTCCGTGGCCGGTACCTGGCCCGCGAACGCGTCCTTGACCCGTTCGATGGTTGCGTCGTCGAGATTGGCGTAGAGAAGTTCGGCACCGGTGAACCGGCCTGCCTCGGCGACGAGCGCGTTCAGGTCGAGTTCCTCCACAAGCAGGACAACGGTCGCGGTACCCGGCTGGACTGCATCCCTGAACCAACTGACCCACTCGTCGGGAACGCCGAGGTCCATCACTTTGGCGGTGACCGCGCCCGTGCCGGCACCCACGGCCAAACCTGCGATCCAGCCGACGGGTCCACCGAGGATGAGTCCGAATAGGCCGGCCCACACGGCTCCCGATAGGGCCGAGCGTGTTGGTGTGGGATCGATCGTTTCGTGAACGACTGTGTTGCCGGAGTCGTCCTTTGCGACAGTGACTGCGTCTTTGATCTTCAATTTTCCAGCGGAGGCGAGGCCGGCCGCAGCGACGAGGAACTCCTGGGCGCGGAAGGCGTTCTCGAATGAGATCCCCACCAGTGTCTGGGTGATGTTGGGCTGGCTCGATTGATGCATGTGCATGGGGACATTATGCTCGGTCGAGGTTCATCGTCCGCTCGGCCCGCCAAGGACCGCCGACCGGATCGACACGACGTTCACGAGGAGTGCCGATGCGATGAGCAATTCCAGGATCCTGTTTACGTGCCGCCCCTTGTCGGGCCACTTCGATCCGCTGCTCCCTCTTGCCGAGGCGGCGCGAGCGTCAGGGCACACGGTGGCCTTCGCTTCCGGTGATCCGGTGGTCGGTCGGGCACGCGACGCGGGCTTCACGGCTTTCGAGGCCGGCGCATCGGAGGCATTCCGCCATGAATGGGCGCCATGGTTTCCTGGCTTCACCACACTGGTTGGCGACGCTCAGCGCAAGTTCTTCTTTACGGAGATTTTCGCCAACCTGGAGCTGGCACCGCGAGCCGTCGATCTCGAGTCGATCATGTCGGCGTGGCAACCAGACCTGGTCGTGCACGAGATGGCCGAGCTTGCTGCGCCGTTGGTGAGTACGGCGCGGGACATCCCCTACGTCGATGTCGGATACGGTTCGCTGATCCCCCGAGCATTGCTCGAGGAGGCCGGCGCCGCTGCCGCGGTGCACTGGCGAGCCCGCGGACTCGAACCCCATCCGCTCGCCGGGATATTCCGATACCTCTACGTCGACCCGTGTCCCCCGGCATTACAGAACCCAGAGATTGCCAACGTCGCCGCGGTGCAACGGATGCGGCCGGCCCCCGGCGAGGCACAGGTCACCCAGCGATCGGCGTTGCTCGAAGACCTTCCCCCGCGGCCCACGGTGTATGTCACGTTGGGGACGATCTGGAACACCGACCTCGACGTCTTCCGCCTCGTGATCGAGGCACTTCGCGATCGTGTCAATCTCATCGTCACCGTCGGTCGGCAAAACGACCCGGCGCTGCTCGGGCCTCAGCCGAGGGGCGTGATCGTCCGCAGCTACATCCCCCAGCACGCACTCCTGCCGTGGTGTGACGCCGTTGTGGCTCACGGCGGGTCGGGTACGGTGCTTGGCGCTTTGGCCCACGGAGTGCCCATGCTGGTGGTTCCGCAAGGTGCCGATCAGTGGAGCAACGCCGAGCAGATCGTCACCGCAGGCGCAGGTCAGCGGCTGCTGCGAGACGAGCTGTCCGCCGTAGCGGTGCGTGATTGTGTGATAGCACTGCTGACCGAACCCTCCTATCGTCAAGCCGCATCGAATATCAAGGAGGAGATCCGCGCCATGCCGTCCGCCACGGATGCAATCGTCGCCCTCGAGGCGTTGCTATGAGCTCGGGGACTCCGCAACTCCGAACAACGCGTCCGTGCCTTCGGTGTCAGGCGAGGTCGCTGAGGAGGGCTCGGACACTGGCAGCCGAGTCGCGGTGGAGCGCGAGGGCGGCGAGTTGTTTCGCCTTGTTGGCCGACGTCGAGCGGATGGCGTCTTTGACGGCGGGGATGGCGCGCGGGGTCATGCTGAGTTTGCGGACGCCGAGGCCGATGAGTAGGACGGCGGAGACGGGGTCGGCGGCCAACTCGCCGCATACAGCGACTCGGGCCCTCGCCGTTGCCGCGTTCGGCGGTGAGCGTGTACTGCGTCAAGTCATCGGTGCCGATGCTGATGAGGTCGACCAGTGGAACGGCGGCCCGGGCGTGGAGCGCGAAGGCCGGCACTTCAGCCATGGCTCCGACTTCGAACCCTGGCGGCAGTTCGCCGGCGGGGGATCCGACCTCGGCGGCGGCCTCGACGAGCAGGGCGCGGGCGGCTCGCAGTTCGTCGATGGTTGTGACCATGGGGAAGAGCACGGTGATCGGGTGATGCATCCCGGCTCTGACAAGTTCGATCACGACGACGCCTTCGGTTCCGTCGACGAGGATCGTGGTGCCGTCGGGGACGTCGAGCACGTCATGACCCGCGCCGACCACGGCCGGTATTCCGAGGGCGCGGGCGAGGATGGCGCCGTGGGAGAGCGGGCTGCCTGCCGCTGTGACGATGCCGAGCACCGTGGTGGGGTCGAGTCGGGCGGCCTGGCTTGGAGTCAGGTCGTCGGTCACGACGATGCTGGCGAGCGTGTGGGTGGGTCCGGAGGCGCGGCCGAGCAGGTGGGCGAGGACCTGGCCGCCGACAGCGCGAATGTCGCCGGCCCGGGACTGGAGGTAGGAATCGGTGAGCCGGTGGTGAAGCGGGCGGCGAGCGCATCGACAGCTACGCGCCAGGCGTGCTCGGCCGTGACGCCGTCGCCCGCGACCAACTCGAGCGCAGCGCCGACGAGTTCGTCGTCGTCGAGCAGGAGTACGTGCGCATCGAAGATCTCGGCCCCGCGCTCTCCGGCGGCGCCGGCGCTGCGTTCGCCGAGGTAGCTGGCCCGACCCTTGCGGGCCACCATTTCCGATGGTGCCGTCGCGGCCGCGGATCGCGGCCCGCCAGGCCGTGGTGAACGCTTCGCCGGATGCCATCCCCACACCAACTGCGGCGTCGAGAGCCTCGAGGGCAGGGTGCAGACTGTCGAACATCGCCTTGTCGCCGAGTTCGGGTCGGCGGCGGTACCGAGCGGCTCGCGGTAGCGGCCAGGTTCGCCGTGGATCCCGATGCCGATCTCCATCTCGGTCTCACCGAGTTCGAAGGTGGGTTTGCCGGCGGCAGGCACAGTGCAGGAGGTCAGGGCCACACCCATGCTGCGACCCCAGCCATTGACCTTGCGGGCGATCGCTGCCACCGACGCCAGATCGGCACCGGCCTTTGCGGCGGCACCGCAGATCTTCTCGAGCAGGACGGTCACCCCGACACCGGCGTCGACGAGCTTGGTGGCGTCGTACATCTGATCCGGTGTCGGCGACGTGAACACCTCACCGGCGCAGGCGGCGTCGAGCATGCCGACGCCGACGAAGCCGCCGTGCAGCGGCTCGTGTCCGGAGCCCCCGCCGGAGACGAGACGGTCAGAGTGCGGCGATGCCGGCTTTGAGTGCGGCGAGGCCAGTGGGGCTGACGCAGTAGCGGGTGCGGGGGCCTTCGATCTCGCCTTGGATCAGGCCGGCCTGGCGCAGGATTCGCAGGTGTTCCGAGACGGTCGATTGGGCGAGGGTGAGCTGGGCGACGACATCGCCGGTGACGCAGGCCTGGTGTGCGTCGAGAACTCGGAGGATCTTTACTCGGGCAGGGTGGCCGAGTGCCTTTGCCATCGCCGCGAGTGTCTCGTCGTCGGGCGCGGCCACCTTGGGTGCGGGCGCCACGACGTCGCAGCACTCCCCGACGATTGGCTCACGTCGAGAGCGGGTGGCGGTGATGCTCATGGTCGTCGGCTTTCCTGGTGGGTGTGGCGTTCGGGGAGTGGATAGAAGCGGCGCTGCGCCCACATGGCCACGTAGACGAGTCCGACGAGAACGGGGACCTCGATGAGTGGGCCGACGACACCGGCGAGCGCCTGTCCGGAGGACACACCGAACACGCCGATGGCGACGGCGATGGCCAGTTCGAAGTTGTTGCCTGCTGCGGTGAAGGCGATCGATGCGTTGCGGTCGTACGGGAGCCGCATCTTGATCCCGGCGTAGAAGCTGCCGAACCACATGATCGCGAAGTAGACAAGCAGCGGCAGGGCGATGCGGGCGACGTCGAGCGGTTGGTTGGTGATCCGGTCACCCTGGAGGGCGAACAGGATCACGATTGTGAACAGCAGCCCGTAGAGCGCAATCGGTGCGATCTTGGGAAGGAACCGCTGTTCGTACCATTCGGTCCCTTTGGCGCGTTCGCCGACGGTGCGGGTCAGGAACCCGGCGAGCAGCGGGACACCGAGGAAGATGAGCACGGACTTGGCGATCTCCCAGACGGTGACGTCGACGCCCTTGCTGTCGAGACCGAGCCAGCCGGGGAGCAGTTCGAGGTAGAAGTAGCCGAGCAGCGAGTAGGCGACGATCTGGAAGAACGAGTTGATTGCGACGAGTACGGCGGCGAGTTCGCGGTTGCCGCACGCTAAGTCGTTCCAGATCAGCACCATGGCGATGCACCGGGCCAGGCCGACGATGATCAGCCCGGTGCGGTACTCGGGCAGATCGGGCAGCATCAGCCACGCCAACGTGAACATCACCGCCGGGCCGATCAGCCAGTTAAGGACCAGCGACATCACCAACGACCGGCGATCAGTCATGACGGTGCCGATCGACCTGTAGCGGACCTTGGCCAGTACCGGGTACATCATCGCCAACAACCCGATCGCGATCGGCAATGAGACCGTGTCGATCTTGACCTTGTCGAGCTGGTCGTTGAGGTCAGGGAACGCCCGTCCGAGTCCGATGCCGAGCAGCATCGCCGCTCCGATCCACACCGGTAGCAGGCGATCCAGTTTCGACAAGCGCGCCGGTGTGCTTTGTTCGTCGGGCACCTCGATGGTGGTGGCCTGAACGTCGCTCATCGTGTCTCCAATCATATCCATCGCTAATCGACGAACCACGATGAATGTGCCGACTACAGGAAAGTAATCGCCGACCTCGCGGTCGACGCTGTGAACTCTCGATGGCACCAATCTGCGCCACAGGCGCCATTTCGTTGCCAGCGCTGGGGTCACGCTCGGACCTATCGGCCGCGACCGCCTATCGGAGCTCAACTCACTTGAAAGACTTCGCTCGTTGCTTGTTGAGCAGCTGGCGAGCACGTGACGCAGCTCAACTCCGAAATGTCGGAGGTGGCCTCGCTCCAGGCTGCCACCGCTCCCTCGACAGGGACAGCGCCCAGCCAGGCGGTGAGCTGGTCGATGGGCATCGGCCGGGCAAGCAAGTAGCCCTGGGCCACGTCGCAGCCCACCGTACGCAACCGAAGTAGGACGCTGTTCGTCTCGACACCCTCACCGACCACGCGGAGCCCGAGGTTGTGTCCCAGGTCGATGATCGAGCGAACGATCGCGTCGTGGGCCTTGTCGTTGGTCATGTCGCCCACGAAGCTCCTGTCGATCTTGAGCTCATGCAACGGAAGCGCCGAGAGGTATCCGAGTGACGTCTGACCGCATCCGAAGTCATCCAGGCTGATCGTGACGCCAGCGGCGGCCAGTTCAGCGAGGACGCTCGCGGCTCGGATCGGATCGGTGAGCAGCGCGGTCTCGGTGAGTTCGAGCACCAGTCGTCGGGCAGGCATGCCAAGGCGATCGAGCGTCTCGACCACATGCTCGGCAAAGCGGGCGCGGGTCAGGTCGCGAGCCGAGATGTTGACGGCGACCGATAGATCAGTGCCGAGTGGTCCGAGGTCGCGGACCTCTGTGAGCGCTGCCGTGAGTACCCAAGTCGTCAGTTTGTCCATCAGGTCGGTGTTCTCCGCCAGTGGGATGAACCTGTCAGGAGACAGCATCCCGAGCACCGGATGCCGCCACCGCACGAGAGCTTCGACCGCCTCGATGTGGCCGTCGATGACCCGCGTCTTGGGCTGGTAGTGGAGAACGAGCTCGCCGGCGTCAATGCCACGGCGCAGTTCGGCGATGAGATGCAAGTTGTCGGCGTCGTAGTGATCATCGCCCGCGTCATAGCGCAGGACGCCGATCTGCCTCACCTTGGCGACGTACATCGCCACGTCTGCGCGCTGCAGCAGCTCTTGTGCATCGGTGCCGTCCTCGGTTGCTACGACGAAACCGATGCTCGCCTCGATCGCCAGACTGAGACCATTAACTTCGACGTCGTGGTCGAGCACGCCCGTCAGTCGTCTCGAGAGTGCTGCTGCGTCGGCCACGCCGTGCAAGATCAGTCCGAACTCGTCGCCACCGAGCCTGGCCACGATGTCTCTGTCGGAGACGGAGCACTTCAGCCGGCGTGCGAGCTCGATGAGGACGCGGTCACCGCTCTGGTGCCCCAGTGTGTCGTTGATCTCCCGGAACCGATTGAGGTCGATGATGGCGATCGCGACGGGCGCATCGTTCTGGGCGGCCTCGGCCAGCGCGACCTCGGCACGCCGGTGGAACAACCTTCGGTTGGGGAGCCCGGTGAGGGAGTCGTGCTCGGCCAGGAACGTCGTCAGAGCGACCTGCCTGCGCAGCCCGCGGGTCACCGAGACGCTGACCCCGAACAGCACCAGCCACAGCAGCGCCAGCCCGATCACGAGGTCGCGGTAGAGATCGCTCAGCCCGGCGGTGACGTCGTGCTCGATCGGGCTGTACGGCAGGTACAACTCGAGCACGCCGACCACACGAGCCGGAGATCCCGCCATCAGCACGCGATAGACCTCGACGACAGCGATGCCGCTCGCGCCGGTGTCGTTGCTGTCGGCGTTCAGGTGGGTCAACTTGGTGATCGCTTCGCCCGCCAAGGCCTCGAGTGCCTCGAGTGCCTCGTCATCCGGCTTGGCATTCATGCCGGAGCCGTCGTCGGAATACACCACGCGACCTTGCAGATCTCGGAGCCGAAGACGTACCACACTCTGTTCGCTGACCGCGGACAAGCGCTCGAGGTCCGAGAACTCGGTCGCGGTGAGCCCCTCGCTGAGCGGGTGCCCGCTGAGCAGCGGTTCCACCGCGGTCTGGGCGACGAGTGCGGCCTGGGATCGACCCTCGGCCAGCCCGCGCTGGCGGGCGTTTGACCGATAGCTCGACGCCAGAACGGCGCCGAGTATGAGTACGGGGGCCAAGCTGATCGCCGCGTAGATCATGAACAGCCGGATCATGGACCGCGGCACGATAAGTGAAGGCCTCACAGAAATGACATCGGCACGAACGCCAGCACAACTTAGGTGTTGTTGGCCGACGCTCAGCGGCGGCGGCCGGTGATCGCGCCCGCCAACGACCGGGCCCGGTCCGACGTCACAACATCGTCGAGCAGAATCGGGCGGCCGTCGCCGTCGGCGAGCGGCACCCGCCAGTTGGGGTACTCGTCGATCGTGCCCGGTTGGTTGATCGTGCGGCGATCGCCGACGGCGTCGGCCACCGAGACCCCCACTAGACGCGCCGGGGTCAGCGTCAGCAGGTGGTGCAGCGCCTCGACCTGTTGCTGCTGGGAAACGTCCTCGGGCAGCACGCCCAGATCACGACACTCGTCGAGCACCGCTCGGCGATCGGCGTCGTCGGCTCGTCGCTCCTCGTCGACCGGGCGGGTGAGCAACCCGAGCCGCTCGCGCAGGTCGACGTGCTCGCCGGCGAGATACCCGGCCGTCGGCGGCAGGTCGTGGGTAGTCACCGTTGCCAGGCACATCTCCCGCCACTGAGCCGGCGGCAGCGGTTCCCCAGCCGGGTTCTTCTCGAACCACAGCACCGACGTGCCCAGGATGCCGCGTTGGCGGAGGTAGTCACGCGTCCACGGCTCGACCGTTCCGAGGTCTTCGCCGATCACGACGGCGCCGGCCCGGTGCGCCTCGAGGACGAGGATCCCCACCAGCGCCTCGTGGTCGTAGCCGACGTACGTGCCGTCGGCGGCAAGACAGCCAGGCGGCACCCACCACAACCTGAACAGGCCGATCACGTGGTCGATACGTAGTCCTCCGGCATGGCGCAAGACGCTTTGCATCATGTCGCGGTATGGGCCGTAGCCGACCTCGGCGAGACGATCCGGCCGCCACGGCGGCATCACCCAGTCCTGGCCGAGCTGGTTGTACATGTCCGGCGGGGCCCCGATCGAGACACCGCCCGCCAGCGTGCTCGACAGTGCCCACGCGTCGGCGCCGTTGGGGTGCACCCCAACGGCCAGGTCGTGCACCACCCCGATTGTCATCCCGGCCTCGACCACTGCACGTTGGGTTGCGGCGAGCTGCTCGTCGAGGCACCACTGCTGCCACTCGTAGAAGCGCACGCGGTCGGCCAGCTGCTCGCGCAGCGCCTCGACCCCGATCGACGTGTGGTCGCGCACGTCGTCGGGCCACGTCGAACTGGGCAGCCCGAAGTGCTCGGCGAGCGCGCACCACGTGGAAAAGTCACGCAGGTTCTGGCCCTCGCGGGCGCGGAACGCGTCGAAGCTGCGTTGTCGTGATTCGTGCCTCGGCTGGCGGTGGATGAGCTCGAGGGCGGCGCTCTTGGCCGCCCAGACCAGGTCGCGATCGAGCGTGTCGGCGTCGAGGTTGAGCGATCGCATCGCCGTTGCGTATTCCTCGATCGCGGAACGGTCCGTCGCCGAGAGGTAGGCGACCTCGGGCACATCCTCGACGCGCAGGTACATCGGGTTTGCGAACCGTCTCGACGTGGGCCGGTATGGCGACGGCTCCATCGGCGCCACCGGTTCGGCGGCGTGCAGCGGGTTGACGAGCACGAACTCGGCCCCGTGCTCGGCCGCGCTCCATGCCGCCAGGTCGCCAAGATCGGCGAGGTCCCCCAGCCCCCACGACTGCCGTGAGCGCAACGCATAGAGCTGGGTCATGAACCCCCAGCTCTGCCGATCGCGCAGCGATGCGGGCAGTTCCAAGCGGCCCGGGGTGACCACCAGCGGGCAGGTGCCCCCGCCGCCCGGGTGCTCGGCGCGCAAGGTGTGATACCCGATCGGGAGCTCAGGTGGGAGCCAGAACGTCGCCTCACCGATCAGATTCCCGTCGAGCAACCGGGGCTCCACCCAGCGATCGACCTGGGTGAGCGACCAACGGTCGCTGCCGTCTTCGAACTCGGCCCACACGGTCACCTGGTCGCCATCGTGGACATGCACCATCAGGTTGGCCCCCGTCCCGCTGGTCATCACCACGGTGGCCGGCAGCAGCCGTCGCCACGGTCGCGCCTCGACATCGAGACGCGCCGATTCGATCGCGCCGGGGGTGCTGGCGTCGACATCGAGTGCGGCAAGCACAGCTACGATCGTGCGCACCGGCACAGGACGGTACTCGCCTCGCCAGTCCCAGAACTCGGTGGCCACCCGATGGGCCCGGGCCAGTTCGATCAACTCGGGTGATGGTGCATCCGCCGGCCGTGTTGCGCTCCCCGGGTGCATCTCGCCGCCCACGCAGCAATCCTGCCAGAGCCAGAGAGAATCAGACGAAGTTGAGCAGGGCCACGGCGAAGAGAGCGACGCCTGCCACGGCGGCAACTACGTACACGCTTTCAGTGGAGCGTTCGCGGCCGCTGCGGCGCCCAACGCGAACGCTGCGCCACACCCGGGCCGAGAACCGTTGCGAGCGCCGCAGAGTGGCGTACTCGACGACGGCGACAGCGGCGGAAACTGCCACCAAGCCCCACGACCCCCAGAACAGGGCGGCGCTGGCGATAGGGGCGGCGAGGAGCAGGTAGACGACGACCACCGTCACCGAGCCTACAAGCGTCGATTCACGCAGTGTTAGGGTTCGGCCAGGCACCCATTGAGACGGGACATCGGCCTAACCGAATTGGGGGATAGAAGATGCGTGCACGCGTTTGTGTGGGTCTCGCTGTGACTGTGCTGTCAGTCGGCGTCGCCACGGCGGTGGCCGCGCAGCAGGACGAACTCCTGAAAGACGACCTGCATTTCCTCCAACAGTTGTCGAAGACGTTCACGGGCGGTCAGAAGGCTGCCCAACTCTCGAACATGGAAGTCGTCGGACACAGCACCCTCGGCGGACGTGGCTTCAACGGGGACGTCTGGGTGCACGAGGGATTCGCGTACGTCGGCCATTGGGGCTTCCAGGATTCGGCAAACGGGAGCAAGAACCGCTTCTGCCCGCAGCCGCCCGAGAGCGGCGTCACCGTCGTCGACGCGACCGACCCCGCCGATCCACGGGTCGTCGCGACGCTGCAGAATCCCGCCGGCACGTCCGCCGAGGACATCGTCGTATACACCGCGCCGTTCGGCCCGCTCGCCGGGCACGACATCGCCGTGACCGGCCTCCAGACGTGCGAGTCGCGGCTCGACGCCCAGGCGGACCGCGGATTGATGCTCTGGGACGTGACGAACCCGGCGGCGCCCATCCAGATCGGCTATTTCCAAACTGCCTGCTGCACCCGCGGGGTCCACGAGTTCGAGGTCGAACACCGCGACGACCTCGGCCGCACGTTCGCCTACGCGACTGTGCCAACGTCCCGGTATCCGGAGAGCGGCAGCCCGTTCGGATATCGAGACGTCAACGGCGACGGCGACTTCAGGCTGATCGACATTACTGACCCTGGGGCGCCGTTCCAGGTCTCCGACTTCGGGATTCAGGATGCCGGAGGGCCGTTCTCGCTCGGACAGGGGTGCGACGCCGACCCGAACTACGGTCACGGCGCTGAGCCGTCGGACGACGGCAAGCTCGTCTTCCTCTCTTACTGGGACAGCGGCTTCGTCGCGCTCGACCTCACCGTGCCGGCGAGTCCGGTATTCAAGGGCACCACGACCTACCCGGCCAACGCCGACGGCGACGCGCATTCGTCGAGCTACGACGATGCGCGCGGGCTGCTGTTCTCGGCTGACGAGGATTTCTGCAAGACATCGGGGCCGGGTATCGAGACGGGCTCCGGTTACCTGCGGATATGGGACTACTCCAACCTCACCGCGCCGGTTCAGGTCGGCCAGTTCCGTACCGCGAACTCGCTGGCGCTTGGCGCGCAAGGCTCGGGCGACTACGCGATCCACAACGCGCTCGTCGTTGGAACCGAGGTCTACATCTCGTGGTACTCCGACGGCGTGCGCATCGTCGACGCCGCCGACCCGGCGCATCCGACCGAGGTCGCGTACTTCGTGCCGCCCGCTGGACAGAACCCTGTGAAGCCGCCTCAACGCGGCGTCCTATCGCAGATGCCCCAGGTGTGGGGTGTGGTCGTCGACGAGGCGACCGGGCTCATCTATGCGAGCGACATGAACTCCGGGCTGTGGATTCTACGTAGGACCAACTAGCCACAGCACCGACCGCCGGCGGCGTCAGTTTCAGACTTCGCCGGGCTCGCCGGCTCGCGCCTCCTGGTAGTTGCGGAGAATGCCCCCTTGACACAGATTCGGAGATAAACAATACTAAACAGACAGAAACAAATGTAAAGACAGATCTGATAGGGGGATCGGGGGTGTTTGCTGAGGAACGTCATCAGGCGATACTTCATCGAGCCCGCGCCGCTGGTCGCGTCGATGTCGCCTCGCTGGCCGAGGAATTCGCAGTGACGCCCGAGACGATCCGCCGTGATCTCACCGTGTTGGAACGCGCCGGTCACGTCAGGCGAGTTCATGGTGGGGCGATCCCGCTCGAGCGCTTTGGTTTCGAGCCGACGTTGTCGGCCCGGGCCGAGGCGTTCACGTCGGAGAAGCAACGGATCGCCAAGGCGGCACTCGCCGAGCTTCCGGATGCCGGTGCAGTCTTGCTCGACGCCGGAACTACCACACGCGAGTTCGCAGCGATCATTCCTGCCGATCGGGAGCTACTTGTTGTCGTCAACTCTCCCGAGATCGCGATGTCGCTGGCCGACCGCTCCAATCTGACGGTATGGATGCTTGGTGGCCGGCTCCGTCAGCGCACGTTGGCCGTCGTCGATGAGTGGGCTACGCGCCTGCTCGACAATGTGCGCGTCGATGTTGCGTTCATGGCGACCAACGGCGTCAGTATCGAGCGAGGTCTGACGACGCACGATCCCGCTGAGGCACAGGTGAAACGATCGATGATGGCGGCTGCGCGGCGGGTGGTGTTGTTGGCCGATCACAGCAAGATTGGTACCGACTACTTCGCCTCGTTCGGCTCGGTGGCCGATCTCGATGTGTTCGTGACCGACTCCAACGTTGATCGTGAGCTCATCGAGGAATTGTCCGACGCCGGGCCGCGGCTGGTGCTGGCGTGATTATCACGGTAACGCTCAATCCGAGTTTGGATCGCACCATCGAGATCCCCACGCTTGGTCGCGGCGAGGTGATCAGGGCGACCGCCAGCAGCGTGGAGGCTGGTGGCAAAGGCGTGAATGTGTCGCGGGCCCTGCTTGCCAACGGCGTCGCCTCGGTAGCCGTCATCCCACTCGGTGGCGCCGACGGCGACGAACTGGCGGCACTGCTGAAGGCCGAAGGGGTTGAGATGACGGTCGTTCCCGTGCTTGCTGCAACGCGGTCGAATGTGACGCTCTCCGAACCGGATGGCACCACTACCAAGATCAACGAAGTCGGCTCGCCGCTCACCGCCGAGGAGGTCGGTCATGTCGAGGAAGCTGTGTTGCAGATTGCTCGACCCGATGACTGGGTGGTGTTGAGTGGGAGCCTTCCCGCAGGCGTCGCCAACGACACGTACGCACGATTCGTGCGTCGCCTCACGGGCCAAGGGGTGAAAGTCGCGGTCGACACATCCGGCCCCGCACTCGCCGAGTCCCTCGCCGCCGGGCCAACGCTGATCAAACCGAATCGCGACGAACTCGCCGAGGCATTCGGTGCGCCGATCAACTCCTTCGCAGATGCCGCCGCAGCCGCCGAATCCCTGCGGACGAGAGGCGCCGGCGCGGTGCTGGCAAGCCTTGGTGGCGACGGTGCGATTCTCGCCGATGGAGACCTCTGTGCCGCCAGATGTGTGGTCACGGATCGCCGCAGCACCGTCGGAGCGGGCGATTGCCTGCTCGCCGGCTTCCTTGCGGCCGGAGCTTCCGGCCGGCGGGCCCTTCTCACCGCACTCCAGTGGGCAGCCGCCTCGGTGGCGCTTCCTGGAAGCGGCGTGCCGTCGAGCGCGCAAATCGCTTCACGACACCCAGACCTCATCACCGATTTCGAACACAGGGGACTGTCGACTTCGACCTGAGGAATCAACAGCCATTCGTCGCGCTCAGCGAGCGTGGACGACCAATTCAGCAGCAGGGGAGTTGAACATGGAATCAATGCCATATTCACCGACGGTCGAAGGGACCGGCGTCAAAGCAACCATCCAGCGCCTCGGCGGATATCTCGCCGGAATGATCATGCCCAATATCGGGGCGTTCATCGCCTGGGGACTGATCACTGCGTTGTTCATCCCTACCGGGTGGATACCAAGCGAAATGTTCGCAGCGCTGGTTGACCCGATCATTTTGTACCTGCTCCCGATCCTGATCGGCTACACCGGCGGGCGGATGGTGCATGGGCAACGCGGGGCCGTCGCCGGTGCTATCGGCACGATGGGTGTGGTCGTCGGCACCGACATCCCGATGTTCCTCGGCGCGATGATCGTCGGCCCGCTCACCGCCTTCATCGTCAAGCTGTTCGACCAACAGTTCCGCGACAAGATCAAGGCCGGGTTCGAGATGTTGGTCGACAACTTCTCGCTCGGCATCATCAGCGGCGGCATGGCGCTGCTCGGCGTGTGGAAGATCGGCCCCATCGTCCGAACCCTCACCGGCTGGTTGGGCGATGGCGTCGAGAAACTTGTCGACAACCACATGATCCCGTTGGCCTCGCTGATCGTCGAGCCCGCCAAGATCCTATTCTTGAACAACGCCATCAACCACGGCGTCCTCGGCCCGCTCGGCGTCGAGGAAGCGCTCGACAAGGGCAAGTCGATCATGTTCATGATCGAGACGAACCCTGGCCCTGGTCTCGGCATTCTGCTCGCCTACTGGTTCTTCGGACCGAGGTCGCTGCGTCCATCGGCTCCGGCGGCCATCATCATCCACTTCCTCGGGGGCATTCACGAGATCTACTTCCCGTACGTCTTGATGAAGCCCCGCCTGATCCTGGCCGCCATCGCCGGTGGGATGTCGGGTATCGCGATCTTCAGCGTGACCAAAGTTGGGCTGGTGGCGACGCCGTCGCCGGGTTCGATCTTCGCCTACCTCGCAGAAACCCCGAGAGGAAGCTACTTCGGTGTGCTTCTTGGAATTTTGGTTTCTACGGGGTGTCAGCTTGTTCGTTGCCTCTGCGTTGCTCGGTTTCGGACACAACTCCGATGATCTCGTCGACCTCGAGGCGGCTCGCGAGCAGTCGGCGGCCAACAAGCAGGGCTCGAAACTCGTTCCGGCAGTCGAAGGGGCGTGATCATGCCGAGCATCGATGGTTCTGCAGTGCGCAAGTTGGTGGTCGCGTGTGACGCCGGAATGGGGTCCAGCGTGATGCTGTCGGGCACCCTGAAGAAGCAACTCAAGGGAACGCAGGTCAGCGTCGAGCACACCCCGGTTGCGCAGATTCCATCCGACGCCGATGTCGTGGTGTGCCATGTCGGGCTCGCCGAACGAGCCCGACAGGTATACCCCGACGGTGTGATCGTTCCGTTTCGTCTGTTCCTCGGTGACCCTGCCGTCACGGCGGTCGTGAAGGCGATCACCAAGGGCGGCGTGATCGATGGATGACGGCCAGGCCAACGATCTGCTCACCGTGTCCGCTGTGCGACTCGGGCAGCAGGCCGCCGATTTCCAGGACGCGATCCGTCAAGTCGGTGCGGTGCTGGTTGCCGTCGGCGCGGTGGATCCGTCGTACGTGGATGCGATGCTCGAGCGCGAGCAGTCGATCTCCACGTTCATTGGCGAGGGCGTCGCGATACCCCACGGCACGCTGGCCGGTAAGGACTCCGTGCTGCGCGACGCCCTCGCGGTCGTGCAGTTTCCTGAAGGTGTCGATTGGCACGGCGACCGAGCCGAGCTGTGCATCGGTATCGCCGCGGTCGGCGACGGGCACGTCGGCATCCTCGCTCAGCTGGCCGAGCTGTTGATGGACGAGGATCGTGCCGCCGCGCTGAGAAACGCGACAACTGCCGACGAGGTGGTTGCGCTATTGACTCCGGACGAGGAATCCCAGTGAAAGCCGCCCGTTTCTATGCACCCGGAGACATCCGCCTCGTTGACGTGCCCGATCCCGTCGCCGGACCGGGTGATGTGGTGATCCGCGTCCGCAACTGCTCGACCTGCGGCACGGATGTGAAGATCAGCCGGCACGGGCACCAGAACATCGTGCCGCCACGCACGATGGGCCACGAGATCGCCGGCGAGATCGTCGAGATTGGAAGTGCGGTCGACGGATGGAACGCGGGCGACCGTGTCCAAGTGATCGCCGCGATCCCGTGCGGGAAGTGCGCGGACTGTCGAGCGGGCCGAATGACGATCTGCCCGAACCAGACCTCGATGGGCTATGACTTCGACGGCGCCTTCGCGACCTTATGCCGAGTGCCGGCGGCGGTACTCGCCGTCGACGGACTCAACCGCATCCCAGAGACGGTGAGCTTTGCCGAAGCGTCGGTCGCCGAGCCCTTGGCCTGTGTCATCAACGGCCAACAACTCGCCCGTGTCGGCGGCGGCGACGACGTGGTGATCTTGGGCGCCGGCCCGATCGGGTGTCTGCACGTTCGCGTCGCTCGGGCCGCCGGCGCGAAACGCGTGTTCCTGATCGATCTCAACGAAGAACGACTCGCAGAGGCGCAACGGCTCGTGCAACCCGACGCCGTTATCGCCCCGGCTTCGTCCAACCCTGTCGAACGCGTGCTCGAACTCACCGACGGCCGAGGTGTAGATGTGGCAATCACGGCCACCGCGGCGGGCGCCGCACAGGAACAAGCACTGCTGATGCTGGCTCGGCAGGGTCGACTGAGCTTGTTCGGTGGTCTGCCGAAAGACAAGCCCACCATCACCCTCAACAGCAACCTCGTGCACTACCGGGAGCTGACGTTGGTCGGCGCCAACGGCTCGAGCCCTGCCCACAATGCGATGGCACTCGACTACATCGCCACCGGTCGCGTGCCCGTCGACGACCTCATCAGCCACCGCCTACCACTCGACGCCGTGCTCGAAGGGATCGAGATCGTCGCCCGCGGTGAGGCCATCAAGGTCACAATCGAACCGTAATTCAACCGACGAACGTCACGGACGAAGGAGCACAAATGATCACCCAGACCGCCACAGTCGGCTCAGCCACCGGCCTTCACGCGCGGCCAGCGGCCTTGTTTGTCAAGGCCGCCACGACGGCACCGGTCAAGGTTCGGATCTCTGTCGATGGCAAGAAGCCGGTCAACGCAGCCAGCATGCTCGGGGTCCTGTCCCTCGGCGCTGTGCGTGGCACCATCGTCACGCTGGAAACCGACGACGAGAGCCCTGACGCTCAAGCAACGATCGTTTCGCTCATCGACCTGCTGAGCCGAGACCTCGACGCAGAAGAAGACGGCCCAGAACAAGGCAGCACAGATGGCTGATCGCCTGCAAGGCGTCGGGGTTGGCACCGGCATCGCTATCGGGCCGCTTTACAAGATGGGCCGACCTCCCGAACTGCCCACAGAACGCCCGGTCGACGACGATGAAAGCGAGGCGCAGGCCGCAGCCAACGCACTCGCAACTGTCAGCGCCGACCTCGCCGCGCGATCACTCGAATCCACCGACACCACCGCGTCGGCCGTGCTCGACGCCCTCAGCATGATTGCCGCCGACCCCAGCCTGCACGAACAGGTCGAAGAACTCATCCACTCACGAAACGACGCTCCCCACGCCGTATACAGCGCTTTCGAAGGGTACCGACAACTCCTCGCCGATGCCGGCGGCTATCTCGCCGAACGTGCCGCCGACCTCGGCGACATCCGCGACCGCGTCATCGCTGTACTGCTCGGCCTGCCGATGCCCGGCCTGCCCGAACCGGGACTACCACACATACTCGCTGCCGACGACCTCTCGCCCGCGGACACCGTCGGAATTGACACCAACACGGTCCTCGCCCTCGTCACCGAACGAGGCGGAACGACCAGCCACACTGCGATCCTGGCACGCTCGCTCGGTCTACCCTGCATCGTTGCGTGTCCCGGAGTGATGGACATCGCCGACGGCCTGACGGTCGCTGTCGACGTCGAAGCCGGCACCGTCGAGGTCGAACCCGATACCAACCGTCAACAGGAGCTACGGGCTCAGGCCGCCGAGCAGCACGCCGACGAGACGGTTCGAGGACCGGGCGCTACAGCAGACGGACATCGAGTCGGACTGCTGCACAACATCGGATCAGTCGACGACCTCGATGGACGCATCGACGACGACTTCGAAGGCGTCGGCTTGTTCCGTACCGAGTTCCTCTTCCTCGATCGCGACACCGCGCCCACCTTCGACGAGCAACGCCAAGCCTACGAAGCAGTGCTCTCGGCCTGCGGAACTCGCAAGGTCGTCGTCCGCACGCTCGACGCGGGCGCCGACAAGC
Organism: Ilumatobacteraceae bacterium; assembly: GCA_031404635.1. GTDB lineage: Bacteria > Actinomycetota > Acidimicrobiia > Acidimicrobiales > Ilumatobacteraceae > JAENVT01. The sequence goes on from JANNHY010000390.1 coordinate 19,153, forward strand.
CGCTGCCGTTCCTCGACATCGACGAGGGGCCCAACCCGGCTCTCGGAGTGCGCGGCCTGCGCATTGCCAAGCAACGACCAGACATTCTCGAAACACAACTCCACGCCCTCGCCGCGGCCGCCGAATCCCTACCCGCGTCGAACCTGTGGGTGATGGCCCCGATGGTGGCAACTGCAGACGAAGCGCGAGACTTCCGCAACACGGCGCAAGCCGCCGGGCTGACCACCGTAGGCGTCATGATTGAGATCCCCGCCGCGGCGCTTCTCGCACATCAAATTCTGGCCGAGGTCGACTTCCTCAGCATCGGCACCAACGACCTGGCCCAGTACACCTTCGCTGCCGACCGAATGGAAGGCACCCTCGCCTCATTCCTCGACCCATGGCAACCAGCACTCCTGTTGCTCGTTGCCACATGTGCCAAAGCCGGAAGCACCCACAACAAACCGGTCGGAATATGCGGAGAAGCCGCATCCGACCCTGCGCTGGCCCCGGTCTTCGTCGGGCTCGGAATCACGTCGCTGTCCATGTCAGCCAGAGCAGTTCCAGCTGTGCGCGGCAAGCTGTCTCGCTGGACCCTCGCAGAATGCCAAGCCGCAGCCCAGTACGCACTCGGCACGGCCAACGCGCAACAGGCCAAACAGGCGCGACACCGAATCAGATCGTGAGCTACGAACAAGGTCCTTGAACGGAGCCTGAGTGAGGCTCAGCCCGCAGGTACTGGTGCGACCTCGCAGAACGCAGCGTAGGCGCGGGGGCCGTAGATGGTGGCGGGGCCGCCGTTCATCAGTAGGGCCACGCCGATCGCCTCGGCCGCCTCTTGCCGAGTTGCACCAGCCAGTGCCGCGCCTTCGGAGTGAGAGGCGATGCAGCCGCACTGCGAGCGACGTGAGGAATATACCCATGGGGGTATCAGTTGCACGAGGGTGACGGACTCCAGGTGGGTCCCCGAACCGAGAGGACCAGACATGGCAACCGTGATCAATGCAGACGACCAGGCAAGCTTCCAGCGAGAGGTGCTCGAATCGACCGTGCCCGTGGTGGTGGACTTCTGGGCGGCATGGTGCGGCCCGTGCCGCGCTGTGGCGCCTGAGATCGAGGCGCTGGCCGACCAATACGGGTCGGCGATCAAGGTGGTCAAGGTCGACGTCGACGCGAACCAGGCCGTGGCCGGCCGTTACGGCATACGCGGCATCCCGACGATCGGGCTGTTCGAGGGCGGAAAGCTCACCAAGCAGGCGGTCGGTGCGCACCCGCGCCATGCGATCGAAGCCGAACTGGGCCTGGCCCGCTTGGCGACGGCGGGGAAGGAACTGACGGTATAGGTCCGAATGGATCGGCGCTATGTACCAGGCGTCGGACGGCTCCGAGGTTGATACCCCCGTGGGTATGGTGTAGATTGATTCGGAAGACCAGGAGGGAACCGGCGTGGAGCTACCCGACGACACCGTTGCCGATCTGACAAAGCGCCTGCGTCGTGCAGAGGGCCAGGTACGGGGCGTGCAGCAGATGTTGACCGAAGGCCGCGACTGCCGCGAGATCCTCACACAACTGTCGGCCGCGACCAAGGCTCTCGAGCAGGCCGGATTCCTCCTCGTTGCAGCAGGTTTCACCTGGTGCGTCTCGGATCCTGAGCGCGCCTCGGCCGAGGGCTATTCGCTGGGCGAGGTGCAGAAGATGTTCATGAAACTCGCCTGACAGGCACTCGACTTCAATTGGAGGAAATCGGGTGATGCACACGGTGGAAGGCGCTCTTGTCCTGATACCCTGGGGGGTATGTGTAGAAAAGTGACCTGCTCGACGTGCAACCAACCAACCTGGGCGGGATGTGGGGCCCACGTCGACCAAGTGCTCGGGAACGTCCCGCCCGCTGAGCGCTGTCAGTGCCGAAGCGGCCAGAAGACCACAGTTCGATCGAGCACGCCGCGCCAGTCCTGGTTCAGACGACTCCGGTCGACTTGACATCGACATCTCTGCATGCTCATATGTGCGAAGGTGAATGTTGGGGGGTTCCTTCGTGGATGTTGTGGCTGATCGGGTGCTCGACTGCACTGGCCAGGCGTGCCCGCTGCCGGTGATCAACACGGCAAGGACGATCAAGACTATCGAAATCGGCGAGGTGCTCGAACTCCTCGCTACCGATCCCGGGGTCGAGCCCGACATGAAAGCCTGGAGTTCCCGCACCAAGAACACGCTGCTCGGGATCGAAATGGATGGGCCGGTCTACCACGTGTTCCTTCGGCGGAACCGGTAGCGGCGATGTGGACGGGGGAGGGCGAGGGCAAGATCCTGTACGTGCACACTCACGGTGTCGACGACCCTGGTCGGTGTGCGACGCCGTTCTTCCTCGCCGCCTCGGCAGCGGCGTTGGAGTGTGAGGTCGGGATCTACTTCACGATGTACGGCCCCCAGCTACTCCAGCGGGACGTGATCGACACGATCGGTCCGAAGGGTGAGATCGGTCAACCATTGGCGTACTTCATCAAACAGGCGACTGATCTCGGGGTTCGCCTCTACGTGTGCCAGCCGTCGCTCGATCTGAACGATCTCGCCCTCGACGATCTGATCGACGGTGTCGAAATGATCGGCGGGGCGGCGTTCAACGACATGGCGATGGCGGCCGACACCGTCATCTCCTTCTGATGACGACGGACAGTCGAGGGAGGACCCGGTTAGAGTGATGGACATGGCGAGGGAACTGAATCCGCTGCTGCGAGGCGAGTTGGAAGCGCTCGTCGCCGGCACGTGCAAGGCATTGAACGACCCCAAAAGGCTCCTCGTGATGTACGCGTTGAGCGACGGGTCGCGTTCAGTCGGCGAACTGTGCGTGGTCCTCGACTCGACGCAGTCGAACGTCTCCCAGCATCTTGGCGTACTGCGGGCTGCCGGAATGGTCGAAAGCGAGCGCTCGGGTAGCACTGTGCTGTATTCATTGCGGCATCCGCGAGTGATCGAGGCGATCGACATGCTCCGCAGCATCAGCCGCGAGGAACTTGTACGCCGGCAGGCCTCACTGGCCAGCTGACGTCGCCGACGTCGCTGCGGAGTAGACCAGTTCGACGCGGCCAGAGGTGTCTCGGACGTCGTAACGAGCTACACCTTCATCGGCCGGTCCGCGAATCCGTTCACCGGTCTGTACGTCGAACTGGCTGCCGTGGCGCGGGCAAGTGACGACTTGGCCTTCGAGCGCACCGCTCGCCAGAGGCGAACCGGCGTGCGGGCACCGGTCAGAGATTGCACACAACGTCGAGCCGACCCGATAGAGGGCGACGGGCCCGACAGGCGTGGAGGTGAAGGTTCCGACGAAGCCGAGCCGCCCGGCGATGTCCGACGTGTCGACCAGCGCGAAGTGCCGTCGCCCGGTGCGACCGCCACGGACCAATGCGAGCAACTGCCGCGCCGCGGCACCTCGGTTGGCGACGACGTCGCAGCCGGCGCGTTCCGCGGCGAGCCAACGGTCGCGGTCGGGTGCCGAGAGATGTCCGACGACGATCGCGCCCGGATACTTGGCGCGAAGCGCTGCGGCCTCATCGATTGCGCCAGGCTGCTCCACGTCGATCACCACGACCGAAGGATGGGTCGCCAAACGGTCGGTGGCCCTCGCGGCGCGCAGACCGAGTTCTTCGGCCGCTTTGCTCATGGTCCTGATGACCACCTCGTCGGCGGTCAACATCAGCAGCACGTGCGGCGGCGACATATCTCAGAACAACAAACAGATCAGATGAACAATTGGATGTCGGCCTTGACAGCCATGTCCAAGAACGCTGCGGCCCCACAGGTCGGCTGCAGTCCGTCGATGAAGTCCTCGTTGGTGAGACCGTAGAGATCCATCGTCATCTGGCAGGGATGGAAGCGCACGCCGAGGTCCATGGCCATCTCGATGAGCTCCTGCGGGCTGGCGACACCGTGATCCTTGGCCAGCCCCTTGATCATCGAGGTGCCCATGCCCTTCATGTGCATTTTGCCGAGCTTCAAGTTGTCGGCCCCACCTTTGTCCATGAAGCTTTCGCCCTTCTGCTTCCAGTTCTTGCCGGTGATCCGCTTGTCCGACTGTTGTAGGACACGAAGCCCCCAGAACGTGAAGAAGATGTCAACTTCCATTCCGGATGCAGCCCCGGTGGTGGCCAGGATGAGCGTTGGCCAGACCTTGTCGAGGTCGCTGCTCCAGCAGATGAGGGCCATCCGTTTGGCGGGCTCCTCTTCATCCTCGCCGTCCGGGTCAACTCTCTCATTTTTGTCGAGTTGGGTCATTTCGGTACCTCCTGGCTGGGTTGTGTGTGAATACTCGGACCGTCGCCCATGGCGCGACGGCCTATTGCTCGCAACGGAAGCATCGGATCTCATTTTCCTCGATGAATGCGCGGTAGCGGGCGAACGCCTCGACGCCATCGGCGAGTAGAGCGAGTTCCTGATCGAGGTGGGTCGGGGCGAGGCGGGCGATCCATCCGGCGCCGTATGGATCGCGGTTGGCGACGGCGATATCCGCAGCGAAGCCGAGCTCGTTGTTGGCGATCAGGGTGCCGCTGAGCGGGGCAGGGAACGGGCCGACCCACTTCGCGCTCTCGACCACTGCGATCGGTCGGCCGAGTGTCACCGATCGACCGGGCCGTTTCCACGTCACCGACACGAAACGGCCGCACATCGTCTGGCTCACGTCGGTCATTCCGACGATCGCCTCGGCGCCATCGAAGCGAACCCAGACGTTGCGGGCGACGTCGTAGAGCAGATCGTCGGGGATCATGCACCCGCGCCACACCTGGTCGGCCATCGTTGCGCCCCTACCCGCCGCCGCACTCGATGCCCTCGGCAACGAGGAACGCCTCATACACGGCGACACCGGCCGGGCCGGTGGCCAGGTCGGCCGAATCGGCAGCCCAGTCGGCGGGGCGCAATCGAGCGATCCAACCCTCGCCGTACGGGTCTCGATTGATGATCGTCGGCTGTGCAACGACGGCCGCGTTGATCTCGACGATTTCCCCCTCGACAGGGCTCGGCACCGGCCCGACCCACTTGCTGCTCTCGACGGTGGCGATGCTCTTCGCCTTCTTCACCGTGCGCCCGGGGCCCTTGGCGGTGACTGACAAGAAAGTGTGGGCGAGATGCTGGGCGACGTCGGTCATGCCGACGGTGACCAGCGCGCCGTCGTAGTACGCCCAGATGTGCTTCTCGACTACGTAGAAGAGGTCTTCGGGGATGTTGCAATTGCGAATCTGGTTCACGCGGTGGCCTCCTCGTGTTCGGCAATGAGATGGTTGACGAGCATGTCGAGGGCGACAAGGCGGATCTGGGTGTCGTATTCCTCGAGGAAGCCCGGATCGTGGCCGCGTGGCTTGATCAGCTGGCTGTAGCTGTCGTCGCAGTAGGGGCATTGGATCGAGTACGTCTGGCGGTGGTCCTCGACGAGAATGTGGACGGCGTCGGGATGGTTTGCCCCGAGGTGGGCGTGCAATGGGCGCGGGGCGCCGACGAACTCGCACCACGGGCAGTTCATCACTCGACCACCGCGACGAGGGGGTGCAAGGCACGGTCGAGGAGTTGGGCGATATCGGCGACCCTCAGCCGATCGGCGCAACCGACGGTCTTGGCCGCGTCGGTATACATCGTGAAGTCCTTCGGACAGGAGACAACGAACAGCTCGACGTCGAGCGTTGATGCCTCGCGGATGCGGTTCTCGCTCGGGCGCTCGGTGAGCCCCGAGTCGTCCATCCAGATCCGACCACCGCCGGCCCCGCAGCAGAACGAGTTCTGCCGGTTCCGGGGCATCTCGACCACCTCGCAGCCGATCGCCCGTAGCAGCTCCCGCGGCGCCTCGGTGACGTCGTTGTAGCGGCCGAGATAGCACGGATCGTGATAGGTGGCCCGCATGTTCAACGGCGCCGGCCGCAAAGCCGAGGAGCGCACCAGCTCGACGAAGACCTCGGTGTAGTGCCGCACCGGCACATCGAGCGCGTACTCGTTGCGAAGCGTATTGAGAGTGTGGGGGTCGGTGGTGAAGATCTCCTCGAACTGGGCCTTGCCGAGAACCTCCAGGTTCTGCTCGCGCAGCATCTCGAACAGACCCTCCTCGCCGACTCTGCGCACGTCGTTGCCGGCGTTGCGTTCGTCCTCGTAGAGGATGCCGAAGCTCACCCCGGCCTCGTGCAACATGCGCGCGACCGTACGCGATACCTCTTGCAGTCGCTCGTCGAACGAGGCGAAGTCACCGACGAACCACAGATACCGCACCGGGGCGGTGCGTGCATCGGTGATCGTGAAGTCGAGTTCCTGGGTCCAGCGGGCCCGCTGACGGCCCGACTTGCCGAACGAGTTGCCCTTCTGGGCGATGTTCTG
>JANNHY010000391.1:0-11376 GCA_031404635.1 Ilumatobacteraceae bacterium
GCAAACGGGTGTGACACAGTGGTCGGGTGATCGTGGCTCAGGTGCTTGCCGTCGCGGCGGGAGTGGCGGTGGTGATCTGGACGCTCGGCTCGGCAGTGAAGACCGTGGTGGTGCCGCGAGCGATGATCACCATCTTGACGAGGGTCCACTTCGTCAGCTTCCGCAAGGTGTTCAACGTCTTTGCCCGGCCCAGTCAATCGTTCGAGACCCGTGACCGTGTCATGGCCCTCTACGCTCCGCTGGCCCTGGTGACGATGCCGGCAATGTGGGTGACCATGGTCGCCGCCGGCTTCACCTCGATCTTCTGGGGGATCGGCGTGCGGCCCCTGACAGAAGCGTTCGCCACCAGCGGTTCGGCACTGTTCACCCTCGGCTTCATCCGCCCGCCCGGCACGGCCAGGATCGCCCTCGCCTTCGTCGAGGCGGGCATCGGCCTCGGCTTGGTGTCGTTGATGATCTCCTACCTGCCGACGATCTATGCCGCGTTCAGCCGCCGTGAGGCGCTGGTCGGCATGCTCGAAGGGCGCGCCGGGCTGCCGCCGAGCCCGACCGAGCTGCTCACCCGGTACAGCCTCATCGGGTGGCTCGACCGTATCGACGAGGATGTCTTCGAGCGATGGGAGCCGTGGTTCATCGACATCGAGGAGAGCCACACCAGCCAACCATCGCTGGTGTTCTTCCGCTCCCCGCATCCCGAGCGAAGCTGGATCACCGCCGCAGGTTGCGTGCTCGACACCGCGGCGATTGTTGCCTCGACGCTCGATCGGCCCCGCGACGCGCGCTGCGACTTGATGATCCGCACTGGTTTTCTCAGCCTGCGGCGGATCGCCGACTTTTTCCAGATCCCCTACGATTCCGACCCGAGGCCGACGGACCCGATCACGATCTCACGACGTGAGTTCGAAATGGTGTGCGTTGAACTGCGCGCTTTCGACGTGCCGTTGAGGAACGATCTCGACCAGGCATGGCGCGACTTCAGTGGCTGGCGGGTCAACTACGACCAGGTGTTGGTCAGGTTGTGCGCGCTGACGATGGCGCCACCGGCCAAGTGGTCGAGCGATCGAATCGGCGAGCTGCAGTTGCCGCCGCTGCGTTTCAGGCGCCGGCGCGTGTGACGCAGCTACGCCGCGAGCGCCAGACTGGCCATCACGCTGACAATGGCCAGGGCTATGGGCGTGGCGTACGACGCCCAACTCGGTAACACGGCGTGGCGTGGGGCGAGCATCACGAACCCGCAGATCGCGCCGGCGATGGCGCCGCCGAGGTGACCGCCGACGGAGATCCCTGGAATCGTGAAGGTGATCACCAAGTTGAGCACCAGGATCGTGCCGATCCCGGTCTTGAACACGTTTACGCCGCGGCGGTGCAGCCCGATGGCTGCAGCGGCCATCAGCCCGAAGACCGCGCCGGAGGCGCCGCCGTGCAGGCCGTTGGGTTGCAGGAGCAGCGCGCCGAACGAGCCGCCAAGCAGACTGGCGAAGTACAACAGCGCGAACCGGACGCGCCCGATGGCCGGTTCGAGCAGCTGCCCGAGCTGAAACAGCAGCAGCATGTTCATGCCGATGTGGAACAGGCCGTAGTGCAAGAAGCCCGACGACACCAGCCGGTAGTACTCGCCCTCTTGGAGGAACGGCTTGTAAAGAGCGAGTTTCACTTCGTTCTGTCTACTGGAAGCCGTCCACAGGTAGACGGCGACGTTGATGCCGATCAGGGCGTAGGCGACCAGCGTTGGTTGCCGGGCATTCCAGAACTTGGCGCGGGTCTTCACGTCGGGCCGGGCGGCCTTGATGCAGTCGAGGCAGTGTGAGCCGATCGACACCTGCACCAGACAATCGCCGCATGCCGACTTGCCGCAGCGTGTGCAGCTGCGCCCGGTCTCGCGATCGGGATGGCGGTAGCAGTGCGCAAGCACAGGCGGCGGGGGCAGCGACATTATCGATCAGGCTAGCGAGGCGCTGCGCTCAGGCGACGGCGTCGACGGCCACCGCGACGGCAACGGTGACGATCAGCAACGCGTTGTAGGCGGTGTGGGCTCGCGTCGATTCGAGCGTGGCTTCGTTAACGCTGCCGGTCGCCGCGTAGGCGCGCAGGTAGACCGCCATGAAATAGCCACCACCCACCGACAGGGCGAGCGCGACGCCGAGCGGTATGCCGATAAGGGCGTGGATCGATCCGAATTGCAGAACCTTGGCCACACGCCGGCGGGTGCTCCACCGTTGCGCGCCGGAGCGGAACATGCGCTCCTCGGCGTTGGCGAACAGGGGTAAAGCCGCCAGAACGAGGGCCATGAACACCAGTGGGACGAGCCATGCCCACACCGTGCCGGTCGTGGTGTCGGAGGAACCGAAAATCGGGTTGCCGTCACCGCCGAGCGCCGACCACCAACCCCACCGGAACACCGGCACCATCAGCAGCGGCACGGCGACGAGCAACACTCCGGTGAGTACGAACGGCACCGGCCAGATGTGGCGCCAGCGGATTCGAGTCCAGATCTGGCGGCTCAACGATCGGCCACGCCTGGAGCGCGAGAGTTTGACCGCCTGGACGAGGCGGATGCCGACGACGGTAAGGACAACGACACTGAGCACGTTCGAGAGCCGGTCGTTCACGGGTCCAGTGTACGGTCGCCCCCGACAGAGGGTCGTTGGCTCGCCGTCAGCTCGTAGCCGCTCCAACGAGGCACGTCACGAATTGTTCGGAATAGCCGAACATTTCGTGACTGGCTTGGGGTTGGTTTAACGAGCGACCACGTGGTAGGGCACCCGATTGGCCAGTGCCGCTGCCTTGATTCCCGGCCCATCGTCGCCAGACCATACGCAAAGCGGCGCCTGGAGGTGCTCGGCGGCGGCGACGGCCTCGGCGCCGAGTGTCGAGACTCGATGCCCATCGGCAATCTCGGCCATACGAAAGGTGAGAGCACGCATCGGGATGATCTCGATGTCGTTAGCGAGCGACACCAGCGTTTGTCCGAGCTGGCGGCGTCGTTCGGGATTCCACGAACCAGTCAGCTGACCGCCACGGGCGGAGATGACGCTCTTGCAGAGCCGCAGGTAGTAGAGGTTCGTGGTGGCCGGCTCGTGGCCGGCGAGGATCCGCCCGAGCTTGGTGCTGATCTCACCCGACAGCAGGTCGCGGAGCAAATGATCATCGAGAACGGCGCGACTCACGCGCTGGCGAGGTCAGGGTCGTCAGAGAGTGATGCGACGAAGCTGGCATGGTCGTCGCGGTTGAGCAGGTCGCTGAGGAGGTTCCGCCCGGAGCCGGCCGGCATCGTCAGCACGGCGAACCCGAGATCGAGAACGTCGACCGGTCCGCCTGCGTCGAGTCGCCAGCGATGGCGTGCTGCGGCGGGCAGCGACATCTGACCGGATGACGACACTACATACTTCTGCACCTTGCCCATTGGGCAAGCCTACTTGGTGTGGAGGTGGGTCGTACCAAGTATTCAGCTGCCGGTGAAGGTGCCGGTGACCTCGGCGGTGGCGAGCGTCGCCTCGTCGATGGCGGCGCGCATCTCGGCGGCCGCGCCCCCGGCGACCAGCAGCAACGCCCGATCGAGGTAGTGCACCGTGATCCGGTAGCTGTGCGTTGCGCCGGCAGGTGGGCACGGACCGGTGTAGCCGACCGCTCCCGCCCCGTTGAGTGAGGCAACCGCCCCTTGCGGCACCGTGTTCTCGGCGAGGGTGGTGATATCCGGAGCGATACCGGCCAACGTCCAATGGTCGAATGTGGTGAAGTCCTGATCGATCATCGTGATGGCGATCTCCTGAGTGCCCTCCGGAGCACCGGTCCAGCTCAGTGCCGGAGCGATGTTCTCGCCCTTGCAGGTGTACCTGGGATCGATCGGGCCGCCATCGCGCCACGGAGCGGTGACCGTCGATGAGGCAGGGTCGGCAGCGACCGTGTCGAGGAAGTCGTCGTCGATCACCGGTGCGGTCGGTGGTGCCGTGGTGCTGACCGTGCCGTCCTGGCTGGGCAGCGCCGGGCGCATTTCCCGCCCGTCGTCTCGGCAACCGGCAGCGGATATGGCGAGAGCAACCAGTGCAACAGGGAGGGCCACCAGGCGACGCACGACGAGCGAGCCTAGGCCGCAGCCGCACTCGATAACGTTCAGGTCCGTGAAGGAACGGCTCTGTCTGCTCACCGTGCACGCCCATCCCGACGACGAGGCATCGAAGGGCGCACCGACGATGGCGATGTACAAGGCCGAAGGGGTGCACACCGTGTTGGTGTGCTGCACCGGTGGCGAAGAAGGCGACCTGCAGAATCCGGCGTTGCGCGAACCCGGCCAGCCGTTCCACGGCCTGAGCGTGGAGGAGGAGAAGCAACGCCTCGCCGAGCTACGGCCCGGCGAGCTCGCCAGGTCGGCTGAGATCATCGGGTTCGACGAGGTCGTGATGTTGGGGTACCGCGACTCGGGCATGGCCGACACAGATCCGAACTCACACCCCGAATCGTTCCACCAGGCGCCGCTCGACGAGGCCGTGGGGCGACTGGTCGGCGCGATTCGTGCCCAACGCGCCGATGTGGTGATCACCTATGGCGACGATCAGAGCGGCTACCCGCATCCCGACCACGTCAAGGTGCACGACATTTCCGTGCTGGCATGGGAGCGCGCCGGCGACCCGGCCTGGTATGCCGGTCATGGCGAGCCGTACCAGCCGAAGAAGCTGTACTACACGGTGTGGGCCAAGGCCCGCCTGACGGCGATCCACGAGGCGATGATCCAGCTACGCGGCGAGTCGCCGTTCGAGCAGGACTGGCTCGACCGGCCGGGGCACGATCACCGCATCACCACTCGGCTCGACGTCGGCAGCTACCTGTGGGCCCGTAGTGGGGCGCTGCGAGCCCATGCTACGCAGGTCGACCCCAACGAGCCGTGGTGGTTCGGGTTGACCGACGAAGAGCTGGCCGATGTCTACCCGTGGGAGGACTGGATCCTGGCCCGCTCGTTGGTTGGCACGCCGGCCGACGGTGCGCTGGAGACCGATCTGTTTGCAGGTATCCGTACGTCGGTGTCGTCATGAACATCCAGTACCGGGTTGCCTTCGCCAAGAACGACGAAGCGGTCGAGGGCCCCGACGACGCCGAGGTGGTTGTCACGATCGCCGCGGCTGACGCCGCACTCGATCCAACCGTGGCGTTCATGCAGGGCAAGTTGAAGTCGACCGGGTCGACAGCGGCGCTGTTCGAGGTGTTGCGCAATGGCGACGCAACGGCGGCGATCAGCCGGCTCGCATCGCGTCCCTGAGCCGCCGGTAGCCGATCAGCACGGCGCCGCTGTCGGCCAGCAGCTGCGCGAGTTGCGGGTCGCTGGTGACCAACTCGTAGTCGTCGATCCAACCCGGTGCGGCGTCGGTGATGGCGCGGACTTCGGGCGTGTCGATCGCCGGCTGCACGTGGATTTCGGTGACACCCGGCTGCAGGCCGCGGATCTCGTTGTACACCCGCTCCCTGCTGCCCGAGCGCCAATCGTGGTTGAAATGGTCGGGGAAGACCACGCCTTCAGCGGCCGCCAGGTTACGGAACGGGAAGCCAGCCTGGTCGGCGGTGATCGTCGACGGCAGGCGGATCGGCAGGCGGAACTCGACGGCGAGTTCGAGGTAGACGTCGAAGAACTCGGGCCGCAGAGTGATGGCCGTGAGGTGCGGTGTGAGATGGGTGACGTCGATGTCCCAGGCGATGGCCCGCTCGATCTGGGCCCGGCATTCGCGCAACACCTCCTCGGTGTCGGCGTGCTCCCACAGGTCGGCAATGTAGCGGGGGAAGCCGGCCTCGCCGCTGAGCAGCGACGGGGCGTGGGTGATCGGCCCGAACCGGTATGCCTCGTATTCGCAGTTGAGGGTTAGATGCACTCCGATGTCGTCGGTGGGCAGGTGGCGCAGCGCGGCGTCGCGCGCCCACGGGGCGGGAACCATGATCGACGCACACGTCGCCAGGCCATCGCGTAGGGCGCCGTACACACCGACATTGGCGGCGTGGCAGGCACCGAGGTCGTCACAGGAGATGATCACCAGCTTGGCGTCGTCGTCATACCCGAGGCGTGCGGCAAGTGAGGCCATCAGCTGCGCACGCTATCCCGTACACCTGGCCCACAGACCGATGCTGTCGGCCTCGGCGAGACGTGCGGCCGCGACGAATTCGTCGGCGTGGGCCACGTTGGGCGGGATGGTCAGCGGACGGGCGTAGCCCTCGCGGATGATCCTCAAGTTGACGAACGTGCCGTCGCCGCCAAGGTAGACGTAAGCCAACATGCGTCCGTAGTCGTCGCGGGCAACGACGTCGCGTTCGAGGTGTAGCGGCGTGTCGGCCGGCAGCAGGGACGTGGCGAAGGTCGTCGCCTCTGGGCCAAAGCATTGCACCGGAGTGTTCTGCTTCTTGGTCTCCGGTGTGTCGATGCCGATCAGCCGCACGCGCTCGCGTTGGCCATGGATGGTGACGTCGATCGTGTCGCCATCGACTACACGCAACATCGTTGCGTTGGCTAGGAGCACCGTCGGCGTGTCGGCCGCAGGAGCGACACCGGCGCCACAGGCGGTGCTGAGCATCGCAATGCAGAACAGGGTGCTACGCATGCTGCGTTGTTCTATCGCCCGATCGGTACCTGCCGGCGGTCAGGCTAAGGCGAGGTGGTTGGCGAAGAAGTCGAGGATGATCTCGGCGCGCTGACGCCGGTGGATCGGCGACCCAGTGCGCGACAACTCGTGGCCCTCGCCGGGGAAGCGGTAGAAAGTGACGTCCTTGCCGAGCAGGCGCATTGCCACGAACAGTTCCTCGGCCTGGCTGATCGGGCAGCGGGAGTCCTGTTCGCTGTGGATGATCAACATCGGCACGGAGATATCGCGCACGAACCGGATCGGAGAAATCCGGGTGTACTCCTCGGGCGCATCGATCGGGCTCGGGCCGATCTCGACCCGGAATGACGTGGAGATGTCGCTGGTGAACTCCTCGGTGAGCATGTTGTTGACCGCTCGTTCGCTGCAGATCGCCTTGAAACGGTCGCCGTGGCAGCCGGCCAACCATGTGGCCATGAAGCCGCCGTAGCTCCCGCCGAGCATGCCGACGCGATCGCCGTCGCAGTACGAATAGTGCTGCAATGTGTGGTCGAGCACAGCAAGCACATCGTCGACGTCGACGCTGCCCCAACCCGATCCCGGTGCCACCTTGTGTTGTGGCCCGATGATCGACTGCCCCCACGACTCTTCACGGCCCGACCCGCCGCGCGGGTTGCTCATGATCACCACGAACCCAGCTGCGGCCTGCAACTGCGCCTCGTCGAAGAAGGATTCGCCGTATTGGGTGTGTGGGCCACCGTGGACATTGAGCAGCACCGGGTACGTCGACGATGCATCGAAGCCCGTCGGGGGCATGATCCACGCGTCGATCTCGCCGCTGCCGTCCGAGCACGGCACGGCGAACCGCTCCCACGTGCTGGGTTTGGCCACGGTTCGGTACGTATCCGCAAAAGCGGTGAGCCGTCGAGGCGTGTCATCTCGCAAGACGAAGAGGTCGCTGACTGCGTCGACGCCTGCTGCCGAGTAGGCGATGGTTCCGCCGGCGGCGTCGCACGAGTTCACTGCAATTGGTCCCGAGGTCAGCGGCGTCGGCGCTGAACCGTCGAGGGCGACCCGATAGAGGTGGGTTTCGCCGCGGTCCTCTGCCGGTGCCAGCAGGGTCGAGTCACTCAGCCACAGCACGGCGCCACCGCCGGCAGTCGTTTCGAAGGTGCGATCCAACTGGCGCGTCAACCATCGATGCTCCCCGCCACCGGCCCGTACCACACCGACGTGCACGTTCTGCGGGTAGGTTTGCGAATCGTCGCACCCGGCGAACGCCACTTGCGACCCATCCGGCGACACAGCCGGCCAGGCATAATATCCGCTGAGGCCGGTCAGTGCGACGAGGTCGCCATCTAGCGACACGGAGTACAGCGCAGTGGCGAAGTCGAGATCCCACGTGTCGTGTCGTTGCGCGCTGAGCACCAGGCCGGAGGAGTCGGGTTTCCACACGATCGACTCGTGCTGGAACTCGCCGGGAGTCAGGTTGCGGGGCACACCGGTGCCATCGGCGGCAACGACGTAGACGTGCCGTGGCCGATCGACGATCCAGCCCTCGTCGTCGAGCTTGCCGAAAAACCGCTCTATCTTGCGTGGCGCCTGCCAGCTCTCGTCCTCGGCGTCGTAGCGCTCGTGAGGCGTGCGGCTGGTGAACGCGACCCACCGACCGTCAGGGCTCCAACACACCTCGTCCATGCCCTCTTTCATTGTTGCGATCGTGCGCGTCTCACCAGGCGACGCAATCGGTAAGACGTGCAAGGTGCCCTCGCCACCTTTCGGGCCGCGCTTCGACACGAAGGCCAGCGATCGCCCGTCGGGGCTCCACGCTGGGCCGCTGTCGTGGTCGCCGCCGGTTACGGCTCGTGGAGGTGTCGAACCGTCAGCGGCGGCCAACCAGACTTGCGAGAAGCTCTTGTTCTTGGCCATGTCGATGCGGCTGACCACGAAGGCTACTGTCGAGCCGTCCGGCGAAACCGCCGGCCTACTGGCCTGAACGATGTTGCCGATGATTCGTTCGGCGATCTTGGCGTGTTTGCTCAACTCTCTGTCAGCGCTGCTCATGGTTCCGACCGTAGCGCCGATGTGGCACCATCCGGAGATGGAAATCAATGAGTTCGTCGGCGCCCTCGACCGCGATTCCGCGGCGTTCGTCGATGCCTGCGATGTTGCCGGGCTGACCACTCCTGTGCTCTCGTGCCCGGGCTGGACGGTCGCCGACCTGTTGTGGCACCTCACCGAGGTCCACCACTTCTGGTGCACGGTGGTCGCCGAGCAGCTCAGCGAGTGGCAGAGCTACACCCGGCCGCCGCGCCCGGTCGATGAGGGTCTTGCGGGCCTGTATCGCCAGGTTCGCGGCGACCTGCTGACGACTCTCGCCGAGGTGGATCCGACCCTGCCGGTGTACACCTGGTCAACCGACAAGACGGCGGGCTTCGTGATTCGGCGAATGACTCAGGAAACCGCTGTGCATCTATGGGACGCCGCCCAGGCCGCCGGCATCGTGAACCCCATCGAGGCCACGCTGGCCAGTGACGGAATCGACGAGTTCTTGAGCCACTTCCTCTCCGATGCGGCGGAGGGGGCGGCCGCTGTCGGCGGCTCGGTGCACCTTCACTGTGGTGACGTGCCGGGCGAGTGGACCGTGGGCGAGACAGACGACGGATTCGTTGTCGTCCGCGAGCACTCCAAGGGTGATTGCGCCATCCGCGGTGCGGCCAGCGACATCTTGCTGGCGTTGTGGCGGCGGGTGCCGTTGTCGACCTGCGATGTCGTCGGCGACGCCGACGTGGCGGCGCGGTTCATCGCCCATACCGACTTGAACTAACAGTAACGACCCATTCCGGTCGTACATGCCGCGCCGAAGTTACGTGCGGGCTCGCTTGGCGTTCGCCGCTGGCGCATCGCTCCACAGCGCCAACTGTTCCCACGTGATGGCGACCTCGCTGATCAATTGCCATGTCAGCCGGCCGCGCCCGCCGGGTCGGCGCACCTCGACGCGCTCCGGTCGCAAGCTGCGCGCCGCCCCGTTTGCGTCGTGGATCGTGATGCTGCCGTCGGCGGCGACGCCCGACATCTTGCCGGGCAGCCAGCGCCCGCGGTCGAGTTTGCGGAAGCGCACCGGCTCGCCGTTGGTCAGCCGGAGCTGAGCGAGAATGACGGTGTCGATCATCGGTACCGGTCAATCACCAGTGACCCGGGCCTGCAGCTTGCGCATGCCGGCCAACCAGCGGTCGTAGTTGCCGGTCTTGCGCTGCAGGAAGGTGAGGACCTCGGGGTGGGGGAGGATCAGGAACGTCTCGGCGCGGATCACGCCGACGGCGACATCGGCGACATCGTCCGGTTCGAGTACCACTCCGGCGGCGCGCACGACATCGCCCGCTCCGGCGGAACCGATCAGGTCCTGATTCAGCATGTTGGTGTTGACACCCTGAGGACACAGGCAACTGACCCGCACGCCATGATCGCCGTAGGTGATGCTCATCCATTCGGCGAACGCAACGGCGGCGTGTTTGGTCAAAGAGTAAGGCGCAGAACCGATCTGGCTCAGCAACCCGGCCGCCGACGCCGTCGAGCAGAAGTAGCCGTCGCCGCGGGCCAGCCACCCGGGCAGCAGGTACTTTGCAGCCCAGCGGTGAGCATGAACGTTGATGTCGAAGGCCATCTCCCATTCGGCCTCAGTGGTGGTCAGGTCGGAACCGATGGCGACACCGGCATTGGCGAAAAAGAGATCGATCGGCCCGAAGGCGTCCTCGGCCGCGGCGACCAGATGTCGGTTGCCGGCCTCTGTGCCGATGTCGACGGCGACGGCGACGGCGCTCGCAGGGCGTGTTTGGTTGAGCTGATCGACCACCGCCGTCAGTGCATCGACGTCGCGGTCAGAGGCAACGACCCGGGCACCTTCGCCGTGGAATCGCGTCGTCAGGGCTCGGCCGATCCCGTTGGCTGCACCCGTGACAACGACGTGACGCCGATCGAATTCCATCGCCGCGATCGTAGGCGTCGCCGAAGCTAATGGGAGTGTTTGTCACCCGACGCGGGTCTAACCGACATATGAGGAGTCACACAGCGCGAAGAGGTTGGTTGCCGGTACGATGCACGTCAGGAGCCTCCCGCGCGAGTTACGGTCTTGGGGAGGGGCTAACAGCCGTAAGGAGACAACGCAGATGACCGACAATAATGAAGCAGTCATCACGGAAGCCTTGAGTGTCATCGACAAGGCTCTGGCGCAGATGTTGCGACGCGAGCTGGTGCCGTCTGGCGAGGTCACCGATGTGTTGCTCGACGTCCGCACGTCGCTGACTCTGGCGGCGACTGCCCAGCACTGAGCCTCACGCCGAGATCAGGTCGGCGAACGCTTTTTCCAGGCACTTGCGCAGCAGCTCGGGCTCTGTGACGGCCGCGGTGTCGATGTTTACGCCCATGTCGAGGCTGTGGTTGTAGCTCACCAGCGTCAGGTTGTAGGCCACACCGGCCAGCGGGCCGACGGCGAAGGTCTGCAGTACCTGTGAACCGGCGACGTACAGCGGCACAGGTGCGCCGCGGACGTTCGATGTCGCAAAGTCGATTGTCTGCGCCTGCTGGCGCGCCAGCCGGGGTGATCAGCGAAGTCGGCAGGGTCGACGCCACTGCCGCCAAAGTCTCGAGCGACGCCGTCGCGTTCGATTCGCGCGCCGCGCCGGCTGCCGCCTGGATCCACGCGAAGCGCTCGCCGATCAGCATGTCGCTGGTGGGCACCAGCATGCGCGCCAGCGAGAAGGCGTTGGTGATTTCAAGATATCACCAACTTGTAATTGTCTGCCGTCAAGTCCGCCAAAGTGAC
>JANNHY010000392.1:0-5332 GCA_031404635.1 Ilumatobacteraceae bacterium
GAACGCCTACGAGAGCGAGAACAAGCTGCTCGAGGTCTACCAGTTGACCGAGACCATCCAGCACACCCCGGTGATTTTCGAGGCGTACTTCGAGTACGACGGTGTCACCGAGGTCGGTCGCGATCTGTGGAACAAGTTCGCCCCGATCGCCATCGGTTCTTTGATCGCACTCGAAGTGATCCAGGTCCCGATCTTCATCACCCTCGCCCGCCGGTTGCGGGCGGCGCAGCTACAGCGTGAACGACTTCTGCGCCACGCGATCCAAGCGTCGGAAGCCGAGCGGCGGCGCATCGCCAGTGACCTGCACGACGGTGTGGTTCAAGAACTCACCGGGGTGTCGTTGAGCCTCGCCGCGGCGAGCCGCAGCGACAGCAGCGACGCTCCACGGATGGGTGAGGCCTCATCGACCATCCGCAGCAGCATCAAGTCGTTGCGATCGCTGCTCGTCGAGATCTACCCGCCGAACCTGCACGAAGAAGGTCTCGAGTTCGCCCTCGGCGATCTGCTCGGTGGCGTCTCCAACCGCGGCATCGAGGTGAAACTCGACGTCGATCTCGGAAAGACGGTCCTGTCAGCGGATACGGTCGGGCTGATGTATCGCAGCGCGCAGGAAGCGCTTCGCAACGTCGTCAGCCATTCCGGTGCCAGCACGGTCAGGTTGACGGCCAAGGTGACCGGCCACGTCGCCCGAGTGATCATTGACGACGACGGGCGCGGTTTCACGCCCGAGCAGATGGAACACAAATCCAGCGATGGTCATTTCGGCCTGCGCTCTCTCGAAGGCTTGATCGCCGATGCCGGCGGAAAGCTGGCGGTGCTGTCGGAACCGGGGGCAGGTACACGCGTCGAGGTCACCCTCCCAGTGCTCGGCGGCGGCCAGCTGTGATCCGCCTTGCAGTCGTCGACGATCATGTGATCGTGCGCAACGGCCTCGCCCAACTGTTGGCGACCACCGACGACATCGAACTGGTCGGTATGGCGGCCAACGGTCTCGAAGCGCTCGACCTGGTCGCCGAATTCAAGCCAGACGTCGTGCTGATGGACTTGTCGATGCCGGAGATGGATGGTGTCGAGGCAACAAGGCGAATCGTCGCCGAGCACCCCGGCGTGCGAGTCCTTGTGCTGACGTCGTTCAGCGATCAGAGCCGCATCATGGACGCCCTGCGCGCCGGCGCAGAGGGGTACGTGCTGAAACATTCGGAACCCGACGAGATTGCCGCGGCGGTGCGTGCTGTCCACGAAGGGGGCTCACCACTCGATCCGAAGGCGGCGCGGGTGCTGCTCGACTCGCGACGCGCAACCCAGGACCCCGACAACCTCACCGATCGCGAGCGGGAGGTGCTGTTGCTCGTACGTGGTGGGTTGGCCAACAAGCAGATCGCCCGCAAGCTGGGGATCAGTGAACGCACCGTCAAGGCTCACCTGACCAACGTTTTTCAACGACTCGGGGTCACGGATCGTACACAAGCGGCCCTGTGGGCCAGCCAACACCTCAGCTGAGCTCGATCGTCAGGGGATCGTCGTACCATCGCCATTACCGCCGCCACCGCCACCTTTGCCGGACTGATGGCCGTCGGTGGTGTCGGTTATGACCGGATCGGTGGTCTGCGGCGGGTCGACAGTGTCGGGCGTGGTCGAGCTTGACACGACAGTCGACGGGTTGGTCGTTTGGTCGGCGACGGTCGTGACCGTGGTGACAGTGCTGCCCGAGGGAGTGCTTCCGGAGGG
This sequence comes from Ilumatobacteraceae bacterium, assembly GCA_031404635.1. Classification (GTDB taxonomy): domain Bacteria; phylum Actinomycetota; class Acidimicrobiia; order Acidimicrobiales; family Ilumatobacteraceae; genus JAENVT01. Next base: position 1,729 of record JANNHY010000392.1, read on the forward strand.
ACCGGTGCTCGAGGGACCGGTGCCGGAGGGAGTGCTGCCGGAGGGAGTGCTGCCGGAGGGAGTGCTGCCGGAGGGACCACTGCCCGAGGAAGTGTTGGGCAGTGTGGTGCCCGTCTCGGGTACGCTGCCCTGATCGGAGCCATGGTCGTCGACGGTGTTGTTCGGGCCCGCACCAGGCAATGACGCCGTGGGAACGGTCTGACCATTGATCGACGACACGGTGACGTTCACAGCCGCAGCGGCGACCCTCAAATCGACCGAAGTGTCAGCAGTTGCGGTCGACGCCACTTCCGATTCCGTCGATCGGGTCGGATGAGAACTCGAATTTTCCCACACTGATCGTGGTGTCGGTGCACCGGGCGACGGGAACAGCGTCGCCCGCACGGTCCACGCCGCCGCAGTGCCACCGGCGGCAACGCCGCAATACAGCACCCAACCGACCAAGGCCTTGGTGGCCCGCCGTGACCGACTGCGGGGCGTAAACCGGTCGGCGCGGCGCAGCACATCGAGGATCGACACCCCGTCGGCGGCGGAAGCATCGATAATCGGCTGCAGACGTTCGCCGTCGCCGTGCCCGTTCTCCAGCCAGTCGCGTTTGCCCACGTAGAGCAGTGTGGCGACGCCCAGGCGCGAGTCACTACGGTACAAAGGTAGTACGACCATTGGGGTGTGGTCTACGATGCGACCACGGGGCGCCCCACGCGCCAACGCAGCAGTACAGTGCCCGCATGGGGGATACACCGTGGCAGGGCGACGCCTGTTCCTTGGTCGACGAGTTCCGCAGCGGGCGGCGTTCACCGCTCGAAGAGCTGCAGGCGACGTACGCCGCGATCGCCGACAGCGCCCTCAACTCGTTCTGTTATCTGCCCTGTGAGCAGGCTGAACGCGCCGCGGCCGGCGCCGACGTCAGCAAGCCGTTCGGTGGGGTGCCGATCGGCGTGAAGGAACTCGACCAGGTCACCGGTTGGCCCGACACCCATGCCTCGGTGCCGCTGCGCGATCAGATCTCCGACTACACGAGCGTGATGGTGCAACGAATCCGCGACCGCGGTGGGGCGGTGTTGGCCGGACAGACCACCGCCAGCGAGTTCGGCGGGGTCAACGTGACACGCACGCTGTTGCACGGCACGACCCACAACCCATGGCAACACGGCCGCACCCCTGGTGGAAGCTCGGGCGGCACTGCCGCGGCGGTCTCGGGTGGGCTGGTGACGATCGCCACCGGCGGCGACGGAGGTGGGTCGATCCGCATCCCAGCGGGTTTCACCGGTCTCGTCGGGCTGAAGGCGACCATTGGACGCATTCCCCGCGGCCCGCGCGCCGAGTACGGCAACCTCACGGTCACGATCGGTTGCTTGTCCCGGTCGGTGCGCGACACGGCTCGCTGGTTCGACGTGTGCAACGGCCACGAGGCCCGTGATCCGCTGAGCTTGCCGCGTGTGCAGGGCTGGGAGACTGGGCTCGGCCACCACCTCGATGCGCTGCGCGGCTCACGGGTCGCGGTCGTGCCAACATGGGGCAGCGCCACCGTCTCGCCGATCATGTGGGAACTGCTCGACGAGGCCGCGACCTCGCTGATCACCGACATCGCCATGACCCGCATCGACGGCGTCGACACCAAGCTGCCCAACATGGGCGCAGCGTGGTCGATCAGCGGGATGATTGCCATCGAGGCCCAACTCGGCGACCTTTGGCCGGCATGCGCCGAACAGCTCACACCCGAGATGCGCTACGGGCTCGAGTCAACCAAGGGGCTGTACAACGCCGAGGCCTGGGCCAAGATCGAGCGCCGGCGCATCGAACTCAACGAGGCCACGGCCCGCATCTTCGACCCCGTCGACGGCGTCGATTTCGTGATCACCGCCTCGAACCCCGATGTCGCCTTCGCTGCCGATGGACCGCTGCCGTCGGTGTTCGGCGGCATCGAGGCCGGCGCCACAAACAATGGCCGGTTGACCTTCCCGGCCAATTTGCACGGCAATCCGGCGATCTCGATCCCTGCCGGCACACTCGATGGCCTGCCCATCGGGTTGCAGGTCGTCGGTCGCCACTACAGCGAGGAGTTGCTGCTCGACCTGGCATTGTCGGTCGAGCGCTCCCGGCCGTGGCCACTGGTGGCGCCGGGTTCGCCACGGTGACAGCCCGCACACCGGCGGTCACCCGGTTCGACCGTCAGCAGCGCCTGTTGGCCATCGGATTGGTGCTCGGGGTGACGATGGTCGCATTCGAGATCACCGCGGTGCTAACCGCCTTGCCGTCGATCACTGACCAACTGCGCGGCGACTCGTTGTACGGCGTGGCCTTGGCTTGCTACACGCTCGCCAATCTGGTCGCCCTCGTCGTCACGGGCGAGTTGACCGATCGCTACGGGCCGGCCAAGCCGTACCTGGGCAGCCTCGCCGTGTTCGCCGGGGGCCTGGTGGTGGCGGCGACGGCACAGAGCATGACGATGGTGGTGATCGGGCGCACGTTGCAGGGCGCCGGCACCGGCGGTTTGGCACCGATCGCTTATGTGCTGGTCAAACGAGCCTTTCCAGCAGATCGGCAGCCGAGCATGTACGCCTATCTGTCGGCAGGCTGGGTGCTGCCGAGCCTCATCGCACCGGCGATTGCCGGCACGATCACCGATCAGTTCGGGTGGAGGTGGGTGTTCTGGCTGCTGCTGCCGCTGATTCCGGTCGTCGCAATCATCACTGTGCGGCCGATGCGCGCTTACGCGTCGACGGGCACCGATTCGGTGCGCCATTCGCGGATCGGCGCCGCCGTGCTTGCCGCCGGGGGGATAGGAATGTTCGTCACGGCCTTGCAGTTCAAGCATCTCGCCGCCGCGATCGGCGGTGCACTCGCCGGCTTGGCGATCGGTGTGCCGAGCTTGCGCCGCCTGCTGCCAACTGGTGTGCTCCGTGCCTCCCGCGGACTTCCGGCGGTCGTGGTGTGTCGCATGCTCGCCACCGCCGCGTTCCTCGGCGCCGACAGCTTCATCCCGCTCGCTGCCGATCGCATCCACGGTTCGTCGCCCACGGTGCAGGGTTTCGTGATAATCGGCGCCTCGCTCACCTGGACGGGCGGGCAGTGGTTCGTCGCCCGTCACCCGCAGATCGATCCGCGCCGGGCCGTGCGCTGGGGTTTCGCCACTATGGCTGTCGGTCTCGCCGCCGCCGTGCCGGTGCTGGCAGCGGGGTGGCCGCTGTGGGCAACGTTCTTCGGCTGGGCGATCGGTGGTTTCGGCATGGGACTGCTGTTCAACCCCACCACGGTGACAGCGATGTCGCACGCCCAGCAAGGCGCGGAGGGCCTGGTCAGCAGCCAGGTCAACCTGGCCGATGCCGTCGGGTTCTCGGCGATGGGCGGCGTCGGCGGCGCCATGGTCGCTGTCTCGGAGCGCACCAGCTTGCCGCTGGCCGGCGCCCTGGGGATCAACTTCGCGCTGGCCATCGCCCTGACCGGCGTCGGCATGATCTGCGCCGGCCGGATCGCCGCACGCCAGCCCAGTTAGGTCTTGGCGGTCGCCGGTAGCAGCCAGAACGACAGGTCGCCAACCGGGTGCTCACCGATCGAAACCTGTACATCGACCTGGCCCGGACGGGCGAACTGGATCGGAACG
>JANNHY010000393.1:0-4725 GCA_031404635.1 Ilumatobacteraceae bacterium
CCTGTCTTTCAGTCCGTGGCATGCCTTACCTGAACACAGGCCGCTCGGGGTTACGAACCGGCTGCCACTGCCAACGCCTCGGTGAGATTGTGGGCGATTCCGCTGACGGGAACGGCGAGACCGATCTCGATCATCGCCTGCTTGAACTTGTCGCGATCCTCGGCGGTAGCGATGGCGTCAGCGTTGGCGCCGATCATCTCCGGCGTGCCGGGCACGCCGATGATGCCGCGTGCATACAGAGCCATCGCCGTGTTGAGGCCGGTCTGCCCACCAAGCGTCGGCAATACCGCGTCGGGCCGCTCGCGCTCGATGATCTTGGCCACGACATCGGGAGTTATCGGCTCGATGTAGGTGGCGTCGGCGAAGTCGGGGTCGGTCATGATCGTCGCCGGATTGGAGTTGACGAGAATGACCCGGTAACCCTCTTCTCTTAGCACGCGACAGGCCTGCGTACCGGAGTAGTCGAACTCGCAGGCCTGGCCGATCACGATCGGCCCGGAACCGATGATCAGAATCGAATGGATGTCGGTTCGCTTAGGCATCAGACCCGCACACCCCGACCGATCTTGGCGTCCATCTGTTCGGCAAACATCGCGAACAGGTACCTGGAATCGTGCGGACCGGGGCCGGCCTCGGGGTGATACTGCACGCTGAACGCCGGAACACCGAGGACCTGCATACCTTCGTTGGTGTGGTCGTTCAGATTGAGGTGGGTCACCTCGACCTTGTCGGCCAAACTGTCGGGGTCGACGCAGAAGTTGTGGTTTTGGCTGGTTATCTCGATGTGCCCCGAGGCCTGGTGGCGCACCGGATGATTGCCACCGTGGTGGCCAAACGGCAGCTTGAAGGTCTCCCCGCCGAGCGCTCGGCTGAGCAGTTGGTGGCCAAGGCAGATGCCGAAAATCGGCACCTGCCCGAGCAAACCGGCGATCGTCTCGACGGCATAGCCGACCATTGCCGGGTCACCCGGGCCGTTGGAGAGGAACACACCGTCGGGCTGCCGATCCATGACCTCGACAACTGTGGTGGTGGCCGGGACGACCTCGACCGTGCCGAGCCCGCTGAGGTGATGCACGATCGTTCGTTTGATACCGAAGTCGAACGCAACGATGCGCCGCGAGGCGCCGCTGCTGCTAAAGGTGGTGTACGGCGCGGCGCAGGTGACCTGGGCAACAAGATCGATACCGTCGGTGCCCGGCTCGGCCACCGCAGCGCTGCGCAATGTTGCCTCGTCGGCGGTTCCGAAGGCGCCCGCCATGGCGCCGGTGTCGCGCAGGATGCGGGTCAGGCGGCGGGTGTCGATGCCGCCGATTCCGCTGAGGCCGTGGCTGCGCAACATTGCATCGAGCGATTGCTCGGCCCGATGATTGCTGTGGCGGCGGGCCATTTCACGCACGATCACGCCGCGGCAGAACGGGCGCTCCGATTCGTAGTCGGATGCGTTGGTGCCGTAGTTGCCGATGTGCGGGCAGGTGAAGCTGACGATCTGCCCGGCATACGACGGGTCGGTGATCACCTCCTGGTAGCCGCTCAGCACGGTGTTGAAGACCACCTCGCCGCTGGCCACGCCGCTCGGAGGGTCGGCGCCGAACAACTCTCCCTCGAACACGCTGCCATCGGCCAGCACGAGCGCCGCTTCGCGGATCATCGATGTACCCACTGCATGATAATGCAGATTAGTGCATTATTATCGGATGAGCGAACTCGACAGGGCGGATCTGGGCGCCACGACCCGTTCACAGCCCCTGGTCGGGGGCGCAGATTGGCGCCAAGATCGACAAACGACACGACGATGCTCCTCCCGTATGGGCCTCACGGGACCCATTTCACGGCAGCTGCGAGCGTAGCAGGACGTCAGCCGGAGATCGGTTCTTGCCCGGTGGTACCGTGCCGGCATGCCAGAGCTGCGCGGCACCGTCGTGCTCGCCACGTACAACAGCGGCGCCTCGGTAGGCCCGGTGCTGGCCGAGATCGAGGAAGCGGCGTCGGTGCTGCACCGCTCGGGGATCGACCTCGACGTGCTCATTGTCGACGATTCCAGTCCCGACAACACCGCTGCCATTGCCACCGACGAGGCCGCCCGGCTCGGCATCAAGATCGAAGTGCTCAGCGGGTCGCACCTCGGCGTCGGTCGCTCCCAGCTCGCCGGGTTCGAACACCTCCTGCGCAGTGGGAATCGCGACTTCTTCGTCACCCTCGACCCTGACGGCCACCACGACGCACGCCAGATAACCGATGTCGTCCGCGCTTTCGTGGCCCGCCGCAGCGGCGTGACCATCGGGTCGCGGTGGGCCCGCGGCGGTTCTTCGCCCGGCACTTCGGCATTGCGCTCGATGGTCAGCCGCACCGCCAACATGCTGGCCAGACGAATCATCGGGCTGCGCGGGGTACACGACGCGACGACGTCGTTCCGCATCATCCGTCCCGATGTCGCCCAACTGTGGATCGACCGGCAGATCCCCGCCGACGGCTACGGCTACTTCACGACATCTGTCGCCGTCGCCCAGGCTGCCGGGTTTTCGGTGACCGAGAGCCCGATCACGTTCCGCCCCCGGTATGCCGGTGTGCGTTCGCTGTCCTTCTCCGATGTCACCGCGTTCTGGCAAAGCCTGCACGCCACGCGGGTACTGGTTGCCGAGGTGCGTGGTGAAGCCCGACGCGACCAAGCCACGTGGGCGGCGCGTTCACCGCGGCTGCAAGCCCAACAGGCATCGTCGAACTCACAGTTCGGTGCAGCCGAAGACCTGGAGAACCTCGCTCAGGCCGACCGGTTCTTCGGATGGATCGCCGATGAACTGGCCCCCCACCTCGGCCAGCGGATCCTCGAGGTCGGAGCAGGGATCGGCACGATCGCCACCAAGATCGCAGAGCGCAAGGCGGCCAGCGAGATCACCGCCATCGAGCCGGCCGAAAACCTGTTCGAGCAGTTGCAGGCGACGGCGTCGCGACTCGACAACGTGACGGCTCTGCAGCTCACCTCACAGGAACTGGCGAATACCCGACCCCAACAGTTCGATTCGGTTGTCTACGTCAACGTCCTCGAACACATCCTCGACGATGCCGCCGAGATGCGAACCGCGTTCGACCTGGTCGCCCCCGGCGGCTCGCTTGGCGTGTTCGTTCCGGCAATGTCGCGGCTATACGGCAGCCTCGACTACAAGTCTGGGCACCATCGTCGTTACGACAAGACCCGCCTGCGCGAGGTCACCGAAGGCGCCGGATTCGAGATCCTCGAACTCCGCTACCTGGAAGTAGCGGGCGTCGTACCGTACTGGCTGATGTATCGAGTGCTCAACCGCCAATCGCTGAGCCCGATGTCGTCAGGCATATTCGACCGGGTGGTCGTGCCAGTCAGCAAGATGGTGCAGCGGCTGGTGCCCAACCCGCCAATCGGCAAGAACCTGCTGGCGATCGCCCGCCGCAGCTAGTTGCCGGGTTTACGCCTGCCGACCAACACGTCGTCGGCATCGAGCAGCACCTCGTATGGGCCATCCGCGGCGGTGAGGCCGGCCACCAACGCCTGTTGGGCCGGACCGACCTGCGCACGGTCGAGGACGATGTAGTCGATGGTGGATGGATCCGGCAGCCGAAATCGGTCGTCGTTGCCCCAGTAGGCCGGCACCCACGGGTTTGGCCAGTCGTAGATCTGCTCGCGGTGCGAAAGGTGGGGCAACAGGCTGTAGGTGGCTGCAACGGATGCGTCGTCGGGTATCAGCCGCAGCGCCTCGCGCATCGATTCATGCCGTGACGTCGGTAGCGCCCACACGTTGTAGGAGTCGCCGACAGGTGAGGGCGACCAGGCGACGTTGGTCATGTACGCACAGCCGAGCAACCAGATCGGCAGCACGGTGTGCAGCACCTTGAACCGCCACAGCACTCGTGCACCCTCGATTGCCGCGATCACGATGGGCGCGATCATCATCGCCGTGTACTGGTAGTGGATGCTGCGGGCATAGGGGCTGAGGCCGATCACGCTGGCCAACATCTGCGGCACCGCCATCAACAAAGCCAGGGGCGCGGCAAGCGGCAGTCCACCGAGCGGCAAGGCCAGGTCGCGGTAGAAGCGCAAGCGATCAGGCTGCGTCGCATCGCCGATCACCCGGTTCGGATGGCGGAGGATCGTCTCGACGATCTCGGGCACGTCCTTGCCGTAGTTGCTGTAGAAGTACTGGATATAGAAGGGCTGCTTGCCCTGGTTGAAATGTGGGATCGCGATCCGGGTGGCTATCGCATACCAGGCGACCCCCAATCCGAATGTCGCCAGAGCCATCATCCGGTCGCGGTGATCCCCCTTGCCCGGTCGGTACATGATCGCCAGGATCAGACCGAGCATGATCACCACGAGCGCCGTGTCCTCACGGATCGAGAGCGCAATCAGCAGCGCGACGAACATGCCCCGCCAACGGCGCTGGCTGGCGAACCACCACGCATACAGCAGCGGGGCGATCACCAGCGACTCGGGGTGGAAGTTGGCCCAGCTGATCCATTGGATCGGGGCGTACATCAAGTACACGACTGCGACCAGCAGACCCATCCACGGCGTGGAGAAGCGGTCGCGGGCGATCAGGTAGATCGGAAAGGCCGCCACGGCGAGCCCGACGGCCTGGGCGATGTACAGGAAAGACGGGCCGGCACCCAACCAGTAGAATGGCTCTGGAAAGCTCGAAATCATGACACCTCTGCCGGAGCACGAAGCGTTTGCGAGGTTCATCGACGATGTCGTGC
>JANNHY010000394.1:0-2892 GCA_031404635.1 Ilumatobacteraceae bacterium
CGCTGTTGACGTCGAATCCGACGACGTCGAACCCGACCTCGACCGCTCGCATGGCTACCGGGAGGCCGACGTAGCCCTGGCCGAGGATTACGACTCTCTGTGGTGTGGACATTCAGGGCTCCCAAGACTCATTCGTAGAACGGTTTCAGGCTATCGCCCGACAACCGGATCGGCCGTTGGAAGGGCCGGAAGTGGCATGACAGGCGGCCAATGATCTGGGCGCCGTCGACCCGCCCGCCAGGGACGATGCACGAGCATGGCACCCAGATCGCCGACGGAATGCTCACTGGAGGGCGAGTCCGTCGACGACGGGCGCCTCGCGGACTGATTGAGGTCTGCTCGTCGTCGGCTATACGGCGATGATTTCGAGATGTGTGCCTGATGCCCGGGCAAGGTCGACGAGGTCGTGTGGGTCTGATGTCAGCACGATGTCGCCGTCGCGCAACATTGCCACGACAGCAGCGTCGATCGCATCAGTCGTTTGGCTGTGGCCAAGCAACACGCCCGCGGCGCGTCCCAACTGGTCGTCGAGTGGTGCGATCTCGACGCCGGCGAGCAGTCTCGTCAATGTGACCTGGCGGCCGGAGCCGCCGCGCCACACCTGAGCGACGACACCGCCGTGGCTACGAGGAGTCCGGTTGGCAACCCGTTCCGCTTTGACGAGTGCCATGATGTCGCGGTCGCCACGCTCGGCAGCGATCAACGCACCGGCGTCGAGTATGAGCGTCATGCTGCACCGCGTGAAACGACCGCCCTGGATGCGGCCCGGCGTTGAGCGGCTGCCATCTCGTCTGCTGAAATCGCACCGTTCTCAGTTTCGTAGCCGGTGATGAACTCGTCGAGCGCTCGTAGGCGAGCGTCATGGTCGGCCTGCCGGCGCAGTGCATCGGAGACCCAACTGCTGATGCTCAGGGCCCGCCCTTCGGCAACTGCCCGCCGTGCCTGTTCGGCAAGCGCCGCGTCGACCGAGATCGACAATCGTTCCTTCGAGTCGCTCATACGAAGATCATACTGATCTGCTACGCCCGTGGTATGGTCCGTGCCCGGCTCGTCGTCGGTCGCCGGTGGAGGCAAGCCGTGTTGAGACCCAAGAACTCGCCTCCACGTCGGGCTCGAGAGCGGGTACTCGCCTTGTCACGTTGCCTTGGTGACAGCCCGGATCGCGATCTGCTCAGTGCCAACGTTCCACCCTCTCCAGTTGACCGCGATGAGACTTGTGCGTCGCCGGACGGCTCAGCGCTCATCGCTCCAACCGCGAGCCGGGCGCGATGAGAGGTGTGCGTCGCCGAGCGGCTCATCGCTCATCGCCCCAACCGCGAGCCGGGGCCCATCCTGCCACCACACTTCGTCCAATCGGCATGAACGACTCCATCGGCCTCATGGTCAGCTGATCGATTGGCGCCCAAGCCGCTCCGCAATCCGCGTCGGGCAGTGCGTGACTCCAAGTCGCACGGGTCAGGTGCGGAACCAGGGGTGTTCGTCGGCGAACACCTGGCGGGCGGCGACGGCGGTGGTGGGTCCGGTCGGCAGCGAAACCGGGAGTTCGGAGCGCAGCGCCGAGCGATCGCCGGCCGAAAATGCGCACCGTGTAGTCGGGTCGACGCCGTACAGGCGAGCGGCGTTGAGGCCGAGGATCTTGGCTTTCACGTCGGGGGAGAGGGCCGGGTAGCCGAACCGCTCCTGGTACTCGGGGGTGATCTCGAATGCCCGGAACGCCTCGATCTGCGACTGTGGCGAGCCGTACCAGATCGAATCGGTGCCCCACAAGATGTTGTCGGGCCCGAGCGCGACGAGCAGCTTGCCGATCACGTGCGCCGCCTCGTCGGGCCGCTGGATCAGGTTCCACCAGGTCGAGCCGAGCTCGGCATACACGTTACCGCCCTGACCGACCCCGGCCTGGCGGCACGAGGCGATCAGCCGGTCGACACCCGCGAACGACGCGGCATCGTCGCCGGCGTAGGGCCCCTCCACGCCGCCGGTCTCGAAGCCCGAGTGGTAGGCGCAGAAGGCCAGGTCGGGGTGCGCCGCTGCCGCCGGTCCCATGTCAATGGGCGACGCTGACTCCGGCCCGAGTCCCTTGTGCACGCAGATGACCCGCTGACCGAGCTCGCGGACCTGCTGGCAGAATGCCGCGCCGATGTCGTCGTCGAGGCGCCACACCGGACCCTCCGACGTGTATGCCTTCCAGGCGGCGATCTCGAACTGTTCGGCGACCTCGGCCATCGCCTCGAGCGCCGCCGGCAGTTCGCCGAGCGTCGGCGTCGCATGGCCTTGCATCAGCACCCGGTCGATGCATCCGAGTTGCTCGGCGGCCCGGCGGGCGCGTTCCATCACGGCGGCCGACAACGGGTTGGGATCGGCCACGACGGGGATCGCCGAGAGCACGGCGATGGCCGTGTCGCTGCCACCGAGCACGAGGTCGAGCCACGCGTCGATCCCCATGCATGCCGTCGGATCGTCGTCGCACGACGCCTGCGGGAACCCGAGCCCGAACGCGGCGGAGGCGCCCGGCGGGTACTCGAGCAGATGGGTCTGTACGTCCATCACGAACTCGTCGCCGGCGAGCACCGTTGTTGCCACAGTCGAGTCGATCGTCGATTCGGGAGGCAGGGCGAACGTGCCCCCCGGCCCGACCGGCACGCTGGTCGTCGGATCGGTGACTCTGCTCGCGGAGGTCGTCGGAGGCGTCGTGGTCGCGGCCCCTCGCTCCTTGTTGCACGCGGCCAGCGCACCGAGCTTGGTGGCCATGCCGGCGGCGCTGCGCAGGAACGCGCGGCGGCTGATGCCCAGCCGGCGGGCGTGCACATCGGCTGTCGTCAGCGTGCGCCTGACCGCCTCGGTGACGAGGTCGGATCGCGCCAGCGGCGCGTACTCGCCGTTCGACATCGGATG
>JANNHY010000395.1:0-3550 GCA_031404635.1 Ilumatobacteraceae bacterium
GTCATATCCGCCGGGTTAATGCTCTTGGTGCCGGTCACGCCCATGATCGAGACATAATAAAGGAAGCCCGTGGCGTCATCGACACAACTCCGGAGTTCGCTGTCGTGCTGGCCTACACCAAGAGCGTCAACATGGCCGAGATGGTGCGCGCCGAGTTTCCCGACGACCCGTACCTCGAACCCGATCTCGTTCGTTACTTTCCGAAAGTGCTGCAGCAGCGGTTCCGCCCCGAGATACTGGGGCATCGCCTGCGCCGCGAGATCATCGCCACGCAGATCGCCAACCAGATGGTCAACACCTCGGGCATCTCGTTCGACAACCGGATGACCGAAGACACCGGCGCCGGTGTAGTCGACGTGATGCGTGCGTGGATTGCGGCTCGCGACATCTTCAACTTCCCGGCGATTTGGGACCAGATCGAGGCGCTGCCGGCGCATGTCAAGCTCGACACTCAGTTGGAGATGTTCCTCGAAGCGAGGCGGATGATCGAGCGCAGTTCGTTGTGGCTGCTGCGGCATCGCCGCCCGCCCCTCGATATCGCCGTGGTCGTCGCTCAGTTCCAGCCCGGTATCAACGAGTTGTCGACCACTCTCGAAGCACACCTGCGCGGCAGAATACGTGACCAGATGTTCGGCAACGAAGCGGCTCGTCTTGCTGCTGGTGTTCCCGAGCAGTTGGCGCAGCGATCGGTCCTGTGGCCGCTGATGCACACCGCCTTCGACCTGATTGACCTCGCCAACCGCCAGCGCCTGACAGTTCGCGAAACCGCGGCCGCCTATTGGGAGGTGTTCGACACGCTCCACCTCGGTTGGTTGTGGGATGCGGTCGGGGCGCTGCCCCGCAACGACCGTTGGCAGACGCAGGCTCGGTCGGCACTGCGCGATGACCTGTTGAGTGCGTTGGCCGATCTCGCCGACGATGCGCTCTACGTCGGAGGGGCACGCGAGTGGGCTTCGGCCAACGATCGTGTCGTCGCTCGAGCGATGGCGATGTTCACCGAGATCCGCCGCGCCGATGCCTACGACCTCACGACGCTGTCGGTCGCCCTGCGCCAGTTGCGCAACCTCGTTCTCGTCAGCCATCGCCCGGCATCCGGCTGACTTAGGGTGGATCGCGCATGAGCAGCGGCCCCCGATTTCGATTCGCGCCATCGCCAACCGGTTTCTTTCACGTCGGTGGGGCGCGCACGGCGCTGTACAACTGGGCGCTCGCCAGGCGGCTGCAGGGCACTTTCGTGCTGCGTATCGAGGACACCGACGAGGCCCGCAATCGACCGGAGTGGACGCAGGGGATCATCGACGCTCTGGCCTGGATCGGCATCCACAGCGACGACCCCACCTTCGAGGGCCCGTACTTTCAGAGTGACTATGCCGAGGCTCAAGTCGCTGCGGCCAGGCGGCTGTTCGACGGAGGTACCGCGTACTACTGCGACCTGACCTCCGAGCAGATCCACGAGCGCGTGAAGGCCGGCGCTGGCGGATATGACGGTTACTCGCGCGACCGTGGGCTCGGCCCCGCTCCGGGGCGAGTGCTTCGATTTCGCGTGCCGCAAGGCGCAACGACTGTGCACGACCTGGTGCGTGGCGATGTCGTCTTCGACCACGCGACGATCGAAGACTTCGTGCTGCTGCGTGGCGACGGCACCCCGATGTTCCTGCTCGCCAATGTGGTCGACGATATCGAAATGCGCATCTCGCATGTGGTGCGCGCCGAGGAGCACCTTCCCAACACGCCCAAGCAGCAGTTGTTGTGGCAGGCGCTCGGTAGCCACCCACCCGTGTGGGCGCATGTGCCGCTGCTGGTCAACGAGCAGCGCAAGAAGCTGTCGAAACGACGCGACAAAGTGGCAGTCGAGCAGTACCGGGCGGAGGGTTACCTCGCCGCGGCGATGGTCAACTATCTGATGACCCTCGGGTGGTCGCCGCCGGGCGATCAAGAGATCGTTCCCTGGGCGGCGATCGAGCAGGCCTTCCAGCTGGAGGACGTCAACCATTCGCCGGCCTTTTTTGACGTGAGGAAGCTCGCCGCGTTCAACGGCGAGTACATCCGCAGGTTGCCGGTCGACGAGTTCATTGCCGCCTGCCGGCCGTTCCTCGAATCTCCCGACGTGCCGTGGCCTGCCGAGCGATTCGATGCCGCGAAGTTCGCAGCAATGGCATCTGTCGTGCAGCTGCGAGCCTCCACGCTCGACGAGGTGCCGGGCGTCGTCGATTTTCTGTTCCTTGCCGATCCTGTGCTCGACGAGGAGGTGTGGGCGAAGACGATCGCTGCGCCTGGCGCCCGAGACGTGCTCGCCGAGGCAACCGAGGCCTACCAGCAGCTGCCGGAGTGGCATGCAGCGGCGCTGAAGGCGACACTGGAAGCAGTGGGGGAGCGGCACGCCCTGAAACTGGGCAAGGCGCAAGCGCCGATTCGGGTCGCAGTTACCGGACGAACCGTTGGGCCACCGTTGTTCGAGGCTCTCGAAGTGTTGGGGCGCGGGGAAGTGATCAGGCGGTTGATCTTGGTCGCGACGGCGTGAGCGATCACGACCCGCAGTTCGCCAGCACCACGCCTGGCGTCGCACCGACGGAAGAGGTGCCTGCCGTCGACGCCGCCGACCCGACGCCAGTCGGCGGGACGCCGATCGTCACCCCCCGGCGGCGTTGGTCGCGGCGCCTGGCCAAATCGGCGGCGGTGTTGTTGCTTGCGGCGACCGGGTACTACGGAATCACGTTGTACCAAGTGCATGACACCGGTCGCAGTGACCAGGCTCGCCAGGTCGACGCCATCGTCGTGATGGGCGCCGCTCAATACGATGGCCGGCCTTCGCCGCAGCTGGCCGCTCGACTCGATCACGCCGCCGAATTGTGGTCCGCCGGCCTCACCCAGCTGATGGTTGTGACCGGGGGCAACCAGCCCGGCGATCGGTTCACCGAGGCCGAGGCATCGGCCAACTACCTGATCGATCGTGGCGTGCCTGCGCAAGCGATCGTCCAGGAGACGGTCGGTCGCAGCTCGTACGCTTCCCTCGACGGAGTGGCCACCATGTTGCACCAGCGTGGCCTGTTCCGCGTGCTGCTGGTCAGCGACCCGTTTCACTCTTTGCGTGCGCAGTTGATCGCCGAGGAGCTCGGACTTGTCGCCTACGTGTCGCCGACGCGTGCCAGCCCGGTCCAGGGCAAGGCAGCATGGTCGAGGGAGTTCCAAGAGGCCGCCGGAATCGCTGTCGGGCGAATCATCGGGTTCAAGCGACTGCTGTCGATCACCGGCTGAACCGGTGTGACCAATCGGAGTCGTTTGGTAGACTTGGCGGTCCACGGGTTCGCCCCGGTGGGGAATGGTGTAATTGGTAACACAGCAGTTTCTGGTACTGTTATTCAGGGTTCAAGTCCTTGTTCCCCAGCTCACCCGAAGGTCGGCCACCGGGCCGACCTTCGGTCGTTTTGGTTGGTACCCAATGGCCCCGTTGGTAGTGTGCTGGAGCTACTTGGCCCCATCGTCTAGTGGCCTAGGACACCACCCTCTCAAGGTGGCGGCACGGGTTCGAATCCCGTTGGGGCTGCCAAGA
>JANNHY010000396.1:0-7027 GCA_031404635.1 Ilumatobacteraceae bacterium
TCGGCGATTGCGATGATCTCGATAGCTGGCAGGGCCGCGAGGGAACGACCGTGGAACGAACCCATGCCACCGGCACCGACGATTGCCAGCCTCATCGGCGTGCACGTTAACGACGGCCGGCGCAGCGGTCGTCACGGAGCCGACCAACTGCCGGCTCGACCGAACTCCGACACGCGACGATGCCCTCTCCTGTCCAAGGAGAGGGCATCATCCACAACGTCCGGGGGACGAGGTGGGAGACCACACAAGAATGGCGCGGGCACGCCGAGTGGCACGCACCCACCTTCCGGCCGCTGCTCGATGCTGTGGTGTGGGACTTCTTACGAGCCCACACCACAGCACGGAATTGTTTGCTATGCCAGCAGGAAGTCGGTGATGTTGAAGCTGGCCACGTTCTGGCCGGTGAGCCGGATCGTGCCTTGACCGATCACAGTGATCAACACTGTGCTGCCCCCACCGTTGACGATGGTGACATTGGCCGCGAAGTCGGCTGCGGTGATGCCAAAGTCACGGAGGTCGATCAGATCCTGACCGCCGGTCGGGTTGGCATCGAAGCCGGTGATCGTGTCAGCGCCGAACCCGCCAACGAGGTAGCGGAACACGTCGTTGCCAGTCGCACCGTTGAGGGCGTCGTTGTCGGCGCCACCTTCGATGATGTCGTCACCGATGCTGCCGTTCAAGGTGTCCAGTCCTGCACTACCAATGATCACATCGGCACCCACTGAACCAGTTATCGAGTCGTTACCGGCGCCACCATCGATGGAGTTGATCCCGGTCAACGTCACCGTCGAGAACACGAGGGCATCGTTGACTGGCGAGCCGACTATGCGAACACCGGTGTGTCCATCGGCCGTGACCGCTTCGACGCCGGCGAGCGAGCGCAGGCCAATGTCGGTGCCGTTGCTGCGGGCACGGATCGTGTCCACGTTCGTTCCACCGTTCACCGCATCGAAGCCTTCGCCAGTACCACTGAACCAGATGCTGTCGTCACCGGCGAGGGCCGAGATGGCGTCGTCACCGGCATCGCCAGAAACGATGTCGTTACCGGCACCGGTCGACAAGCTGTCGGCACTGGCCCCACCGTGGTACTCATCCTGTCCGACGGTACCGGTTCGGGTGTCGATCCCGGAGTTGTCATCGCCGACTCCGGGGAACAAGTCACCGACAACCGTCGTCAACGGAGATGTCCTGGTCTCGGATGACCCGGCGAGGTCTACGAAGGTCACCACGACCTGGACAATCCGGTTGGTTTGGGCTTGCAGCGGAGTGAAGCTCGAACTCGTCGCTCCGACGATGTTGGTCATCGGGCCGCCACCACCAACGGAGCCTTGGCGCCACTGGAAGCCGAACGTTCCCGGCACTCCGTTGACATCGACGATCCCGGCGGTTGAGGCCGTCACAGCGGTCCCTTCCGTCGGAGTGGTATCGCTGATTGTCGGAGCCCCGCTCGCTGGGGTGTTGACCACACCAGAACCAGTCAGTGGGACAACGATGATTGACCCTGCGTTGGTGCCGATACTCAGCTCGGCCGTCAAAGCGCCAAGCACCGTCGGATCGAACGACACGTTGAACGTGCAGCTCGTCCCGGCTGTCAGTGTGACACAGTCCGAGGTTGTACTGAACGACGCGGCATCGGTTCCACCGATCGAGAAGCCGGAGACAATCAAGCTCCCGCCTCCGGTGTTGGTCAATGTGATCGGCTGAGTCACCGCTGGTGCGGCAAGGGTGCGACCACCGAACGCCAGCGACGAAGCCGACAGGCCCGCCAACGGGAAGTCGAGCAGCGAGACCTCAGAACGAAGATCACAGGTTCCTGCGACGGCACCCGGAACCTCACAGAAGCTGAGCTGCTCGACGTTACGAAGAGTGTCGATTCCGTCAGTCGCTAGGCCGCGAGCGTGGGTCACGGTGACACCGCCAGCGGCGACGCCGACGTCATAGTCGGCCTCGGGACCCGAGAACACCGCCGTATCGCAGTTCAGCGGTGCCAAGACACCGCAATCGGCCACCGGCACTGTCGGCGTGATGATCTCACGAACGATGGCGATGTTGCCAGGGTCGACGAGGCCTGCGAACACTGCCTGCTGCAGCGTCATGCCAGCGGTACCCGCACCGAAGTTGCCGGTCAGCGCGGCGCGATCCATGAGGTTCGTTGTGCCGATTTCGGTAGCGGCGTTGTTCACGTCGGTGCGCACACTGAGCCGCACGTTCATGTACCTGTCGCCATCGATGATGTCGTCAGCGCCGCGACCTTCGATCAGGTCGCTGCCGAGGCCACCAAGGAGGATGTTGCCATCTCCCCAGACGTTGCCTACGAGTTGGCAGTAGTTGGAAGACGAGGCCGCGATAATCGCCGCCGGGTCGGTGGTCAACGCCGGCACCAGGGCGTCGAGGCCGGCAATACGGTCGAGGCCGTCCTGGTCGAGGGCATCGCAGCCGATGAATCCGCCGCCGCCGATGACAGCCGGAGCGAGGTCGTCACCGCGAAGGGTGTCGTCCAGATTCCAGCCCGACAAGGCTTCAACTTCATTGAAGCGGTCGCGGACCCCGACGGCCGGTATGCCCCCGGCGAGGATCCTCTGGTTGAGATCGAAATTCTCAGCCTGCGGATCGCCAACGCCGATGGTCCAGTCGAAACCGGAGGCGCCGGCGTTCTTTTCGATGCCCGGACCAGCGACGAGGATGTCGTCGCCGCCCTCGCTGTCGTAGTCGTCGTCGCTGCCCTGACCGATGAGCACGTCATCGCCGGGCAGGTTGCGGTCGTCGAAGAACAGCGACGAACTGTCACCCATCAGACCGTCGGGCATGTCGCCCCCCTCGATCCAGTCGTCACCGCTGTCGCCGAAGATTCCGTCGAGGCCCTGACCGCCGATGGCGAAGTCGTTACCAGCGCCGAGGAAATGCTCGTTGGCGTTGGCGCCACCGTTGGTGAAGTCACTGCCGTCGCCACCCATGATGATGTCGAGACCGATACCGCCATCGATGGCGTCGTTGCCCGGACCACCCTTGAGCACGTCGTCGCCAGCAAGGTCGGTGAGGATGTCGTTGCCGTCGCCCCCGATGGGGACGTCGTCGCCGGAGCCTCCTTCGATGATGTCGTTGCCCTGACCGCCGAGGAAGGTGTCGTTGTCATTGCCACCCATCACCTTGTCGACGCCGGGGGTGCCGCTGTACACGCTCTGCCCGTTGATACCGGGAGGATCGACCGAGTTGATCGACCGGTAACGGAACTGGCCGCTGGGCATGCGCAACAGCAGACGGTTCTCGTCGCATTCCGAGGCCGGGTCGTCATTGACCGAGACGGAATCGGTCAAGAAACTGCCGGGAACGGCCGGCCAGGTGAGGTTTCCGAGCTGGAACTTGCAGTCCGCTGTGGCGAACGAGTCGGCCTTCAGACTGTGTGCCGTGGTGTTGCGACCCATCAGTTCGGCGAACGAGTTGCCCTCGAGCTGCGCCCGCAGGTTCATCCCCGGCGTACGCGCCAAGTAGTAGAGCCGGTCGCCGTTCTGCAGGTTGGTGAGCTGGTTCTCGAAGACGTAATTGAACGTCGTGCCGAGCAGGCCGCCGAACGGGTTGGTGTTCTCGGCAAGTCCGCCGACCCACAAATCGATGCCGTCAACGCCGGTCTGCGAGACGCCGCCGACATTGGCCCAGGTGGCACCGGTGCTGCCCATGAAATCAGCTGCGTCAACCGGAGGCAGGTCGCCGCCAGGAAGGTCGGGATCGACGATGAGGCGAGCCGCTTCGCGCTTGCCGGCAATCGTCGTCTCGCTGATGACCGACGGGTGCCGGCCGTAGGCGGCAACGAAGTTGATCAGCGATTCCGGGTGCTTCAGCGCCAGGCCGAAGTCGATCCAGTTGGTGTAGGGGGCCAACTGTCCGTCGTTGGTCGCCGCGAAGAGTTGCTTGCGGACGTTGTTCAACGACGGAATGCCCTCACTGCGGGCCCGGGCCAGGTTCAGCACCGGCAGGTCGAGTGGCAGGCCGAGCAGGTTGTTGCGCAGCGTGTCACTGACGAACTCGTCGAGTTCGTTGCCGACCTGGTCCGACAGGCCCATGATGATGGAACCGGCGGCCTGCTGAGATGTGAGCGTGCCGGCACTTCCGCCATCGGTGTATGCCGCCGGGTTGAGGAACCCGTCGAGCAGCGGGATGTCGTTGGTCGACCCGTTCTGATTGGTGCGGGGGATCGTCTCGTCGAGCATCGAGTGGCCGAAGCGGTAGACCGCGTGGGCGAACTCGGCGGTGATCGCCGAGTTGATATCGGTCTGGTTCTGTGCAGCGGGCTCGAACGGGTTGATCGCCGGCTGCACCTTGCGGGCGAATTCCTCGAACACCAGGTGCTGGTATTCCATCTCGGTCACGAAGCGGGCCGCCTGGAACAGGCGCTCCCCGTACTCGAACGTTGTTTCCGAGGTGGCCTGGTACGCAGCCAAGATGTCTGGGTTGGCAGCCAGGGTGGCCTGAATGTCATCGATCAGACGGTCGTGCTCGGAGTGGAAGACCTGGTGGATAGCGGTCAGGGCGATGTTCTCGTTACACCGGCCGTCACCGCAAATGAAGTGTTGGTCGAGCAGCTCGTCGTCATAGGTCCCAGCAGGAACCGGAGTGTCGAGGCTTCCACCGGCGACACCGTCGTCATGAGCGGGGATGTTGTCGGCGCTCTCGTCGCCACCCACAGTCGTCGCAGGGTTGTCGACCAGGATTCCATCGGGGCCCGGCCCTTCCGCGACAGCGGGCGTGTCATCGGCGCACTCCGGGGACGGAGTGGCTGTCTCGCAATCGGTGCCAAAGATCCCGTCCGGGCCGGGGTCGGCGGGGACGGCGGGCGTGTTGTCGGCACTCTCATCGCCGCCGGCAAACGTCGACGGATCGTCGAGCAGGATCCCATCGGGACCCGGGGCCTCCGGAACGAAGTCGGGACCACCGGGTGTCGGTGCCGCGCTATGAGCGATGTCGTTGAGGAAGGCCGTGTTGATACGGGTCACATTGGCCGGAGCCGCCACTGGAGCAGCGGTGTCGCCCTCGACCATGCCGGTAGCCGTCACGTACTGCGGAAGACCGCGCAATGGGCCGGGGATGAAGTTGCCATAGGGGTCAGAGGCGATCATCGGGATGTTGCCGACGTCAGTGTCGATGAGTTGCAATCCGAGCAACGTCGCAGCCTGGTCCTTGATCATCGCCCAGGTGGGCAGGCCGCCATCGGCGGAGGAAAGGAACTTACCGGTTGCAGCCGGACCACCCGGGGTACCGAGGTATTCACGCGTGAAGACCTGGTGCGAGGCATGCGAGGTGTAGGTCTGGCTCTGATCGACGAACGGCGAGTCAGTGTTCGGTGCGCTGCGGAAACCGTCAGAACCGGGCACGATGGTGCCGCGCGTCAGAACCATGAACCTGAGGTTCACAGGAACGAAGTTCGGGTCGCCGGGTTGGGGGTCGTCGGCCGTGCCGGCGATGCCATCGGCGCCGATGATCAACGGGTCGTCGGCCTTGAGCGGCACGAAGACCGTGCCGTTTCCACCGTTGGTGATCTTGTCGAGGCCGTGGTCGAAGAACTGACCGAAGATAGTGAACAGCGAGTTGTATGGCGGTGAGAGACCGATGTCGGTCGTCACGTTGGGGATGAACAGCGTCTCGCCAGCAGGCACGCAGTCAACGGGCACACCCGGGCTCGTGCACGGGAACACGCCCGTGTTGCCCTGGGTACGCACCGGGAACCCGGCTGCGGCGACCGCTGCGGGGTTCGTCGCGGTCTGGTCGACGATCAGGTTGCTGATCGTGCGCGGCTCGGAGTCGAAGACCAGCCCAGAGGTCTGGGAGTAGGAAGTCTGGGTCGGAGGTCCGAAGGCCGCAGGGCTGAGTTCGGCGTCCCTGAACACCGGGGTGGTCAGGCGTGGGAAGGCCTGGTCGGCCGAACCGAAGGTCTCCTGACCCGGCTGCAAGTTGTTGCACGAGCCGTCGACTGTGCGCAGGCCCATCGATATCAACGGGCTGGGAATTTGGTCGGGACCGGGGCCTACCAGCGCCCCACAGGGACCGGTCGACGAGTTCGTGTTGACGACGTGAGCCTCGGCAATCTTGATCTGCTTGAGGATGAACGACAGGTCGGAGGGCGAGACGGTGAAGCCCTGCCCGACCGGCGCGGCTTGTACTCCGAGGCTGCCCACCGAGGTGGCAAGTAGGCCACCGAAAAGGGCGACGATCGTCAGCCCTGCTCCGAATCTGGTTCGTCGGCTGTCGCCGTCCGAACGAATGTGGCGATCACGTGTGAGCATACGCTCCACGACCGCCTGGCGCCGCGAAAAAAGGCGCGCTGAATAAGGCTTCGTCCCAAACATGTTTCCGTCCCTCAATGTCAAGTCCTGCGCCCGATGGCAGGAGCCTCGTAGACTTAAGGTACAGATCCCGGGAATGTCAATAGGGGCCATTAGCCACTGGACCTAAGGTGGGATTAGGGGGCGACCTTATCCACCAAAAGTCTTAAGTCTTATGCAAAAAAGGGACGTTTAGCACTTTTCTAAACTCGGAGCGCGGGATGGTGCCACGTAGCGACACGGTCCTCTGCCCGAGATTAAGCCCGCTGGATAGTGGGTGTGCTCGTGCCGGGAGCGATGATCGACGGCATGAACCTCGGTGGTGCGCACTACTCCACAAGGCGGGGGGTACTGGTCGGCTTGTGCCTGGTGTTGCTCATCGGCGTCGCTATCATCCCCTTCCGGCGCCACGACTACGAACTCGAATTCCTGCTGGTGCTCCCGGTCTTGTCCGCAGGCGTGCTCGCCGGTAGGACCGCCGCCCTCGTCACAGCGGTCGCAGCCGTCCTAGCGTTCCACGCGGCGACGCGGTTCGAGTCCGCCGGATTCGAGGAAGACGCCATCGGCGTCGTGACGTTCCTTGGGAGCGCGCTCGCCGTCGGCGCGACAGTCGGCAGCCGCGCCGACCGTCTGTCGCTGGCCGAGCAGCGCGAGGAGGAGCAGCGCCGACTTCATCAGTTGAACGCGCAAATCGCCGAAAATGCGAGTCGCAT
>JANNHY010000397.1:0-13959 GCA_031404635.1 Ilumatobacteraceae bacterium
GGCTGCAACAGCGTGGCGAGGCGCCGGGTGGGCCGCTTGGTGTCGTCGAGCTGCAGGTCGAGGTGACGAAGCGAGAAGTCGGCAGGGACGATGTGCAACCCGGCAAAATCGGTGGCGTGGACGTGGGCACCGAGCGATCCCTTGCTGCCGATCAGCCGCTCGGCTCCTCCCTTGACCACGGCTCTGACCCGGAAGAAGAAGGTGGCCGCCCCTTGAGGATCGAGGTCCCACAACAGCACACGAGCCCCTGAGCGCGCCGCTTCGTATGCAAGGTTGACCGCCGAGGTCGTCTTCCCGACGCCACCTTTGATGCTGTAGGTGGCAAGGACCTTCATGGCGCCAGATCCTCCAGAGCGGCGTCGAGGGCCCGCTGGGTCGCGTTGGTGTCGTAGTCGGCGAACCGCTCGGCGAACTGGGCGCGGGCGGCGATTCGGCGTTGTTCGAGCCGCTCGGTGAGCTGACCGATAGCCAGCATCGTGGTGGACGATGCTCCGCACTGGTGCAGTTCCTCTGAAATGACCCGCAGCTCGGCGACGTGGACCTCAGCATCCTGGTGCTCGCCGAGGTTGTCCTGGAAGGCCTTGAGCCGCCGCACGAAGGTCTTTCGTGGCGCCGGCGGCAGCAGGCTGCCGAAGCACTCGACCAGGTAGCGCAGCTTCTTGGCATCCTTGCGGAGGTCGTGGACCTGTTCGGCGGGAGTGTCGGGACGGATCAGTCGGCCATGGTCGACGAGGTTGGCGTTAGCCCGGGCGATGCGCTTGGCGACCACCTGCCCGAGTGGCCGCTCGGCATGGACTCCCTGAGGGCCGACGCCAATCGGTTCGTGCAGCCACGTGCGCCATGTGATCATCAGCTCGGCTGCCTCGCCGGACTGAAGAGCCTCCCCTAGGGCGACATGCGCCGCCTCGCGCCGCCGTTCGAGCAGCTCGCGTACCGGCTCGAGTGCGGCGATCCCCTCGGCGCCCAGCTGGCCGGTATAGCTCGCCCACTCGATGAGGTAGACGTCGAGGTCGCGTGCCGGACCGGTCAGGGAGCCCAGCCAGGCGAAGCGCTCAACTGTTCGTTCGACGATCGCCGGCGGGACGACATTCTTACCCTGGGACAGGACGGAGCGAGTGCGCCGAATGGCCACGCGGAGGTCGTGAAGGAACTCGGTATCGATCTGGTCGATCGTGCCCTGCCAGGTCGCCACCATGGTGTCGGCAAGGTTGCCGAACACAGCGCGAAATCCTTCGATGGCGGGCATGGCACGGTCGAGCGGGATGGTGGGTGAGCCGGAGAAGCCAGCCAGGTCGACACCAGCCGCCTCGGCGGCCCCGATGAGCGTGTCACCGCCAAGGCGCGACAAATCGAGCCGGTCGAGCATGTCTCCCGCCTTGCTCGCATACTTGCCGTACCCGAGGAGTTCGTCGAGCTCCACCGTCCACGAGGCGAGGTCGACGTCGTCACGATCGTCGAGCCGGAGCTGCTCGTACAGTGTCGCTGTGGCGACCGTCTTGCCGGCGCGGTCCTGCAGCGTCGCCCGTGTCTCGATGGCCGTCAGGCGTACGATCGAAAGCAGCGCCCGCACGTCGACGATGGCGGCGAGTCGAGCACGAAACGGCCCTGCCGGCAGGTCTTCAGCAAAGCGAGGAACCGCCGCAACAGTGAGGCGTGCGGGAACGATGCCTCGTCCCGAGAAGATGAGCTCGAGGTCGTCGCACTCGCGCAACTCCAGTCGTAGACCAGCTCGGTGCAGACGGCCGTCGTAGGTGTCGAGCAACGTGCGAGTCACCGCCTCGGGCCGGCCGAACTCGAAACCCATCGTGGCGAGTCCGGCGACCGCAATCGCCGAAGGGTGAGCGTCGGTCGTAAAGGTGGCGGCAGGTGTGTGCATGACGATGTCGAACGTACCGTTGTCGAACCCCATACTTGGCTCATGACAGTCGAGATCGAACGCAAATTTGTGCTCACCGAGATCCCGAGTGCGGGCGTACTCGGTATCGGGGAACCGCTGCGCCAGGGGTACATCGCCGAGGACGGCGATGTCGAGGTGCGCATCAGGATCACCAAGTCGGCGGCGACTCTCACCGTCAAGGCGGGCGGCGGCCTGACTCGCACCGAAATGGAGGTGCCGATCTCCGGCGACGGGGCGGAAGCGTTGTGGGCGCATACCGAGGGGCGGCGGATCGAGAAGACGCGTCATCGGGTCGCGCTCGGCGAAGTCGGTGAGAGCGTTGCCGACATCGACGTGTACAGCGGCGAGCTGTCGGGGCTGTGCACCGCCGAGGTCGAGTTCGATTCGGAGGTCGACGCGGCAACTTTCATCGCGCCGGCGTGGTTCGGTCGAGAGGTCACCGGTGAGCGCCAATGGAGCAACGCCGCCCTTGCCCGCCACGGCCGTCCCCGGTGAGTTCATGTCGGTGGGAGTTCACCGACATTCCCGCTCTGGCGACAGTCGACTGTCTACTGTGGTTCCATGATCGAGGCCGCAGGAGGGGTCGTGTGGCGCACGACCCGCAAACGCCAGCTCGAAATTCTCGCCATCCATCGACCGCGGTATCGCGACTGGTCCCTGCCGAAGGGCAAGCTCCATCGACGCGAGTCGGCTCTGGATTGCGCGCTCCGCGAGGTACGCGAAGAGACCGGACTGCGGTGCGCTGTAGGTGACGAGTTGCCGGAGGCGCTCTACGAGGACCGCAAGGGACGTGCCAAGCATGTCCGCTACTGGGCGATGCAGGAACTCGCCGGCGAGTTCCACCGCAACCGCGAGGTCGACAAGCTTCGCTGGGTGCGCATCGACCGCGCCGCCGACGTGTTGACCTATGGTCACGATCTCGTCGTCGTCGCCGGTTTGCAGGTGGTCTGCGCCGCCTGATGCTGAACCTTGTCCGCAAGATCGTTCGAACGGGTCGGGTCACCGAGCCCGCTCCCGCCGACGCGCTGGCACTCCCAACTCTCCCGGCGGCGGACCGCCTGCATGGTTCCTTGCAGGTCCGCCACGTCGATGCCGGTTCGTGCAACGGGTGCGAGGTCGAGCTCGCCGCTGCGTTCGGGCCAGTGTACGACGCGGAGCGGTTCGGGGTGCGGCTGGTTGCATCGCCGCGTCATGCCGACGCGTTGGTAGTAACAGGACCAGTGACGAAGAACATGGCGGTTCCGCTGGTCAACACGTTCGAGGCGACCCCCGGCCCGAAGCTCGTGATCGCCCTCGGTGACTGCGCCCGGAACTGTGGGGTGTTCGCCGGCGGGTACGGGGTGGCCGGTTCGGTCGCCGACATCGTGCCTGTCGACGTCGAGATTTCCGGGTGCCCGCCCTCCCCCGACGCGATCACGGCCGCCCTTCGTCGAATCGCCGGTCGGTGACACTGGTAGGCGCATCGCTCGGCGTGGCCGCAGTCGCCGCCGTGCTGGCGATGACCGCGGGTGTGGTTCTGCCGATGCGGACGCGTGTCGTGTTGGCTGGGGTGCTCAGCGCGTTGTCGGCCGCTGCCGGCGGGGTCGCAGGGGTGGCGGTGCTCACCGGCAGCGCCCCGTTCACGGCCGACTACCGCGACGTGTTCCCGTTGGGTGGAGTCCGCATCGAGTTCGATGCCCTGAGCGCGATCTTCACCGTCGGAACCGCCTTGGTAGCGGTGCCGGCTTCGATCTACGGCATTGGTTACAGCATGCACGGCCCGTCCAACCGCACGGTCCAAGCCGTCTATCCGCTACTCGTTTGGAGCCTGGTGATGGTCCCCGCCGCCGGGAGCGTGTCCGCGCTGATCGTGTTCTGGGAGCTGATGGCGTTGTCGTCGGCGATGCTGGTTCTCGCAGATCACCACCACAACCCGGAAGCCCGCACGGCGGCACAGTGGTACGCGGCGATGATGCACTTGAGCCTGCTCGCCATCGTGGTCGCGCTCCTGGTTCTAGCCCACGAGGCGGGTGGCGATTCGTTCGCAGCAATGCGCGCCGGCGCCCATCAGGTCGGCCCGGTGACGGCGTCGGTGGTCTTCCTGCTCGCGCTGCTCGGCTTCGGTGCGAAGGCCGGTGTGGTCCCAGTGCACGTCTGGCTGCCACGTGCGCATCCCGAGGCGCCGAGTCACGTTTCAGCGCTGATGTCTGGCGCGATGGTGAAGCTGGGCGTGTACGGCCTGGTGCGTGTCGGCTGGGATCTGCTCGGTGGCGGTCCCGGATGGTGGGGCGGGGTCGTGCTCGCCGTCGGTCTGGTGTCGGCGATGTTCGGCATCCTCCACGCCCTGGTCGCCAGCGACCTGAAACGCATGCTGGCCTACTCGACTACGGAGAACGTCGGGCTCATCTTCATCGGCGTCGGAGCGGCGGGGTTGTTCGCGTCGACGGGGAACCGGCCGCTCGCCGCCGTGGCACTGGCCGCGGCGCTGCTGCACGTGATCAACCACGCCGCGTTCAAAGGTCTGCTGTTCCTCGGCGCCGGTTCGATCCACACCGCGACCGGCACCCGCGACCTCGACCGCCTCGGCGGCCTGGCCCGCCGCATGCCGGTCACTGCTGCCACGTTCGCCATCGGTGCCTTGGCGATCGCCGCCCTTCCCCCGCTCAACGGCTTCGTCAGCGAGTGGCTGCTGCTGCAATCCCTCGTACACAGTCTCCCCTCGAACGCTGCAGCCGTGGCCGTCGCAATGCCGGTCGCGGTGGCCGTTGTCGCCCTCACCGGTGGGCTCGCTGCGGCCGCGTTCGTGAAGGCGTTTGGCACCGCGTTTTTGGCGATGCCTCGGACTGTCGAGGCCGACCAGGCCCACGAGTCACCCCGCACCATGCAGTTCGGGCTGGTCGCTCTCGGCGGGGTGTGCGTCGCCTTGGCACTCGCACCTACGGTGCTCGCCGAGCCGCTGCAACGTGTGTCGAGCACGATCGGCGGGCTCGCCGATGGCCGACCGATCCACACCAACGGCGTCTACCTCCAACTGTCGGGAATCGAGGCCGGTCTGTCGCCGCTGCTGCTCGCCACCGGGCTTGCCGTGATGATGATCGCCGCGCTGGCGGTGGTGCGTCGAGGCCGTGTGCGCCGCACGGTTCGTGACATACCTGCGTGGGGATGCGGCCGAACGGTGCAGACGGCCCGGATGGAGTACACGGCGACGTCGTTCGCCGAGCCACTGCAGCGGGTGTTCGACGATGTGCTGCATCCCGAGATCGACGTCGACGTCGACCACCACACCGAATCACGCCACTACGTGCAGGCCATCCGCTACCGGTTGCACACGCGCGACGCCTTCGAGCACCGCCTCTATCTACCACTGCTGGCCGCCGTTCGACGGTGGGGCGACGGTGCACGCCGAGTCCAGAACGGGAGCATCCACCGTTACCTCACATACTCACTTGGAACGCTGATCGTGGTCCTGGTGGTGTCGCGATGAGTTTCACCGGCATGGCAGTCGCATTCCTGCAGGTGGTGCTCACCATCGCCGTGGCACCGCTGCTGGCCGGGATGATGCGCGTGATCCGTGCCCGACTGGAGGGACGAGCCGGCCCGCCCATGCTGCAGCCGTGGCGCGACGTGCGCAAGCTCCTCGGCAAGCAGCGCATGGTTTCGGCCAACACCGGATGGGTGTTTTCGCTCACTCCGCTCGTGCTGCTCGCGTCCGCCGCGCTCGTCGCCGGGATCGTGCCCTTCCTGTCGACCGAGTCGGCCCTCGATCAGGTCGGGGATCTGTTCGCCGTCGTCTACCTGCTGCTGTTGGGCACCGTGTTCTTGTCGCTGGCCGGACTCGACGGCGGCACCGCCTTCGGCGGCATGGGGGCAAGCCGGGGGATGACGATCACCGCAATCGCCGAGCCCACCGTGTTGGTCGCGATCTTCGCGCTGTCGGTGTCGACCGGGTCGTCGAACCTGGGAGCGATCGTGGCGGCCACACTCGCCCACCCGTCGACGGCGGCGTCACCCGAAAGCCTGCTCGCGTTCGGGGCCCTCGCAGTGGTGACCATCGCCGAAACGGGCCGGATCCCGGTCGACAACCCGAGCACCCATCTCGAGTTGACCATGATTCATGAAGCGATGACCCTCGAATACTCAGGCCCCGATCTCGCCCTGGTCGAACTCGCCGCGCACCTGCGCCTGGTGGTGTTCCTCGGCCTGCTTGCCAACCTGTTCGTGCCGTGGGGCATCGCCACCACCGCTCGGCCACTCGACATCGTCGGAGCCGCGGCGGCCGTCGCCGTCAAGATCGTCGTGCTCGCCGCGGTGATCGCCGCCGTCGAGGTGTTCATCGCCAAGGTGCGATTGTTCCGGGTTCCCGAGCTGCTCGCCGCGTCGTTCGTCCTCGCCTTCCTGGCCGTCACGGCCTCGTTCTTCCTTACATGAACGTCTTGGTCATGATTTTCGTGGTCATGATTCTCTCGGGCATGAGCAATTGATGAACGAGACGGCGTTCGTCCAGCTCCTCGATCTCGCCGCCGGGTCGGTTCTCGTCACCAGCTTCGCCGCACTGTGGCTGCGACGCCTTGTCACGGTCGTCCGGGTGATCGCCGTCCAAGGGTTCGCCCTGGCCACCGTGGCAGTGGTGATCGGACTCTACGAACATCAAACCGAGCTGATCAGCATTGCTGTGGTGGTCGGTGTACTCCGCGGATTCGTCATGCCCGGGCTGATCCTCAGGGCGGTGCGAGCCGGCTACGAGCAGCGTGAGGTCGAGTCGCTGATCAACGTGCCCGCCTCGCTGCTCGCCGCGTCGGCCCTGACTCTGGTCGCCTACGCGACGACCCGCGACGTCGTCGCCCTCTCGGCTTCACCGCAGGTGCGCGCCATCCCGCTCGGCGTCGCAGTCGGGCTCATCGGCATGCTGCTGATCGTCACTCGCCGCAAGGCCGTCCTACAGATCATGGGTGTGCTGATGATCGACAACGGCATCGCCCTGGTGATGTTCCTCGGGACCTCCGGCGTGCCCCTCGCCGTCGAGTTGGGGATCGCCAGCGACGTGTTGCTGGCGGTGTTCATCCTGCAGGTGCTCACCAACAGGATCCGCACCAAGTTCGGCGGTACCGATCTCGACCAGCTACGAGAGCTACGCGACTGATGGCCATCCTGATCGTATTGTTGCCCCTCATCCCGGCCATCGCCGCCGCGCTCATCGGCGCGGCCGGCTGGCGGGCTGTCACCGCGTGGCTCGCTCCCGTCACTTGCCTGACCGCTGCCGGAATCGGCGTGGTCCTGGCCGTACGGGTGCTCGACGCCGGACCGATCATCGCCCTCGGTGATCAGCTTCGGGTCGACGCGCTCAGCGCATTGATGATCATCCTTATCGGTGTCGTCGGGGCGATCACCACCACATACAGCGTCGCCTACCTCCGTACCGAACTCGACAGCGGCAGTACGATGCGACCGCAAGCACGCCTGTACGGCGTGCTGATGCAGTTGACGATTGCGGCGATGCTCGTCGTGGTGATTGCCGACAACCTCGGGGTGCTGTGGGTTGCCATCGAGACCACCACCATCTCCACCGTTCTCCTCGTCGGCCATCGCCGCGACCGGGCTTCGGTCGAGGCCTCGTGGAAGTACCTGGTGCTCGGGTCCGTCGGCGTCGCCACCGCGCTCATGGGCACGGTGCTCGTCTACTTCGTCTCCCGTCAGACCGGAGCCGACCAGTCGAGCGCGCTCAACTGGAGCGCACTTGTCGACCACGCTGCGGAGCTCGATCCCGGTGCGCTGCGCGTCGCGATCGGGTTCGTGGTGGTCGGCTATGCGACCAAAGCCGGCCTCGCTCCCCTGCACTCCTGGCTACCCGACGCGTACAGCCAGGCTCCCGCACCCGTCGCTGCGCTGATGGCCGGTGTGCTGTCGTCGATGTCGATGTATGCGCTGCTGCGGTTCAAGGTAATTGCCGACATCACCCTCGGCGTCGGCTTCGTGCGCACCCTTCTGCTGGCCGCTGCGCTCCTGTCGCTCGTCGCCGCGGCGTCGCTGATGGTCACCCAGCGCGATTACAAGCGGCTGCTCGCCTACTCCAGCGTCGAGCACATGGGCCTGATCGCGCTCGCGGCTGCGATCGGCTCCCCGCTGGCGATGGCTGCGGCGCTGCTGCACATGATCGGAAACGGCCTCGCCAAGTCGGTCGCGTTCAGCAGCACCGGCGAACTCCTCTTCGCCACCGGCACTACGCGCATCGCCGGGATCCGCGGGTTACTGCACCAACGACCGTTCATCGCTGCCACGTTCGGCCTCAGCCTGCTGGCGTTGTTGGGGCTCCCCCCGTCCAGCCTCCTCGCCAGCGAACTGGCGATCGCCCGAGCCGGGATCTCCGATGGGTTGGCCTGGATGATCGCGGTCACGCTGACCCTGATGATGGTGATCTTCGCCGCTGTTGTCGTCCACACTCTGAACATGCTGTCGGGCACTGTCGAAACCCCACATGGCGCTCATGTCAGTTCATTGACCGCCCGAATCGCGTTGATCGGTGGCCTCGTCATTGCGGCGGCGGTCGGCGTCACCATCTGGCCGATCTCGCGACTTCTCCACACGGCCGCCGAGGTGCTGGCCCGATGACTGGCTCGACGGGTCCCGAACTGCCGGAGCGGATCGTCGAGACCACGACCTCCGAGCTGCGCGGCGAGTTTCTCGACCTTCTCAAAAATGGGCACCGCCTTGCGCTCGTTGCCGCCCACCACGACGAGGAAGTCATCCGGGTCGTCTACGTCATGGTCGCCGGCCCTCCTGACACACGGGTGGAGCTCCATGTGCGGCTGCCGATCGACGAACCTGACCTGCCCAGCCTTGCCGAGGTGTCGTTCCCGGCCGGCCGCTTCGAACGTGAGATGCAGGACCTGTTCGGCATCCGGCTCGTCGGTCACCACCAGCCCGCCCGGCTCGTTCTCCACCAACACTGGCCCGAGGGTTGGCACCCGATGCGCCACGACGCAGGCCCACCGCCGCCACTCGAGGAGGAAACCGAGTCCTACCCGTTCCTCACCGTCGAAGGATCCGGTGTCTACGAGATCCCCGTGGGCCCCGTGCATGCCGGCATCATCGAACCGGGACACTTCCGGTTCTCGGTCGTCGGCGAGACCATCCTCAACGTCAAGGCCCGCTTGTGGTTCGTCCACAAGGGCATCGAGCGACTGTTCCAAGGCCGGACCATCGATGCTGGTGTCGAGCTTGCAGAGCGGATCTCCGGCGACACCGCCGTTGGCCACAACCTCGCCTATTGCCTGGCCGTCGAGGATGCTGCGGGATGCATCCCGCCGCCCGAGGCAATGCATCTCAGAGCGCTCCTACTCGAACTCGAACGGCTCTACAACCACGTCACCGACCTCGGTGCTATGGGCAACGATGTCGCCTTCGGGATCGCCCATGCCAACACCATGCGCATCCGCGAGCAGTTGCTGCGCATCAACGCCCGCATCACCGGTCACCGCCTTCTCCGGGGCGGCGTCGTGCCCGGTGGAGCACGAGCCGACTGGGTCCCCGACCACGCTGTTGCAATAGCTGTTCGCGACGACATCCACGAGATCGTCGACATCATGATGGCGAACACCACCGTCGTCGATCGGTTCTCGGGCACATCCGTACTCTCCAACGACGATGCCGCTCAGATCGGAACCCTCGGCTACGTCGCCAGAGCTTCCGGAATAAACACCGACGCCCGCCGCGACCACCCCTTTGCCGACGTGTACGACAACCTCACCGTCCCGGTCCTCGCCGACGGCGACGTGATGAGCCGGTTCCAAGTCCGAGTCGCCGAGATCGACGCCTCCGTCGCCCTCATCAGCGAACTCCTCCCCCTCATCCGCCCCGGATTGCACCACACAGAACTCGACCCACGGCAAGGTCCCGGCCACGGCGTCGGACTCGTCGAGGGATGGAGAGGGACGATCGCCCACCGGGTCGAAGTCGCTGCCACGGGCACCATCGCACGGGTCAAGGTCGTCGACCCGTCGTTCTTCAACTGGCCCGCACTGCCCATCGCCCTCGCCGGCGACACGATCGTGCCCGACTTCCCGCTCACCAACAAGAGCTTCAACCTCTCGTACGCGGGCAACGACCTGTAAATTCTCCACTCCTTACTCGACCGAGTGGTGTAACATTCAGCCATTGGCGCCGACGGGCCGCCACAACGCAACGGTGTTACCCCGGACCCCGGTGGCCCCGCATCTCCAATGCAGTGGAAGCGAGGAACGGAATGCCGAGCATTGGCACGGTTTACGACAGCAGGTCGGCCATCGGCTTCATCGGTGACGAAGGGGGTCTGCGCACGCTGTTCGTCGAAGAAGGGCGTCGGCCGCTCGATACCGGCAGCAATCATGGTGATTCACCCGGTGCGCTGGCCAGGGCAGCAGCGGCGATGGCGAGAGTCAAGGACGAGATCGACGAGCTGTGGCACGACTCGATGACGTCGGAGGATGGCGCCGTCTCGGAGCGCCTGGTCGCCGTCAGCCATTCACTCCGGCGACTGTCCCACCTGCTCGACGAAGGCCCGGCGATCGGGTAGAAACGCGGTCGGTGGCCAGTCTCAGGAGCCAGGCGGCGTGTACGCGCTGGGCGCCTGCGCGGCCCGATCGACCTCCTCGGGGGTGAGCAAGACCACCGTACGGGTGCTGGCCATGCCGCTCGCCCCGACCTGCAGTCCGACGGCGGCCGCGGCGACATTGTCGGGTAGGTCGACCACGACGTAGGCGTCATCCTTGCCGAACCCGAAGTAGAAGCTCTCGAGAGATCCTCCGAGCTTTTCCACCGCCTCGCTGACGGCCGCTTTCCGGGCACTACCCCCGGAGGCCAAGACGCCCTTGACCCCGTCCGAGGAATAGTTGGCGACGAACAGATACTTTGCCACTTTGGCCTCCCACACTCGATGATCCCCAGCACTGTCTGCTTTCGAGGGCAGCTTGGCAGCACCATGGGCGGGCCGTCAACAAGTTCCAGCGCCCGCCCAAGGGTCGACCTCGAGGTCGTGACGCAGTGAGCGCCGCAGGCGTGATCTGCTCGTAGCGATCCGACCGAGTTGATGCACGGCGCGCCCGACCGTGGCTGCTGGTGTGTTGATGGCGCCGTCGGTGAGGTTGTTCCAATAGATCGCCCAGGTCGACGCGATCAGCGGTGCGATGATCGGGGCGGTGAGCGTGGCCGCGAGACGGGCGACGTGTCGGGGGTGGCCGACCAGGCTGGCATGCACAGGCGTGGTGACCGATGCCCAACTGCCGTACATGGCGTCGATCCAGTGCCGGTAGGTATCGGCGGCGACACCTGGCCGGGCCAGCACGGCGCGAGCGGCGGCCTGGCCGCTGGCGAGGGCCTGGGCGATACCTTCGCCCTGGAGCGGGTTCACCAGACCGGCGGCGTCACCGACGAGGAGGATCTTGCCCTGCGATGGTCGGGTGCCGACGAGGCCCATCTTCAGCCACCCCCCGAGTTGCCGCGCCGGCGGCACGACCGATGTGTCGAGCAACCCGATGCGAACGAGGTGAGCACAGAACGCGTCGAGTTGCTGCTGGGCGCGGTGGGCGTGGTGACGGCTGTGGCCGAGCCCTACACCGAGTCCGAGGTTGGCACCGTCGGGACCCGGGAACAACCATCCATAGCCGGGAAACCCGCGTCGTGGTTGGTCGTTCCAGAGGGCGATGACCGGCAGCGTGACTTCGACCGGCACATAGCCGCGCACCGCGAAACCCCACAGCACACGCCGCGGATCGACAAGACCGGCTGTGCGCGCCGTGGCGCTGGTCGCACCGTCGGCGCCGATGACCAGGTCGGTGACGACCACCCCGCCACGATCGAGCACAACGCGACCGTCATCGACCGATTCGACACGCGCCGGTATGTCGAGGGCGCCTGCATCGAGGGCGGCGCCGCGCAGTAGCGCATCGAAGCGCGCCCGGGGCACGACCACGGCGTGACCCGGATAGGTCCGGCCGGGCTTGGCAGGCAGCGTCACCCGGTGACCGCTCGGCCCGGCGACGAGCATGTCGCCGACGGTTCGGGCGCCGGGCACGCTGAGACCGAGGTCGTCGAGCAAACGGACTCCGCGTGGTCCGATGAGGTCGCCGCAGGCCTTGTCTCGACCGAGGTTGGCCTTGTCGACCAGCCCGACTCGAGCACCCCCCTGGGCGAGAAGCAACGCGGCAAGACTGCCGGCCGGACCAGCCCCGACGACAATCACGTCGTAATCTGCCTTCGACAATGACACCTCATGCTCCCGTGGGCTGTGTCGCTGATTGGAGCGAGTCGATGGACGTCACCCGATCGAGAACACAGCCGAACGTATTCGCCCGCCACTTGTTTGCTCCGCTGGCGGGTCGCTATGACCGGCTCGCCGAGATCCTCTCAATGGGCCAGAACCGCCGGTGGCGCCGGGCGATGGTCGACCGTATCATCCCCTCGAGCCCGCTCCTTGTGCTCGATGTCGCCTGCGGACCTGCTGGTGTGACCCGGGCGCTGGCCGAACGAACCGACGCCTACGTGATCGGTCTCGATCTGAGCGACACCATGCTCGATCAAGCCTCGACCAACATCGCCCGCGCCGGCCTGCCGCGCCGGGTTGGCCTGGTTCTCGGACGAGGCGAGCAACTGCCGTTCCCCGACGCCTGTTTCGACGCGCTCACGTTCACCTACTTGTTGCGCTACGTGGCCGACCCGGCGGCCACCCTTGCCGAACTGGCCCGCGTCCTCAAACCCGGCGGGCCGATCGCCAGCCTCGAGTTCGCAGTCCCCGCTGCACCATGGTGGCGAGCCGCTTGGTGGGCCTACACCCGAATCGTGCTCCCCGTGGCCGGTTGGGTCGCCGGCGGCCGCGCCTGGTTCCACGTCGGACGGTTCCTCGGTCCGAGCATCACCACCCACTACCGCAACTACCCCATCGACTGGACCGTCACCGCCTGGCGGAACGCCGGCATCGACGGTGTCGAGACTGACGCGATGAGTTTCGGCGGAGGCCTCGTCATGTCGGGCCGGCGCGCCCGATGAGCGAGCACGATCCCGTAGCCGAACGGCGGCCACTCCCACCGGCGTTCTACGCCACCGGTTTCGTTTCCCGACCGGCGTTGCGCGACTGGTGGACCGTACTGCACCCTCCTTACACGTTGTGGCACCTCTCCTACGTCGTCATCGGTTCATGCCTCGTCTCCCCCGTCGACGGCACCCGTCTCGGCTTCACGTTGCTCGCCTTCTTTCTGGCTGTCGGTATCGGAGCGCATGCCCTCGACGAACTACACGGCCGACCCCTGAACACCACGATTCCCAGGCGTGCCCTCATCACCGCCGCCGTCGCCGGTATCGGCGGTGCCGCCGTTGTCGGCGCCATCGGCGTCACCCGCGTCGGCGCCTACCTCGTTGCCTTCATCGTCATCGGCGTCATCGTCGCCGTCGGCTACAACCTCGAACTGCTCGGTGGTCGTCTCCACACCGACACCTTCTTCGCAGCCGGTTGGGGAACCTTCCCCGTGCTGACCGGCTACTACGCCCAGCACGAACATCTCGACATCGCCGCTGGCGCTGCCGGGGTCTTCGCGTTCTTCCTTTCCAGCGCCCAGCGACACCTCTCCACACCGGCACGCTCTCTGCGACGAAAGACCAGCCACGTCCACGGCACCATCGTCCTCACCGACGGCACCACCACCGCCATCGAACGGGTAACCCTCCTCGCTCCCCTCGAACATGCCCTGCGGGCGCTCAGCTGGGCCGCAGTCACGCTCGCCGCCACCCTCGCACTCGCCCGGCTGGCCCCCTGGCCGTGACACGATCGGCGACGGTGGTTGGCGGTGGGCCGGCCGGTCTGATGGCCGCCGAGGTGCTGGCCACTGCGGGACTGGCCGTGACGGTCTACGAGCACATGCCGTCAGCCGGTCGGAAGTTGCTGCTGGCCGGGCGTGGCGGGTTGAACATCACGCACAGCGAGCCGATCGACGATCTTCTCCGACGGTACGGCCCTGCTTCGGAGCACCTCGACGCCGCCCTGCACTCGTTCGATCCCGGCGATCTGCGGTCGTGGTGCGCGTCGCTCGATGAACCGACCTTCGTCGGATCGAGCGGCC
>JANNHY010000398.1:0-21928 GCA_031404635.1 Ilumatobacteraceae bacterium
CACGGTGGGTACCTGGCAGTGCGCGAGCGAGACCAGATCGGACTCGCCTTCCACCATTGGCGATCGAGTTCGGTTGTCGGGGTGCTCAGCGTGTGCGGCTCGGCGTGTTGGGCGTGGGCCTTCTCGCTGCAGAACGCCGCCAAGGTTCGAACCTTTGGTCAGGTGGAGTTGTTGATCACCTTCGCCGTGGCTCACTGGTGGTTACACGAACGCCACACCCGACGCGAGTACGCCGGCACCGCTCTTGTGCTGGCGGGCGTGGTCGGCGTGATGCTGGCCGGGTGACCCCCGGCTTCACGCCTTCTTCTTCGCCGCTGCCTTGCGTGGGGGTGCCTTTTTCGCTGCTGCCTTCTTGGTGGCCCGGGCCTTCGTGGCCGGAGCACCGCCCTTGTCGATGATCGCCTCGCGACGGATCGCCAGAAGCTCGTAAGCGCGTTCGGGTGGCATGGCCTCCAACCGGTCGCCCTTCGACAGCGACGCATTGGTCTGGCCATCGGTGACATACACTCCGAACCTGCCGTCTTTGGCCACCACCGGATTGCCACTGGTCGGGTCGTTGCCGAACTCGCGCAGCGGTCCCTTGGCGGCCATGTTGGAGGTGCCGCCGCGACGGAAGACCTTGGGCTGCGAGAAGATCGCCACCGCCTCGTCGAGGGAGATCGTCAGCAGTTGTTCCTCGTTGGTGATGTTGCGGAAGTCCTTGCCCTTTTGCACATACGGTCCGTAGCGGCCGTTGTTGGCGGTGATCGTCGCGCCGTCGGCCGGATCGACACCGAGCGTGCGTGGTAGCTGCAGCAGCTCCTCGGCCTCGTCGACCGTCACCCGTTCGAGCACCATCGTCTTGAAAAGGCTGGCCATCCTCGGCTTGTCCAACCCAGGCGGCAGATTGTCGGGAGAACCCCACTGAACGTAAGGTCCGTAGCGACCGTTCTTGGCGAACACCGGGTAACCGTCGAGTTCGCCGATCGGTTCGTCGCTCTTTGGCATCGCCAGCAGCTTCAGCGCTACCGTCACGGTCAGTTCCTCGGGCGTGAGGTCGTCGGGAACGCTGGCGGTGTCATCACCGCGCTTGACGTACGGCCCGTACTTGCCGGGCTTGACGACGATTTCGTTGCCGTCTGGGTCTTTGCCGATCGGGAAGGTGTTGATCTCGGCGGCGTCGATCTCGTCGAGATTCTCCTCGACCAGGCGCTTCAGACCAGGAAGATCGTCCTCTTCGTCACCGAAGTAGAAATGCTGCAGCCAATCCTGCTTCTGACGTTCGTTGCGGGCGATCGAGTCGAGGTCTTCCTCGATGCGGGCCGTGAAGGCGTAGTCAACCAACTCGCCGAAGTGCTTCTCCATCAATCCGACGACGGCGAACGCCGTCCACGTCGGCACCAGCGCCTGGCCCTTCTTCCACACGTATCCGCGGTCTTGCACGGTCTGGATGATCGACGCCCACGTCGAGGGCCTGCCGATGCCGAGTTCTTCGAGCCGTTTGACGAGCGACGCTTCGGTGTAGCGGGCGGGAGGCGTCGTGGTGTGGCCGGTGGGCGTCAGCGACTCGACCTCGACTACAGCCCCGACGGTCAGCGGCGGCAGCAGCGCCTCGCGTTCGTCGTCGGCCGCCTCGCTGTCGTCGACCGACTCGACGTACACCTGGCGGTAACCCTGGAAGCTGATCGTCGTGCCGCTCGCCGCGAAAACCGCGTCAGTGACTGCGCCCTGTCGAGTCGGGTCAGCAGCGGTCGCGCCAAGGCGAACCGTCATCGTCGTGCCGGTGGCATCGGCCATCTGCGATGCCAGCGTGCGCTGCCAGATCATGCGGTACATCGACAGCTCCTGGCCGTTCAACTCGGCGGCAAGTGAGTCTGGACTGCGCAGTGGCGTGCTGGGGCGGATGGCCTCGTGGGCCTCCTGCGCGTTCTTGATCCTCGAGGAGAACTTCCGAGGCGAGGGTGAGAGGAACCTGTCGCCGTAGCCGCGCTTGACCTCGGTGCGCACCGCCGCCAACGCCTCGTCGCTGAGGGCGACGTTGTCGGTGCGCATGTAGGTGATGTAGCCGCGTTCGTACAAACCCTGAGCGACTCGCATGACCTGCGAGGCGCTGAGACGCAGCTTGCGACCACCCTCTTGTTGCAGCGTCGAGGTCATGAACGGGCCTTTGGGCGTGCTGCGGTATGGCTTCTCGTCGACGGAGCGAACCGTGAACTCGGAATGGCGCAGGCCATCGGCCAGCCCGCGCGCGCGTGCTTCGTCGACGACCACTGAGTTCTTCTTAGCCCGACCATCGCTGGTGAAGTCTTTGCCAGTGGCCACCTTTGCGTCGTCGAGGGTGACCAGCGTCGCCGTGAACGCAGGCGACGTTGCCGTCAGCAGCTCGATGTCCCAGTAGCCGGCCTGCACGAAAACGATCCGCTCGCGCTCGCGTTCGACGATCAAGCGAACCGACGGGCTCTGCACCCGTCCTGCGGACAAGCCGCGGTTGACGCGCCGCCACAGCACCGGCGAGACCTCGTAGCCGTAGAGCCGGTCGAGCAACCGGCGTGTCTCGGCCGCGTCGACCAGGCCGTAGTCGAGTCCGCGCGGGTTGCCGACGGCGTGGTCGATGGCGGTCTTGGTGATCTCGTGGAAGACCATCCGCTTCACCGGAATTTTCGGCTTCAAGTACTCGAGCAAATGCCAGCTGATTGCCTCGCCCTCGCGGTCTTCGTCTGTGGCGAGGTACAGCTCGCTGGCGCCCTTCATCAACTCGCGCAGCTCTTTGACCACCTGTGCGCCGCGCTGGGTCAGCTCGTAGGTCGGCTTGAAGCCATTGTCGACGTCGATCGACAAACCCTTGCTGGGCAGGTCGGCGACGTGGCCGACCGAGGCGCGCACGTCGAACGCGCTGCCCAAGAACTTGGATATGGTCTTGGCCTTCGCGGGTGATTCGACGATGACAAGTGGCTTGGCCATGTGTGCGTATCGCTAGGTGATGGCGGGGGTCGTTGTCAAGGCGCGAGATCGGGGACAACTGATTCGCAGACGCCCCGGGTGCCGTCGATCATCACGTTGACACGATCGCCTGGCGTCAGGTGCGCAGCAGCGGATCCGGAGACGTGTACGGAGACGAGGGAATCGGCGACGTCGAGACGGACCCCGACGATGGTCGCCGCCCCCTGGAACGTGCGACCGGTGACCGAGCCGGGCATTCCGGCGGCCTCGCCGTTACCCAGCGACATGTCTTCGGGTCGAACGAGAAAGTTTACGGCTTCGCCGACGTCTCGGCGACCAACCGCCGGCGTCGCAACCACGTAGCCACCGACAGCGACGGCGTCGGGGCCGCGCACGACGGCCGGGAGTTCGTTCATCGAGCCGACAAAGCGGGCGACGAACGCGCTCGAAGGGTGCCGATAGACCACGGTCGGCTCACCGAGTTGTTCGAGACGGCCGTTCGACATCACCCCGACCCGATCGCTGATCGCCAGCGCCTCTTCCTGGTCGTGGGTAACGAACAACGTGGTGATGCCGAGCTCGGTCTGGATGCGGCGAATCTCGTCGCGCAGTGTTGCTCGCACTTTGGCATCGAGCGCGCTCAGCGGTTCGTCGAGCAGCAGCACCTGCGGCTGGATGGCCAGGGCGCGAGCCAAGGCGACACGCTGCTGCTGGCCGCCGGAGATCTGGTGGGCGTAGCGAGTGGCCATGCTGCCCAATTGCACCAGTTCGAGCATCTCGGCCACCCGCCGTTGCCGTTCGGGCTTGGCCATGCCGCGGGTACGCAGGCCGTATTCGACGTTGCCGGCAACGGTGAGATTGGGGAACAGGCTGTAGCTCTGGAAGACCATGCCCATGTTGCGCTTGTGTGGAGGAAGGTTGGTGATGTCGTTGCCGCTGACCGAGACATTGCCGGAATCGGCGCGCTCGAAGCCGGCCGCGATGCGCAGCGCGGTGGTCTTGCCGCAGCCACTTGGGCCGAGCAGGCTGATCAGTTCGCCGTCTTGAACTTCGAGGTCGAGCCCTTCGAGGGCGACGGTCGGGCCGAACGCCTTGCGTACCGTACCGAAGGTGAGAGCACTCATCTTGAAACGTCCCCTTGCCTCATCAGAACCTGGTCGTCGTCTGTCGGCGCGCCTTGCGGCGTGTCAGCAACGTGAACAATCCGAGCAGAGCTGTGCTGCCGACGAGGGTGAACAGCGCCAGGGCGATGCCACCCTGCGCCTTGCGCCCGAAGTAGTCGAAGCTGAAAACCGGAAAGGTCTGCTTCGACAGCGTTGAGGCGATCGTGAACTCGCCGAGCACGACGGCGCTCGTCAGGAAGGCCGACGACACGATACTGGCGCTGAGGTTCGGCAGTAGCACCCTGCGCAGCGTGGCCGGCCAGCTTGCGCCGAGGCTGCGCGACGCGTCGACGAGCGTCTGAACGTCGATCGCCTTGATGCCCGCATCGATGGAACGATAGGTGAACGGCAGGGCCATCACCACGTAGAACGGGATGAGCGAGTTGTCGGAGTTGAGGAACCACCTGGCGTTCGGCCGAAAGAAGGCGGCCACTCCGGCGACGAGGGCGATGGGAGGCACGACGTAGGGCAGCACCGTGAGGAACTCGACGATCGGGCGGGCCTTCGGGAGCTTGAGATGCACGAACAACGCAGTCGGCAACAACAGGGCGAGGGTGACGATCACCGTGCCGACCGCGAGTCGCAGGCTGAGCAACAGCGTTTCACCAAAGCTGGGCTCCTTGAACGCGTCGGTGAGCGCGCTGAGCGACCACTTGTCGAAGATCGTCGACCAATGCAACAGCGGCATCGGCACGCTCTGCAGAGCGAAGCGCGTCATTGATATCAGCGGAGCGATGAAGAACACCGCAGCGGCAATCAACACAAGGTTCGGGCCGATTCGCCCGAACCGCGAGCCGCGATGGGTTGATTCCGATGTCGTTACGATCGCCATCTCTCGGCTCTCTTTCGTAAGAGGAGGTAGCCGCCCATCGATGCGGCCATGAAGACAATCATCCATGTGGCCAGCGCAAACGGCATCGGCGATCGTCCGGAGATGTCGCCCTGCAGGAAGAAGCTGATCTTCACCGGCACCATGTTTGATTGAGTGTTCAGTGCGTATGCGGTGGCGAACGCGCTGAACGCGTTGGCGAACAGCAGCAGAAAGCCGCCGAGCATCGACGGTGCCAGAATCGGTAGACCGACCCGGCGCCAGTAGGTCCACGTCGTGCCACCGAGGTTCGACGATGCCTCGCGCCACGCCGTCTTCAACCCGTCGATGGCCGGCAGTGTCACCAGGACCATCAGTGGGATCTGGAAGTACATGTACACCGTCGCCCATCCCCAGAATCCGGTGAGCTCGAACCAGTCGGTGTCGTAGAGGTTGTAGCCGGCGTCGGTGAGCAACTTGGTGCCGAGACCCTGCCGGCCGAGCAGTGTTATGAAGGCGAACGCCAGCACGATGCCGCCCATATTGGCGGCAACTCCGCTGAACGCCGACACGAGTGAGCGCAGCCACTTAGGACGTGTCGCGGTCGCTGCGGCGTACGCCAGCAACGTGCCGAGCACCACACCGAAGAGGGCAGTCACGATCGAGACCTTGAGCGATGTCTTGAACGCTGCCCGTTCTTTCGTGATGGCGTCGCTGATGCCCGTCCAGGTGAAGCTGCCGTCGTTGGCGATGAACGCCTTGCGCACCACGCCGTATGTGGGTAGGAGCAGGAACAGCCCGAGGAACAACAAGAATGGGAGCAAACCCAACCAAGCCCTGCCGGCGCGGACCCTGGCAGCCTTGGGGGCCGCACCGGCGGTGCGGCCCCCTTCGACGTCGATCAACTCGATGGTCACGCTTATTTGCTCAGGCGTCGGCCACCATCGGGCCCCACTGTTCGGTCAGGACCGTGTTGGCGTTGGTGACCTGCTCCTCAGTGAGGAAGCTGACCTTGGCCAGCAGATCGGCCGGCGGCAGGTTCTTCTTGGCTTCTTCGGTGATCTTGCCGGCATCCTCCAACGCCGCGAAGCGAGCGGGCATGGCCCCGCCTTCCAGGTAGCCGAGCGCACCCTCGTCGCTGAGGATGTGCTCGACCCACAGCTTCGAGCACGCCTGGTGCGGCGAGTTCTTCACGACACCTTGAGCGTAGAAACCGCCGTAGACGCCGTCGCTGGGGAAGTTGACCTCGACGGTGTAGCCGGCGTCTTCGATCTGCTTGGCGAGACCGGGATAGTTGTAGCTCCAATCGAGAGCGATCGGGGTCTCACCGGAGAGGACAGTTGCCTGGGTGACCTCGGTGGGGATCAGGTTGCCGGCTGCTTTGAGGTCGGCGAAGAACTGGATACCGGGCAGAATGTCGTCGGCGCTGCCGCCGTTGGCCAGCGAGGCGGCCATCACCGCGGCGAAGGCCGAGCCGGCCGAACGCGGGTCGCCGTTGAGCGCGACCTGACCCTTGTATTCGGGCTTCTTCAGATCGGCCCACGTCTTCGGGGCGTTCGGGACGATCGTGGTGTTCGTGCCGATCGACATGATGCCGTAGTAGGCGGCGACCCAGTTACCTGCGGGATCCTTCAGATTGTCGGGGATCTCATCCCAAGTACTCGGCTGGAACGGTTCCCAGAGGCCCTCGTCGACTGCGAGCTTGGCTTTGGCCGGGCTGACGTCGATACTGTCGGGCATGTCGTCCTGGCCGGCCAGGTTGACGATCGCGTCGAGTTCTTCCTGAGACGAGAAGTTGGGGTTGGCGACCGGGTTCTCGACGCCCGGATACTTGTCGCGGAAGCTCTGCAGAATGCCTTTGTAGTTGGCCCATTCGTCGGGCAGGGCGACCAGGTTGACTTTGCCTTCGGCCGTGCAGGCGTCGGCCAGGGCCGACAGGTCTCCGCCGGCTGCAGCGCTGCTGGCCGGTGCTTCGGTGGCGGCTGGTGCTTCGGTGGCCGCTGGTGCTTCGGTTTCGGTCGGTGCTGCGGTTTCGGTCGGGGTTGACGCAGCGGCCGGGGCTGCCGTATCGGACGTGGTCTCGTCGTCGCCGCACGCCATCAGCACGATGCTGAGAGCGGCCAGCGAGGCAAGTGTTTTTCGGGTTGTCCTCGATGTCATCATTGACCTCCAGTTCACGGATGGGGTGGGACGATCGCGAACGGTAGCAGCCCGATGTCGAGACACGATCAGGCGACGGTGACCGTGAGATGACGATTGGGTGACCTTTAGACGAGCACCGACTCGGGCTCCGGTTCCCGCTCGTCGGTGCGGTGGCCCTCGACGTTGATATGTGGCAGCAGCCGGTCGAGCGACTTCGGCAGCCACCAGTTACGGTCCCCGAGCAGTTCCATCGTCGCCGGTACCAGCACCATTCGAACGATCGTTGCGTCGACGAGGACGGCCGAAGCGAGGCCGAGTCCGAACAGCTTCAGGCCGCGATCGTCGCCGAGAACGAACGCCGAGAACACGCAGACCATGATCAATGCAGCGGCGGTGATCACTCGGGCAGTGACGGCCAGGCCATCGGCGACGGCGACGGCGTTGTCGCCGGTGCGGTCGTATGCCTCTTTCATCCGCGAGAGCAAGAACACTTCGTAGTCCATCGACAGGCCAAAGGTGATGGCGAATAGCATCATCGGGGCCCAGGCCTCGATCGGTCCCTCTTGACCGAGGCCGAACAGGCTCTTCGCCCACCCCCATTGGAAGATCGCCACGATGATTCCGTAGGCCGCACCCACCGACAACAGGTTCATGATCACGGCCTTCAGCGGAACCAACACACTGCGGAACACGACCATCAGCAGCAAGAAGCTGAGGATCAACACCGCACCGATCAGCAACGGCAGGCGCCCAGCCAGATAGTCGGCGAAGTCGACGCTGCCGGCCGTGTTGCCGCCGACCTTCACGTCGACCCCCGTCGCCGGCAATTCAGTGTCGCGCAGCCGGTTGACGAGCTCGGTTGTGGCTTCGTCTTGCGGCGAGCTGAAGGGGAAGGCCTGCCAGAACCACGTTCCCTCCGACACCTCGGTTCCGGGCGTGAAGAATGTGATGCCCTCCTCAGCGGCAAGGGCGTCGTCGACGCGCTTCACCGATTCCGGGGTGATCGACGGGTCGGTGCTGGCAAGGAACAGCGGGCCGCTGCTGCCGGCTCCGAAACCCTCCGCCATCATGTCGTAGGCCTTGCGCGCGGTCGTGTCTTGGTTGAGGTTGCCGGTGTCGCCGAAGCCGAGGCGGATCGAGAACAGCGGCAGGGCGAGCAGGACGAGCAGAGTGACGCCGATCAGCAGCGGAGGCCACGGCCGGCGTTGGATGAACCGGCTCCATCGGTACCAGTACTGCTGCTCGCGCGGCTTGGCGTGATGGTGCGGCATCTTCTTACGGAGACCCTTGCCGAAGGAGAGGAAGCTCACGGCCATCACGGCCACAGCGAGGGCAAACGCGCCGAGAAGGGCGATCCCCAGGCCGACGCCCGTGAACACGCCGACCATCGCCAGCAGCACGAAGGTGCCGACGGCGATCGCTGCGGCCCGCGAGGTTTCCTCGATGCGCGTGCCGGCGAAGGCGATCAATGCAGGGAGCAGAGTGATGGCCGCCAACATCATCACCAGCACGCTGAGGGCGCTGGCAACGGCGAGCCCGCGCACGAAGGCCAGGCCGATGATGAACAGGCCGAGCAGCGAGATCATCACGGTGATGCCCGCAAAGACAACCGCGCGGCCCGACGAGTCGACTGCGTGTACGACAGCCTCTTCGGGCTCCATGCCGGCATGGAAATTCTCGCGATACCGGGTGACGATGAACAAGGCGTAGTC
This sequence comes from Ilumatobacteraceae bacterium, assembly GCA_031404635.1. Taxonomy (GTDB): domain Bacteria; phylum Actinomycetota; class Acidimicrobiia; order Acidimicrobiales; family Ilumatobacteraceae; genus JAENVT01. The sequence continues at coordinate 8,745 of JANNHY010000398.1, forward strand.
GATGCCGACGCCGAGCCCGATCATCGCCGCGATCTGCGGTGAGAACTCGGGCATCCCGAATCCGTTGGAAACGATTCCGAGCACGCCGGCGCCGACGCCAAGCCCGAACAGCGCCGTACCGATCGGCAATCCCATGGCGAGCACCGAACCGAACGCGACGAGCAGGATCATCACCGCGGCGAGGATGCCGAGGATCTCGCTCTCCGGCAACTCGAACCCGGCGAAGAGTTGGCTGCCGTACTCGATCTGCAAGCCGGGCGGGAGCACGACCTGGTCGCCAAGCGCCTGGATGTCGTCGGCCAGCTTGATGGTCTCGGACTGACTGCGCTGGGTCACGCTGAGTTGGGCGAACGAGATCGGCGTTGACTCGCTGTTGAACGAGGCGCCCTCCGGGCTGTACGGGCTGACGACCTTGACGCCCTCGAGTGCGTCGACCTCGGCGAAGAACGGCTCCAATGCCGCCTTCACAGCGGGGTCATCGGTGCCGTTAGGCGAGGTGAACACGATCTGTGCCTGCCACCCGGCGTCTTCCTCGCTTCCAGCGTTCGACAACGCATCGACGACGGACTTGGAATCGCTGTCGGGCAGGTTGAAATCGGTGTGGTAGTCGCTGCCGATGGCCCCGCCGATGGCACTGATCCCGACGAGCAGCGGCAGCCAAATGGCGAACACCATTATCTTTCGTTTGCGGAAGCTAAACCGAGCAAGCCGTGCGAGCACGTTGGACCCCTCCCATATCGTTCGACGGCCAGTTGGCCGCCGGCGGTTGCCTCGGCCGCGACGCTACCCTCACGAGTATCGACGAACGGTGTGACTTTCGACTCGGCTGGAGCGAGGAGTTGGATGCGTCGTGGCGTTCTCTGGGGCTGGCCGAGTTGCCCGGCAGGGTCACCCGTCTCGACCGAGGTTGGAGCACCGTGCTGCGCATGCTCGATGTCGAGCCGCTGCGGATCCGCAACATCGGCGCCGACGTCGCGGTTGGCGACTGGGTCGTGCCATCGACCGAGCTCGACCGGGTCGAGGCCGTGCTGCCGCGGCGCAGCGCGTTCGTGCGCCGTGCCTCGTTCGAGGGCAATCGCGCCGAAGCGCAGACGATTGCCGCCAACATCGACGTCGTGATGCTGGTACACGCCCTGACCTCGCCACCCAATCAGCGACGGTTGGAACGCGAGCTGGTGTTGGCCTGGGACAGCGGGGCCCGGCCGGTGGTCGTGTTGACCAAGCGCGACCTCATCGACGACCCCGCCGCCTCGGTGGGTTCTTTGCACGCCGCCGCCCCGGATGTGGCGATCCTGACTGCCAGCGGCATCACCGGCGAGGGTGTCGAGGCGTTGGCGGCCTTCGCCGCAGGCAACGCCACGATCGCCCTACTCGGCGCCAGCGGCGTGGGAAAGAGCACGTTGATCAACGCCCTCGTCGGAAATCGCGCTCAAGCCACAGCGGCGGTGCGCGAGGGTGATGGCCGAGGCCGACACACCACTGTGGCGACGGAACTGGTGCGCCTGCCCGGTGGCGGCTGGTTGATCGATACTCCCGGAGTGCGTGCTGTCAGCTTGTGGAGCAGCGGCCGAGGCATCGAGCGAGCCTTTGCCGACGTCTTCGACGTAATGGACAGTTGTCGCTTCCGCGATTGCAAACACGAAGACGAGCCGGGCTGTGCGGTGCAAGCGGCCATCGAAGATGATCGGCTCGACCCGCTGCGCCTGGCCAGCATGAAGCGACTCGTCGCCGAAGAACTGGCCCTGGAAGAAGAGCAGCGCGTGCAGCTCAAGGCCCAGGATCGGCGCGGCGTGCGCAAGATTCGAGCGAAGTAGCCCGGTGACACAGATCCCGATCATCGATCTTCAACCGTGGTGGGGCAACGAGGCCGATCGACGCGCTGTTGGCCGAGAGGTCGATGCGGCTGCACGGCAGTTCGGGTTCTTCCAGATCGTCGGCCATCGCCTGCCGAGCGAACGCATCGATGCGATGCTGGCGGCGAGCTCGGAGTTCTTTGCGCTGCCGATCGAGATAAAGCAACGCTGCACGCCGGCAGAACCCTCGATCAATCGTGGTTACGCGGGGAGCGGCACGGAGGCACTGTCGTACAGCATCGGTCGCGACGCCCCGCCCGATCTGTTCGAGGCCTTCAACATCGGCGAGGACGAGGTCGACTACGCCGATCCGTTCTACTCCGCACAGCGGCGCGGCGTGTTTGCCCCCAACATCTGGCCGCTCTCGCCCGCCGAACTTCGCCCGGCCCTCGTCGGCTACTTCCAGTCGGCGCGTCAACTAGCTCTGACCTTGACCGAGGTGTTCGCCCTCGCCTTCGGGCTACCCGCCGGTTGGTTCGCGCCATTTGTCGACCGCTCGACCACCACGATGCGGGCCATCCGCTACGAGCGCCGGTCCGGCGACGAGGATCTACTTCCCGGCCAGCAGCGGATGGGTGCCCATACCGACTACGGAATAGTCACCGTTCTCTACGCCGAGCCGGTCGCCGGGCTGCAGATCGTCGCCCCGGACGGCGAATGGATCGACTTGATCCCCGCCGACGGAGCGCTGGTGATCAACCTCGGTGACCTGACGGCGCAATGGACCAACGACCAGTGGCGCTCGACCGTGCATCGGGTGGTGCCGCCGCCGGCGGTCGCTGGGCCCGCCGTGCGGCGCAGCGCGGCGTTCTTTCTCGACGGCAATTGGGATGCCGTGATCGAGTGTTTGCCGACGTGCACGAGCGCCGCCGACCCACCGCGCTATCCGCCCGTCACCGCCGGCGAGCACCTGATGGCCAAGCTGATCGGACCGCGGCTGTTGCAGGCCAGCGACGCCGTCGACACCGCCGGCGATCGCGGCCGGTGAGCCGACGAGTGCCACCAGATTCGCGCCCGCAATCTACGTTTGCGCCATGGACTTCGCTTTCACCGATCGTTGCAACGAGTACCGGGCAAACCTGTTGGCCTTCATGGACGAGTGCATCTACCCGAACGAGCACGTGTACCGCTCTCAGTTGGTGGCCAGCGGCAACCCGCATCACCACCCGGCGGTGATGGAGGAACTGAAGGCCGAGGCCCGCAGGCGTGGGCTGTGGAATCTGTTCCAACCGCACAAGGAGTGGGGTCCCGGCCTGACCAATGCCGAGTATGCGCCGCTCGCCGAGATCATGGGTCGTAGCACCATCGCCAGCGAAGCCTGCAACTGCTCGGCACCCGACACCGGCAACATGGAGGTGCTGACCGTGTACGGCACCGCGGAGCAGAAAGACATGTGGCTGCGGCCGTTGCTGGAGGGCGAGATCCGCTCGGCGTTCGCGATGACCGAGCCGGATGTCGCGTCGAGCGATGCCACCAACATCGAGATGAGCATCGAACGCGACGGCGACGACTACGTGTTGAACGGCCGCAAGTGGTGGATCTCGGGGGCAATGCATCCCAACTGCTCGATCTTCATCGTGATGGGCAAGACTGACCCGTCGGCGCCGCCTCATCGCCAGCAGAGCCAGATCCTGGTGCCGATGGACACCCCCGGTCTCACGGTGGTGCGTGCCCTGCCGGTGTTCGGTTACATGGATCAAGAGGGCCACGTCGAGCTGCGCTTCGAGAACTGCCGGGTGCCGGCGACCAACCTGATCGCCAACGACGGCGACGGCTTCGCCATCAGTCAGGCGCGACTGGGGCCCGGCCGCATCCATCACTGTATGCGCTCGATCGGCGCGGCCGAGCGGGCGCTGGAGCTGCTGTGTCAGCGGGCCTTGACACGCACCACATTCGGTCGGCGACTGGCCGAGCGCAGCAACATCATGGATTGGATCGCCGAGTCGCGCATCGATTTGGAGATGGTGCGACTGTTGACCCTGAAGACGGCGTGGATGATGGATACCGTCGGTAACAAGGCCGCCGCCGTGGAGATCAGCGCGATCAAAGTGGCTGCGCCGAACGTGGCGTTGCGGATCATTGACCGGGCGATACAGGTGCACGGCGCCGGCGGCCTGTGCGACGACTGGCCGCTGGCCGAGATGTATGCCCACCAGCGCACGCTGCGCCTCGCCGACGGGCCCGACGAGGTACACAAGATGACGATCGCCCGTCGCGAGCTACGCCGCCACGACCCCGACTTCCGGGCCAAGTAGCGACACGGCGGTATCAACTCGTCAGGCGGGTGCGCACCTCGACGGCGCGGCTGAAACCGGTTCGGTCGAGTCTTCCGAGCAGTCGCACGTTGTTGCACACCACGACGAGGTCTGCACCCGCCTCACGGGCCGACCCTGCAGCACCTAGCAGCACGCCAAGGCCGCTGTCGTCGAGGACCGTGACGCCATCGAGGTCGATGACGATCGTGCGGCCGGGGTGATGGGCGAGAGCCTTGGCCAACGCGTCGTGTAGCAACGGGATGGTGGCCAGGTCGACCTCGCCGGAAAGGCTGATGACGGCATCGTCGCCGACAACAATGGTGCTCGTCGACAGGTTCATGCCAGCGCACGTTACGGCGTCACGGAGGTTCGAGCGCCATCGTCGCCGAAGCAGTGACCGCGATATCGGGTAACAGCGCACCGATCAGCGGTACGTCGGTGCGGGTGACGTGGCTGATCGTGACGGTGACCGTGGCGGCCGACGTTTCGGTCGCGACCATCAGCGGACGGAGACTGACGGCCTGAGTGGCAGCACCCTGGGCGGCTGCCGCAGATGGTGTGGCCACGGCCGCGGCGCGAGCTGCCTCTCTGGCGGCGAGCTGCACGGCGAGCTGGTCGCGGACGATCACGACCAGCTGCACGATGCCGAGGAGGAAGACGAACAACATTGGTAGGCACAAGGCCAGCTCGACCGCGGCCTGGCCGTGATCTCGAGTGTCAGAGCTTGCCGGTGACCGCATCGATGACCTGATCGAACAAGCGACCGATCTTTCCGGCGCCGCCACCGCTGGTGGCCCAGCCGACGACGAGCAGGGCGACAACTGCCGCCCCGAGCATGACGAGCGCATACTCGGTGGTGGCTTGGCCGCGATCGTCGCCGGCGAGGTACCGACTTTGCAGCCGTACGAACATTCTTGTCATGGTGGGCCCCGTTCAGTGATGCATGGGTTCGGTCGCTCATGTGTGCAGCGACGAGAGGGCTCCGAGGAGCAATGGGACGATGGCCAAGAGCACGAACGACGGCAGGGTGCACAGCACCAACGGCATGGCCAGCCGCACGGGCAGCTCGCGGGCGGTGGCGTCGGCATCGCGGCGACGCTGCTGGCGAGCTTCGAGCGCCAGTCGCTCGAGCACCGGGGCGAGCGGCAATCCGTAGCGGTCGGCTGCCGACAACGAGTCGACGAGCGGTTGGGCGATGGGGCCGAGATACGCCTGCAACTGGCCGAGTGCGTCGGCGAAACGGTCTCCTCGTTGCATCGCCTCGCCGACGGCAGTGAACGGCGGACGAAGCGGTTGCGGCAGGAACGGGGTGATCTCGAACATGGCCTGCGCCGGCAGATAGCCGGCGCGGATCGACAGCACCAGCAGATCCAGGGCGTTGGGGAAGTCGGCTGAGATCTGCCGGGTGGTGCGTGCAACCTGCCGGGCCTGCGACCAGCGACGCCACATCGCAGCACCGATCGCCGTCACCAGGCCGATGAGTGGAGCGACCACGACGGCGACGCAGGCGATGATGATCCACAGCCAACGGTGCGGACCGCCGCGCGCTGGCGCGCCGCGCGCCAGCGGCTTCGGTCGGCACTGCCAACAGAGCAGGGCGGCAACGATGGCGCAGCCGACGGCCGTGATCACGCCGGACCGATGATCCGCTTCATCCATCGCCAGCCGACGAGGTTGAGGGCCAGGCCGCACAAGGCGCAGATAGAGCCCGCCGCGGTGGCGACGTAGACGTCGCGCGTGCGTTGGCTGGTAACTGCGCTCCACACTGCGAAGCCAAGGGGAACGATCGTCAGCACTCGACCGCTGAGACGAGCTTGTGATCCGTGGGCCCGGCGTTCGGCGCGTGCCGCGGCACGTTCGCGTAACACCGCTGCGGCCTCGTCGAGCGTGGCGGCGATCGGACCACCGAGGTGGGCCGTCGCCGACAGTGCCTGCACCGTGAGCGCGAGGTCGTCGTCGCCCGGGGTGATGGCGGTCAGCGCATCGGCGAGCGAACCGCGGCCGGCGAGTCGCTCGGCCACCTCGCCGAGCGGGGAGGATCTGTCGATCTCGTCAATGACCGCGCTGGTCAAACTGGAGCCGCTACGAACCTGGCGGGCGATCGCATCGAGCATCGATGCGTAGTCGGGCGCCGAGCGGCGTGAGCGGCGCGGCCCGCACGCTTCGGGCTGCAGTGGACGCAGCGCCGGATGCAGCCGGCGGGCCGCGGGCGCAGCGATCAGCATGGCCAGCAAGCCGACCAGCAACGCCGCCATCATTGCCGTCTGCGCTGGAGTGGGGCAATCACGGTCGCCCGATCTGCGAGGCGGCGCACGCGCACGCTGCCGGTCGCCAGGTCGATCTCACCCACTTCGACGACTCGCCGTTGGTTGTCGATAGTTCTGCCGACGTGGATGACGACATCGATCGATCGGCGAACCTGGTCGTGGATCGCGTCGAGCGGCCAGCCGGGAACCTCCTGCAGCACCAACGAGCACACCCGGGCCACGGCATCGACGGCGGAGTTGGCGTGAACCGTGGCCATCGAACCGTCGTGGCCCGTGTTCATCGCTTGCACGAGTTGCACCGCTTCGGCGCCGCGCACCTCACCGAGGACGAGCCGGTCGGGGCGTAGCCGCAGCGCGGTGCGCAGCAGATGGGGGAGCGTGACCTCGCCGGTTCCCTCGGCGGTGGGTGGTCGGGTCTCCAACCGCACCACGTGCGGGTGTGAAAGGCGCAGCTCGGCGATGTCTTCGAGGGTGATGACGCGTTCTGTTGCCGGTACCACCGCGGCAAGCGCGTTGAGCAGCGTCGTCTTTCCCGACGAGGTGGCCCCGCTGACAAGCAGGTTGCACCGCGCCGTGACGATGGTCTGCAGCAACCCGGCCACGTCGGGCGGTGCGAAGGCCGACAGGGGTAGCGGGCGCAAGGCAAAGCGGCGGATGGTGAGACACGGACCGTCGACCGCGATCGGCCCGATCACGGCACACACCCTCGACCCGTCGGGCAGGCGAGCGTCGACGGTTGGGTTGGAACGATCGAGTCGCCGCCCGATCGGACGCAGGATGTGTTCGATCGCGGTGGTCACCGCTGGGGTGCTCATCGTCGCGACTCGGGCCAACCTGCCTGCCCGCTCGATCCACACATCGCCACCTCCGTTGACGATCACCTCGTCGATCGCCGGATCGATGAGCCATCGTTCGAGACCGCCCAACGGCGAGCGCTCGGCGATGATGTCGATCACGCCGCGCTCCGCAACGAGACGATGAGCGATCGCGGTAGGCGGGCCGCGAGCAATCCGGCGTCGACGGCGCGGGCGACGGCGGGATCGAGACGGACCTCGGCGACCACGCCAACGCCGAGCGCGTGTTCGATGTCGCTCGATGTGAGCGTCCTCCCCGGTTCGTCGACCAGCACGATGCCGGTGGGGCGGATGCCGAGTTGCTGGGCCCGCCGCAGCGCGATGAAGCAGGGCCGGGTGACGAGCAGCGAATGTTCGGCCGCATCGTGCAGTGCCTGGGGTGGGCAACCGGTGCCGGCGTCGACTATCACACCTGCCGATCGACCTAGTGCCGCGGCGAGTCGCGGCCATTGGTCGTCAGGTGGGCCAGCGCTGCCGCGTGGGATCAACCGCACGTCGTCACGGATCGTCACCGCAAGCCGGGCGAGATCGGTGGGTCCTGCCGTTGGCGAGACCAGCCAGTCGACCACCCCGGGCCCGGTCGGCTCGGCCAACCCGAGCGCCGTCGCGCTATCGCCACTGAGATCGACCAGAGTTGCCGGTTGGCCGCGGGCCGAGCCCAAGGCCAATGCACAAGCGACCACCGTGGTTCCGCTGCCGCCTTTCGCGGCCCAACAAAGAATCATGTGACTTCACCCCATACGAACCGAGATCTATCGAATTGGGGGAAGTGAAGCGGAACCTATCGACGAGCAGGTCGCATACCAACGTGGCGCGTCGAGGTCGTTGCGCTAGCGTCGCCAGCGGAGGTGTCTGGGCACCTGGTGGGCTCCACCGCCTTCAAAGCGGCTGAGACGGGCGATCCCCGTCTGGCGGGTTCGATTCCCGTCCACCTCCGCCACAGCGTCTCTGGACGTTCATGCGTAACCACCGATGCGGCTCTGACTAGGAAGTTTGTGCGGTGGGGTGCATGGACGTCCAGGGACGTTCACAGACTGTAAGTCTCAGTGTAAGTCTCAATGTCACGCATCAAGGACTAGCTTGAGTGGGTACAGCATTGAAGGGAGGGTCCTGTCGTGCCCCGTGCTCCTCGTGGCAAGCGTGTCGATGACTCGTCGACCGGGTCGTTCATGGTGGTCAACCGCGCGCAGCGCGGTCAACCGGACCCGTTCTTCGACAAGTCTCGCAACGTCTGGGTCGCGCCGTGGCGAAAGGCCGACGGCAGGATGGGTCGACCGACCGGTCGGACGCGTGCCGCTGCCGAGGCGTCTCGCGACCGACACGTCGCTGCCGAGCTGGACGCAGGGAAGTTCGCACCGCTCTCGGGCGGCTTTCATGCCGATACCACCCTGACCGAACTCTCACGCTGGTGGCTTGACCACGTGGCCCGTCACCGTGTGCGCGTCACCACCTGGTCCACGTACGAGAAGCAACTGCGCGTCGTCAACGGGCGGCTCGGCGATGTGCCCGTCCGAAAGCTCCGGCCAGAGAACGTCGCCGGTGTGATCGGTGAGATCGCACAATCGGGCTCCGCCTCGCGTGCTCGGAACATCCGGATGCTCCTCGTGCAACTGCTCGACGAGGCTGTCAACCTCGGTCTCGCGGAGGACAACGTCGCCAAGAAGGTTCGCTCGCCTCGGGTGCCGAAGGTCCAACGACGAACACTCTCCCCGGCTGAGGTGGCGCGGCTGGTCAGCGTGTGCGACGAGCGCTACGTCGCCGCGGTGGCTCTGTGCTTCGTCCAAGGCTGGCGTGTCAGCGAGGCGCTCGGGCTGGCTTGGCAGGACCTCGACCTTGACGCTGGGACTGCTCGACTGCGACGCGGTTCCACGTACGCTGACGGCATCGGCATGTTGCTCGGCGCACCGAAGACCAGCCGCACTGCCGGCCGGCAACTACTCGCACCAACGACGCTCACGCTCCTGGCGGCGCACCGTGATCACTGGCAGCGAATGCGCGACGAGCAGGTCGTGCCGTGGCCTGAGGTGTCGTATCAGGGCGAGATGCTCGACCTTGTCTTCGTGAACCCCGCCGGACGGTCGATGCTCCGCCAGCACATTGACAAAGCGATCCGCAAGGCTGCGGAGGCGGTAGGGCTCGACCCGTCGGAGATCGGTACGCATACCGGTCGCCGTTCGGTCGTGACGAATCTCTATGCGTCGGGCGACCTCGACCTCGAGGACGTTGCGCGATTCGTCGGCCACTCCGACGTGTCCACGACGCGCGGTTATGTCCAGTCGGAAGGGGAACGACCGCAATTGGTGTCGCGCAAGGCCTTCGGGATACTCGATCCTGGCGTCGACGCAACTGGATGATGACCACGGCTCGACGACGCGCTCCGCTGGTTGCGCAGTGCACCGCAGACATTCCGTGCTGGGGACAGGTCATGGCTGTTCCGCGTCGGAGTACGTGAGGGCAGCGTGAGAAGCCTCGCCGTCGCTGGACCGATGCGGCTTGCCCGCCCGCTGACTAGTCGTCCACGAATAGTTGATCGGGTTCCTAAACTGAAAACGGAGGTTCGAATCCTCCCAGGTGGGTGTTGCGCAAAGCGACGAGGGTGATGTTGTTGTCGATGAGGATCGGTCGATGTGGATCGGTTGATCCTGCTTGGAGTGCCCTGTTGGTCAGGCCTCGAAGCGTGCCGATCGGTCAGCGGCGGGTGCCGGACGTTCAGGCCGTTGCCGCCCGGAACATTTTGAGAAGGTTGTGGGTGGTGCACCACAGTTTGCATTCGAGGTCGACGCAACCTGCTCACCGACACCGCCCCAGCTCTGGCAATGGGCCTCGACCCACCCCCTGACAACGTCATGAACCGCCCGTCGCGAGGTCTCTTCGACCGCGTCATCGACCGCGAGATGCAGATCGGCGTGGTGTTCGTGGGTCTCGTCATGGCAGTCGTCACGCTCCTCGCCCTCGACCTCACGTTGCCAGCGGGTTGGTGGACGGCACGATCACCGAAGCCCGCACTATGGCGTTCACCACGCTCGTGCTGGCACAAGCTGTTCAACTGCTTCAACGCCCGATCCGACCGCGTCAGCGCCTTCCACCACCTGTTCTCAACCCCTTGCTGTGGATGGCAATCGGTGTTTCGCTGGCACTGCAGGTCACGGTGGTCTACATCCCGTTCCTCAACGACGCCTTCGATACCACTGCGATCGGCGCCACAGACTGGCTGCTTTGCGCTGGCCTCGCCAGCTTCGTCCTCTGGGCCGACGAGCTGCGCAAGCTCGCCGCCAGATCGCGGCGCAACGCCGTCGAACGCTCCAGCCCCGACATCCGGCAGGAGCGCCTGCGCGCGAATGATCGCCGCAGCCGTCGAAGCGAGATCGAGACCGAACTGTGACATCCATACGACCACGAACCGAATCACGACGGCACGAGCGGGTTTAGCCAGAACCTGATCAGTGACCACCTACTCGCTGGCGACGAATCACAAACTTGCGGACTTCTGGACACATCCACGGTCACCGACCCACACCTCAGGGACATCGCGGCTGCCACCTACTCGTCTTCGGGCTCGTGCTCATCGTCGAAGGGCTTCGACAGGTGAGCATCCTGACCATCGATGGTCCGCCGTGTCCAGCGACAAATGGCCAAGCCACGACGCACCTCCCCGAAGCGGCGATGACTGTCGCTGCCCCCCTCGCTCAACGTGCGGCGAGCTCTGGACTGTGCGAATCACTGCGTCCGGCTCGCGACCACGAGGCAGAATTGTCCGAGGCCACCAACAGGCGGCCCCACGACCGGCGAGGTGACACCGCATGGACGCCCAACAGCGCACCCTGATCCGCTACATCCTCGTCGCGATCGGCGCCGCGATCGTCACGATCGCATTAAAGACCCTCGCCGCAGTGATCACCGGGTCCGTCGGATTCCTGTCCGACGCACTGGAGTCCGTCGTCAACCTGATCGCCGCACTGGTTGCCCTATGGGCGCTCATCGTCGCGGCGCGAAAACCCGACCTCGAGCACCACTTCGGCCACGGCAAGGCCGAGTACCTCTCAGCCGCAGTCGAGGGATTGCTCATCGCCGCCGCCGCAGTGGCCATCATCTGGACTGCGCTCACCCGCCTCGCCAACCCCATCCCGCTCGACCAACCGGGCCTCGGGCTGTTGCTGTCGACCGCAGCCTCGGCAGTGAACCTGGTCGTCGGCCTCGCCCTCGTACGCGCCGGTCGTCGGCATCGATCAATGACCCTCACAGCCGACGGCAAACACCTCCTCACAGATGTGGTCACATCCGTCGGCGTCATCATCGGCATCGTGCTGGTCGCGATCCTGCGCTGGGAGATCCTCGATCCCATCGTCGCCCTCCTCGTCGGGATCAACATCGTCTACACCGGCTACCGACTCCTACGCCGATCGGTCGTCGGCCTCCTCGATGCAGCGCTGCCCGCCGAGGAGGCGGCCCAGATCGACGCAGTGCTCGACCGCTACCGAAACGAGCAACACATCGACTTCCACGCCGTGCAAACCCGCGAAGCCGGCCGACAACGGTTCATCTACATCGACATCCTCGTCCCCGATCACTGGACGGTCAGCTACGCCCACAGCGTCACCGAGGAGGTCAAGAGCGCCATCGCCGCGGTGCTCCCCGGAGCCACCACCTTCGCCCACATCGAACCAATCGACGACCCCTCGCCCTACGGAAACCAAGACCTCCACCTACTCGTGCCCCCCCGACAACAACCCCCACCTGACACACCGAGGTGAGCAGCCGACCTCCAGCCTGCCGTCCGATCAACCGTCGCGAACCGATCGACGGTGGTGTCCGCTCCGTCGGTGCCGATCACTGGCCTGATGAGGCGCGTCACGGGCACCTTGTTACGCCAGATCACCGAAGCTACTTGCGCTTAGGCAATGCCGCGATCTGCTCCAAAGTGGGCGACACGGCATAGCCGTGGGCGTGCGATAGATGAGGCACGACAAACCAATCGGTTAGCTCATAACCCGAAGGCCGCAGGTTCAAATCCTGCCCCCGTCACTCGAGCATTCACGTCGCTGGTGGGCAGGTCACTTGAAGATGATGTGGCCCTGCGGCGGGTTCTCGTCGAACTGGCCGACCGTAATGATGTCTCGGACTGGTGGGATGAAGTCGATCCTCTCCATCTCGAACAGGTCGCCTGATGTCGTGCAGGCAGGGGTGCACGCTACGAGGCCATCGCATAGTTACCTCGGGTCGATTGGCCACAACAAGTGGACGATCGGCTCTATCGGCGGCCGGACGTTCGCGCGCTCACTTCAGGCATCGCCAGCGTCCCCAACGTTTCGCTGAGCGACATCTACCGCCACGCCCTACATCCTGTGAGGAACAGAACTGATGAATCGCTCGCTACTCGCCGATCTCCAGCGCCAGAATTCATACCCTTCTGTCACGCTGCTACTTACAACCGTCCCGGGACGTTCGATGGCCCCGAATGACCTTGTCGGGTTGACCGGACTCGCCGCCGACGCCGACCGCCGGCTCGAAGGCGACGTACCCGACGACATCCGCCGGAAAGTGATCGACGCGGTCACAGCCCTCATCGGATCGAGTGTTGCCGAGAAGGCGACCAAGGCAATCGCGGTGTTCGCGTCGCCCCACTACTCGGCGGTTGTCCGTCTCGCAGGCGTCACACGTGACCGCGTCGTCATCGACAACACCTTTGCCACCCGAGATCTTGTGGCGGACGCTAACCGGACTGCGTTGTACCGAGTCATCACGCTCAGCGACCACAAATCCCGTTTGTTCATCGGGGATCGCGCCCGAATGGTCGAGGAACAAACGGAAACATGGCCGCTGCACCGTGACGACGACCAAAGCCCGGTCGCATGGTCCCGCACTGTGACGACCGCAGTAGCCGCCGAGCACGCCCGACAACCGCTCCCGACTGTCGTGGCCGGCGTCGACCGCACCGCCCGCGACCTCTCCAAGGCG